>JAHJSQ010000025.1 GCA_018830325.1 Gammaproteobacteria bacterium
AAAATAAAGCTGATTTAAAAGAACGGATTATTTTTGCATTGGATTCATTGAAGCACAATGCAGAACGTATTAGCTCCTTTTTCAGACTGGAAGATACTAAATACGCTTCGAATGTAGCTTAATTAATCACGGGCTCTATATCATCAATATGACATTTATAGCGCTTTTTGATTCAAATAACGAGTTAGGTCCATTTATCCTTGGTTTTTCTTATGCGATCCTGATTATGTATATGTATAAGCTTCAGCCTATTTGAAATCTGAAAAAGGTTTTGTGTCGCTATCGCGACGCTTATGTGGAGTCGGTTCGCGGATCGACATCTGCGATACTGCTGCGAAATCCAATCCCTGGGTTTCGCCCTGCAGGCCACCTAAAGCTGTTCAAAATCGCTACAGGCGATTTTGTCTTTGCTTGTCCAAAGAAAAGAATCCAAGTAACTAATTCGACTTTATCATATTTAAGTATTAGAAAATTATAGAGAATATAATGCATCCATTCTCATCAGAGTGATGAGAACAGGGCAACAGGATGATTTACAAACCACTCAACTAAGGGAACACTCAACGGGATTCAAAATGACAAAATACTCTTCTCGTTTTGCCAATACTTAGATTCGTTTATCGGAAAGTTTCAAGATTTATACCCATCGTAGATCAAAATTCGGCACCGGGGTGCTCGTCAAAGTACGTCGTGAAACGTCCATGCAGGCTTTGCCAGCTTAATGCTGGCAAAGCCTTTGCCGAACTTCCCGGCGCCTCCTTAGGCACTGCCGAAATTTGACGTACGAAAGGTATATTGCGTTCCGGAAATCATAATTTGTAGGAATGCAAGTATGTCAAAGGCAGAGCCGCTACCAAAGCCTAGCGCAAGCCATTCAAGTCCAAGAATGGGCCGTGCAAAAGCCGGAATCGGCTTGACAACCGCTGACGCTACGAGATACCTGTCGAGGATCACTGTCGATTGAGGCTCTACACCAACGGGTTCGGCTTTTTTGGGTGGCCGGCAGCGATACGGCTTATCAGTGGCATTTATTTGTCCGTCGGGAGCCCGATTCGCCGAACGAGATCAAATGCAGCTAGAGCAATGCGCCGGCACAGACGGCGGCGTCTTCGTAGTGCATCAACAGATGCAGCGATATTGGGGGGTATCACTAATCGGCTATTGGTAAGCCGCTCGGTACTCGATAGGGCACTGTATTGCGCATATCCAAACTAGCAGTGTCGGTTAGTGCATTCAGGAAATCGAGTAAATCGTCGATTTCCTGGTCGGTCAGGTTAACCGGCTGAAGTTCGATTCTGGCCTTTAACTCTGCACGGCTGATTTCATCGCTGTGGATGATGCGGTCGATTTCATTCAAGTCGTCCCGAGGCGGTAGGCGGGCTTGGCTGATATCGTAGTTATCCAGGCTTTGTTCAGGGTTAAGGTGATGTCTAATCATTCCTTCTAATGTGTCATACGCGCCATCATGACCCCAAGGTCCGGTAATGGCTACGTTTCGCAGGGTAGGGGTTCGGAAACGATATCTATCGTCATTGTTTCCGGTAACGCGTTCACGACCGAAGTCGTCGTAACCGAATAACCCGTCGCCTTTTCCCGGGCCAATTTGTGGAATTCCCAGAGCGTGAAATTGGTGATCGGTTTGTAGAGGGCCGCTGTGACAAGACATGCAGTTGTCTTTGAAAATTTTATACCCCTTTTTTTCCGAAGAGGAGGGGCTGTATTCGCCTCTTAAGTATTGGTCATAACGGCTGTTGTCGGCACGAAATGCAGTCGCTTCGAAAGCACCGATAGCATTGGCGATATGGACAAAGGTTACATCCTGATCGGCGAGGCCAGGATAGGCTTGGTGAATTAAATCGCGATATTCGTCGATTGCCATCACCCGAGCCGTCAACAGTCTCCATACTTCCGTAAAGTTATCTGCAGTTGCGGCATCGCTCACAGGGTTTTCTCCGGCTTGCCCAGCCATCTCAGTGGTTGAAGTCACTGGAAACATGGCTTGAGCTGCAAGAGAATGATCCAAGCCTGGAGGTAAAGCGTCACCGGCCGGGGAGTCGAAGCCAGAGGGGTGATTAGGGTTTGCTGTTAAACGCCCGTCATGAAACATGGTGACGAATTCTTTTGCGCCCAGGTTGAATAAATGAGGTGCATTTCTTGGCACCCGCTCATGAATTGCGTCGATGCCGCTACCGGTATCTCGCGTGACTCCTAATCCTTTGCCTCCTTCGCCGACCGACAAAGCCAAACCGTCGCCTGTGCCAGCCATTGGGTGGTGGCAAGAAGCGCATGAGATATTGAGATTTCCGGATAATATTTTGTCATAGAAGAGGAATTGTCCTAGTTTGATTTTTTCCGAACTGGAATTGTGAAAATCCATGTCGGTCAGGGCATTTTGGTTAGCGTATGTTGTCGGAGCAAACATTGCGCCGAGTAATCCTATTTTGATTATTTTTTTCATTCTGGTCTTTGCTTGTTTAATTAACACAGTCTGAATAAAAGCAAGCAATATGCCAGGAGTAATTTTTAATCAAAAAAAATGAAAAAATCCCCTAAATTTTAGTCTTCTATTACGAATTGTCGGAATTATCTTACTTGGATGAGTGAATAATAGTGGCAATACAATTTAGGTTATATCACTCAATAGATTGGGTTGAGCAGCAGCGTTTAGGTTAAATAACATAGTTGATAATGAAATTCGGGTAAATATTCAGTTACCCTCTTGAAAAAGACGAATACATTGAGGCAGATGGTAGGGCGCCAACAGTAGGCGTTTTAGGCGATGCAAGGCCGTAAAATGCTCCTCGGCTCTCCTGCATTGCCCTAATACACGCCATCCGTGGCGTAATGTATTTTCTGTATTCGTGGCATCCTTAAAACCGCTCGTTCCCATGCTCTGCGTCACGGCCATTAAGTTAAGCCGTTCGTGGTGAGCCCTTCGGCTAAGCTCAGGAGAGCCCTGTCGAACCATGGGCGGCTTAACTTATCGACTCGGACTTTTCCATTCACCATTCGTCAAGCTCTCAAGAAACAGCTTTTTTGTATATGTAAAATCAATGGCTTGCGAATATATAAAAATACCCAAAATTACGTCAAACAGCGACTGTTTCCTGGTAACACCACGCGACCGAAGGGCGCTTAGTTTGCTCAGGGCGAACGGAAAAGTTCTTAACTTAATGGCAGTGATGCTCTGCGTGGGAATGCCGCTTTAGACGCTCTGCGTCGACTGCGGAGGGCAATTGGATTAAAAAACTGTTGAGAATTGTATCGTTGCTCTTGTCGGTATTATCAACCTCTGGGGACGCAGAGCGTCCCGGGATGCATTCCCACGCAGAGCGTAGGAACGATGAAAAAAATCAATATATCTATCAATTTTCAGCCATAGCAAATTGTTTTATTTGGCTATTTCTTGGGGATACGTCAGCCTCAATCTTCCCTTTTTCTAAGGGGGAGGCAAAGTTCCAACTTGTTTTAAATGCAGGGGGTCTGAACAATTACATCGAAACGTAGACATGAATAATCGGTGGACGGGTCGAACCGCCGTTGTGCGAATTCTGTATGAATATCGGAGATTAAAAATTTTTCATGTTGAAGTGCTTCTTTGCCAGTAGGCGCCCGTTACGTCAAGAGAGTGAACGGCCTGATTGTTATCTACAATCTAAAATTCGACCGGTATGTTAGTCGATGTAGATAATCGCTAAGTTCTGGTATTATTGCAGCAAAGGTCTTTTGACTAAAATGATGATTCGTAGCTAACTGTTCAGTGAGCACACAAAGAAAATTAATTGAAGAAAGTTCCAGAAATTTAACGGAAGGTAATCAAGAAGTGGTGCCGAGGAGAGGACTTGAACCTCCACGCCCTTGCGAGCACTAGCACCTGAAGCTAGCGTGTCTACCAATTTCACCACCTCGGCAAAGGTGTGCTGTATCAGCGAAGTGAGCGCGCACTATACCGATTGCTTGATATACTGTCAATACTATCAACGTCTAAAATTGCTGAGGTCTGTCTGTTTACTGTCCATTAACCGCTTGATGCACACGTTGATTTTTGATTTGCATAGGGAATTGTTAAAATACGCGTATATCAGTTAAGCTATGGTCTTCATTCTAAAATTTAGGAAACGACGACATTGAAGTCTAAAGATAAAAAACCAAATTTTACTCCGACCCGTGACCCTTATGCAGAGCGCGAGGCGGCGAAATACGAGAACCCGATACCTAGTCGGGAGTTGATCCTTGATCTGCTCGCCCATGTCGGTAAACCCTTGTCGCGCGATCAAATTTCTCAGGAATTTCAACTCGAGTCGCCCGACCAGTTGGAGGCCTTGCGCAGACGGCTTCGTGCAATGGAGCGCGACGGACAATTATTATTCAATCGCCGCCAAAAATATTGCCGAGTTAACAGTAAGGATTTAATTGCCGGGCGCATCATCGGTCATGCCGATGGCTTTGGGTTTTTAAAGCCGGACGACGGCTCCGACGATTTATTTTTGTCTCCCCGTGAAATGCGTTCGGTTCTGCATAATGACAGGGCCGTCGCGCGAATCGCCGGTCTCGACCGGAAAGGACGCCGCGAAGGGGCTGTCGTCGAGGTGCTGGAACGCAATACCAAACAAGTGGTCGGCCGTTTTTTTACCGAAAAAGGTGTTAATTACGTCGTGCCGGATAATAAAAACCTAGCGCAAGACGTTTTGATACCGGGTGATGAAACCGGCAAGGCAAAAAAAGGCGATATCGTTGTCGCCGAAATCCTGGAGCAACCGAGTAAGACCAATCAACCCATCGGACGTGTTGCCGAGGTTTTGGGCAAGCATTTGGCTCCGGGCATGGAAATCGAGATGGCGATTCGCAGCCATGGTTTGCCGCATGTCTGGCCGGAAGAGGTTGAACAGGAAATTCAGGCATTCAGCGATGAAGTGCCGGAAGCGGCTAAGGAAGGTCGTGTCGATTTGCGTGATGTTCCGCTGGTGACGATAGACGGCGAAGATGCGCGCGATTTCGACGATGCCGTGTATTGCCGTAAGACTGGAAAGGGCTGGAAGCTTTTTGTCGCGATTGCCGATGTGTCTCATTATGTCGCGATCAATAGCGCGTTGGATATTGAGGCCAAAAACCGCAGTACCTCGGTTTATTTTCCGGAACAAGTGATTCCGATGTTGCCGGAAATTCTTTCGAATGGACTCTGTTCGCTCAATCCTAATGTCGACCGCTTATGTATGGTCTGCGAGATGACGATCAATGCGGAAGGACAGATGACGCGTTCGCGTTTCTTCGAAGCTGTGATGCGTTCTCATGCACGCCTGACATATACCGAAGTCGCTAGCATGCTGGTAGATGGCAACAAGGCCTTAATTAAAAAATATAAGCCTTTAATGCCGCATTTACAAGAACTGTATGCGTTGTACAAAGCCATGCGTTTAAGCCGAGAAAAACGCGGCGCAATGGATTTCGATACTCAGGAAACGCGGATTATTTTCGGTTCCGAACGTAAAATTGAAAAGATCGTTCCGGTTGTGCGTAACGATGCACATAAGCTGATTGAAGAGTTTATGATTACCGCGAACATGGCGGCAGCTAAATTTCTCAATCGCCGAAAAATGCCCAAGTTATTGAGAATTCATGACGGGCCCGGACCGGAAAAATTATTGGCGCTGAAGACGTTTTTAGGTGAATTGGGTCTGAGCTTGGGTGGTGGTGATAAGCCGACGCCGCTCGACTACATGCACCTAGTCGATAGCATTAAGGGGCGCCCGGATGCTCATTTGATTCAAACGGTTTTGTTGCGTTCGATGTCGCAAGCGGTTTACAGTCCCGATTTGAAAGGCCATTTCGGCTTGGCGCTCGAAGCCTATGCTCACTTTACGTCGCCGATTCGACGTTATCCCGATTTGTTAGTGCATCGGGCCATCCGGCATTGTTTACAAGACAAAAAGCCGGAAAGTTATCATTACGGATTTCCCGACATGGTCACGCTTGGCGAGCATTGCTCGACGAACGAGCGTCGAGCCGATGATGCGACGCGCGATGTCGTTAGTTGGCTTAAGTGCGAATACATGATGGACAAGGTCGGCGAAGAGTTTCCGGGTATTATTTCGGCGGTGACGTCGTTCGGGTTCTTTGTCGAGCTTGCCGATATTTATGTCGAGGGCCTCGTGCATATCAGTAATCTTGCCCAAGATTATTTTCATTTCGATGCGGCCAGTCATCAGTTAATCGGCGAACGTACGGGTATTCGTTATCGTCTTGGCGATACTGTGCAAGTGCAAGTCGTACGCGTCAATCTTGACGACAAGAAAATCGATTTCGAACTCGTTAAGGTTACTGCCTTGGCAAAGCGCCCAAAAAAAAGACGGCGTAAAAAATGAGCCGAGTCAAAATCTACGGCATTCATTCAGTCCAAGCGGCACTCGATTATTCGCCTCAGCATATTCATCAGGCTTGGGTTGACTCGCACCGTCAGGACCGACGTTTAAGTCAATTGATCGAAGACTTGAAAAAGCTCGGTATTAACCCCGAAAAAGTCGACCGGAAAAAACTGGATCGCCTTGCCGACGGTAATAATCATCAAAGTATCGTGCTTGAAATCGAACTACCTTCGGCGCAATCGGAAGATGCATTGAAGCAGGCGGTTTCCAGTCTTACCGGCATGCCGTTGTTTTTGGTTTTAGATAATGTTCAGGACCCGCATAACCTCGGAGCATGCTTAAGGACGGCCGATGCCACCGGCGTGCATGGCGTGATTATCACGAAGGACAATGCGGTCGGTATTACGCCGACGGTTTGTAAGGTTGCTAGCGGTGCCGCGGAGACCGTGCCGGTCTATCAAGTCACGAATCTGTCCCGAACCTTGCGTTGGCTAAAAGATCAGGGGATTTGGATTTTCGGTGCAGCCGGCGAGGCCGAGCAAATGCTTTATCAGTGCGATTTTAAGTTGCCGATGGCCTTGGTGATCGGTGCCGAGGGTAAAGGTATGCGGCGTTTGACTCGTGAGCAATGCGATTGGTTGGTCAAATTACCGATGCAGGGCAGTGTCTCCAGTCTCAATTTGTCGGTCGCGACCGGCGCGATGCTGTATGAGATCGTTCGTCAAAGATCGATCCCATCATAGCTCCAGGAAGTTATTTATCGCGATACTCTAATTGTATTTTTACTGTGAAAGTACAATGCCGGCTCCGAAGAGGGTGCGGTTGCTCGATCGACAGGCGTCGGCGGCAGGGAAAGCCGCCGTCGAGCCTACATGGACGTATTCACCCAGCACCTAAATTCCATAGCCCATTGGCTATTGTTAACTATCTTGGATAATTCATCCAGCACCTAAATTAAGCCATGATTTTGAATCATTGCCAAAGACCTATGGAATTTAGGTGCTGGGTTCACGGCGTCCTGTCGGGCGAGTGACTGCACCCTCCGCCACGCCTCGAACTTTCATTTGCCGGGGCGATGGCCGGACCTTCATGAACGTTAGGTTAACCGTTTTTAACGGTCAGGCTGATGGTTAGTTGGCGTGATATATTTTTTAAGAATATTGGGCCATAAGTCTGCCCAACAGCACATATGATCGAATCCGTCGATCGGCAGGTAAACGGCATTGGCTTGTCGCCGGCTAAAAGATTCGATGATCAAAGCGGGAACATTGTCGTCGTTTACGCCGGCTAGATGAATTTGTTTTATTTTGGCCGGCAAAGGTTGGGCGTCAATCGGGTTTAAAGATGCGTCGAGCGGCAAATAGCCATGATGCAGGCTCCAGGCTCTTGTGTTTAGGTTGGCTGCGACAGTAACAACGATGCTTGTGTTTTCAAAGTATGGTGCGAGCAGCGTGGCGAGCGTTCCTCCGCCGCTATAACCGATTAAAACAACGCTTGCTGTTTTTGAGTTTGTTAGCCATTTTCGCAAGGCGGTCGCCATGCTTTCGACGACTTCGGTCGAATAACGTTTCGACGTCCATAATGAATTGTGACACTTATCCGTCGAATGTAAGCCGTAGTAGCAAGGCCGGCCCAGTAATATTGCCGGTTCTTGATCCGCTGCCATTAAACGCAATATCAAAGGGTTTCTCGGTGTCGGGTCTTCGGCAATCCAGCGGTTCATTTCCCAAGGCGTGCCGTCGCCATCTAAATAAACATGGACTAACGGAATATTGTCGGATTGCGCCGCAGTTCGGTTCAAATAGGCTCGATGATGAAATGGATCGCCGCTTATTTCTATACTTGTAAGCCCTAAGCTCTTGGCGCTCGATTCAAAACGCTCTGAAGGTGTCGCGCAACCGCTAAGTTGTATGAGCAACAAGATTAAGCCGACTATTTCCGGCTTGAGTATTATTGTCGTTTTTAGGGCGTCCGGGTAGTCTGTTGAGAAGCGAAGTAAACCCATTCTTTCGGCTTAACGGTACTGTCGTTAAACACCGGGAACGAAAAAGAACGGGCTGCCCTCGTGGCCGGCATGTTGAAGCGGCGCGTATTGAGGTGCTTGAGTAAAGCCCACACGGGATGCCGAAGTTCGAACTTGTTTCGATACTGAACGGAAAATATCATAATCTTCGACTAAACCCCGATTGCTTTGTAGCGCATCGATAAAGGCTCGGGCAAATATTGAATGCTCACCGTCTCCTTCGTCGAGAACCGGAGCGACGCCTCCTGATGTCAAGACGGTTCGTGCTTTCCGTGTTGCCATGAATTTCAGCCATTTTTCACGTTTATTTTCGGGCATGCCGTCCGGTAGTCTAGCGATCGCCGTTCCGGTCATCGCGCCCGAGTAGCAAGAATCGGCTACAACTAGGATGTGTCGTGCGGCGATGATGTTTAGATAGCGGGTGATATCGTCGCTGGAAATCCAGTTTGCGGTATTGTCGATTTCGGCATCTGTAGGTAGCCAGTAAGCCGCCAGGCTGGTTTTGTCTCGTTCTCCGTGACCCGCATAATAAATCAATAAGTTATCATTTTCTTTCAAAGAATTGCGAATAGTATTCAGCGCCGTCATGATCTGGTGACGATTGGCATTTTGCAGCAACGTGGTTTTGAAGCCATAGCGTTGGCGCAAAATCGACTCGACCGCTTTGGCATCGTTGATCGCGGTTTTCAGTGTCGGTAGCTCCGTATAATCGTTATTGCCGATGATGAGCGCATGATAACGCCCGAAGTCTACATCATAAAATCGGCCGGGTTTTCTAGGTGTCGTTGGTCGGCTGTCTATGCTTGAAGTGGCGATTTCTTCTTGGGTTACGATGTTGAAATTCAGACTGGTTCTTTTGTCTTTTTTATCGATGGCGACGATTTTGATAGGTGTCGTCGCTTCTGTGGCAGTGATATTTATCTTAAAGAAACCCTGCGTATCGATGTTTTCAGGTTTATCATTGACCACTAATGTTTTAAGCCCTGCAGGCGCCTCGACTTTGCCGGTGATGGTTCTTGATGGGGCTATCGATCTTAACAATAAACTCGGAACGCCTCGAGTCAATACCATCGGCGGATCGATAATTTGAATTGTTGGAGCGGCAGAGGCTAACTGTATCAATTGACCGCTTTCCAATTTTGTTACGACTTTGCGTTGTTCGTTAATTCGGTTTTTTAAGGTATTGATTTCCTGTGCAACCGTTTGCAACGATTGTTTTTGCCGGTCCAAATTAGCCCTGATTTCCTTCGCTCTTAGTTGTTCTCTCGGCGAATCGCTTTGTTCGGCCGATGATGAGCCCACAGCTTCTAAGGATCGTTTGATTTCATTAGAGATCCTTATGTAATAACTTTCTTTTTCTTGAAGTAAGGTTTCGTTTTTTTGCAGTTCGCTACGAGCATTAGCGAGTGTTTTGGCGGATTGGTCGTCGATGATCGGTTTTTGCGGAGCGCTAGCGACGATTTTTTGTTCCTGGACTAAGGCGGCTTGAGTTCTATGCTTGATGGATTTCTGTTTGGTTTCCAGGGAGCGTTCTAATTTTGAAATTTGAGTTTGTCGCGCTTCGAATTCGGTTTGATCGGCTTTTAATTCCTGTTCCAGCGCTTTCAGTAGCGATTCGTTACGGGTGGATTTGTTTTTTTCCTGTTCGAGCTGTTGTTTTTTTTGCTCTAAGTTTCTTTGTATCGAGCGTAGATTGTCTTGCTGTTGTCTGAGTTGGCGTTGTGTGTCGGCTAGTTGGCTTCGTAATTGATCCGCCTCGAATTTACGTCGAGCGGCATCTTGCCGTAAAGCTTCCAATTCTTGTTCATGAGCGCTGGAAAACTGTGCCTCGACAACCGAAGCAAATTGCAAGTCGGTGTTTTCTAAGCCTGATGCCTTACGATACCAATTTAATGCAGTAGTCAGGTCTTTTTCAACGCCGAGACCTTTTTCATATAAATAACCGAGATTAATTTGCGCTCTCGAATGACCTGTTTCGGCGGCTTTTCGGTACCATTCGGCGGCTAGCCGAGGATCCGCTTGCGCGCCTAGTCCTTTTTCGTAGATTTCGCCGACGTTGATTTGCGCTTCGGGATCACCCTGTTGTGCAAGCGGTAGCCATATTTTTAAAGCGCTGGCTAAATTAGCTCGATCATAAGCGACATATTCGCCTCCGCGAATTTCGCATTCACCCGCAGTCGTTTTGATAGCGCGTCTTGCTGTTAAGTAGGTCATTTGCGTGCCGAGCTTTCTGACTTGTCCGGGTAGCAGGCAATCGACGACGAATAGCTTGTCGGTGTCTTGAGGTTTAAAGCCTTCTAAAGCTTTGAGGCCTTCTGGGCTGGTTGGGTCGGTTGTCTGGCAGCCGAGGGATAATATCAATGATGTCAATATCGCAACAAACAGAGTATTTTTGGTGCTGATCTGTTTATACTGTGTCGGTAGTTTTGGAATGTTGCCTGACATGTTTTCCGCCTTTGTTAAACAAAGTGATGAATGGTTCTATTGATTGCTTTTAATCGGCATTTTTTGTATTCAGTGTCACAGTATATTGATCGAAATTAATACTAACTTTATTAGTTTGATTGGGGAAGATCTTCACCGATGCTTTCCATTGTGCGGTATCGAGGTTGCGAAATGCCGCGAAGATAGCCAAATAACGAGCTTCAGGTTTGCTTTCTAAGCTTAAATTCCGGTTTGTATCAGGTTGAAGTTCCAGTTCCTTGCGAAAAATAATGTCTTGGCCCAACAGTGCTACGTCATTGTCGTAAATGGCGAAAAAATCGCTTGTATTGAATTTATCGATTGCCTCGAATTGGTATATTCTAACGACCAATGGCGATGCGCGGCCTTCAATATCGGGATTTAGAAGTTTGCCGGCTTTTAGTTTTAGCTCGAGTATCGTGGGGTCCGGTGTCGGTGCAATTACCTCCTCCTTGGTAGAGCATGCCGTAGTGTTGAGTAGTAACGCGCTTAATAATAAGATTCGCCATTGCGTGTTTAGGCGTGAGAGATCAATTCTATTGCTTTTATTCATGATTTTGTATTGATTATTCAAGCCTAGGTAGGCGCCATGCACTGATTAATTTTGAAGTCTAGCTGCAATTTTATAATTCGGTCAACTTTCGAGTTATTCATGAAGCGGTTCCGAGTTTTCGTAGTGTTCCCGGTGTTATATTTGTTTCATCTCAATTTTCGGCATTGGCACTAAGAGTAATGTCGGAATTTTTTACAGTTATCTAGCCAAACAAGTGGTGTGATCATTATAAGTAATAGGAAAATAATGGATATTATTTTATGGCTTTAAAATTGCTTTTCTTAATGTTATGCAAAACGAGAAACTGACATGAGTTGGCTATTAAGGCTATTTGCCGTAATTCTATTTTTTTCCTCGCCGTTATTTGCAGCCGAAGTTGCGGACGATCATCCTAGCGGAATTCGTAAAATGGCGATGGTTTACGAACACGGCCGCGGCGTGAAAAAAAATTATCGGAAAGCTTACGAATTGTATTGTAAGGCGGCATTAATGTCTGATGTCGAATCGGCTTACCATTTGGGTTTTATTTATTTCAATGGCCGAGGGGTGTCGAGAAATTTATCGATAGCGCTTTATTGGTTCAGGTTGGCGGCAAAAGCAGGAGATCCCTATGCCAGGCGCATGGTGATCAAATTTAAAGATATTAAACCGACGAAGGATTCCCGCTGTCGCCGCCCTGAGCCAGAATTAACGATAACGGCCGAGCAGCATGCAAATCCCAATCGCCAAATTGTCAAATCGTGGGTCGAAAAAATTGCTCCTAATTACGGTATCGATCCTGAGCTGGTTATGGCGGTTATTCAGGCCGAATCTGCCTTTAATCCTGGCGCGTTATCGAACAAAAATGCTCAAGGCTTGATGCAATTGATTCCGGCAACCGCCGAGAGATTCGGTGTCAAAGATACTTTTAATCCTATTCAGAACATCAAGGGCGGTACGGCTTATCTTCATTGGCTGATGCGCCATTTCAACGGCAATGTGGAATGGGTATTGGCGGCTTATAATGCGGGAGAGGGTGCCGTCGAACGCTATAAAGGTGTGCCTCCTTATCGAGAAACGCAAAATTACGTTAAAACGATACTTAAGAAATATCCTAATAAAACACATCCTATTCCGGGTGAGAATCCGCAACAAATGGATGCTTCATGAAATTTTTCATGTAATTTATTTTCACTATTCCCTTTTGATTCGCTGTTTCCCAAGCTCTGCTTGGGAAACGATTCCGCAAGCTCCGCTTGCCGTCACGGGAAGCAGAGCTTCTGGGGCTGCCTTCCCAAGCCGAGCTTGGGAAGGAGCGAACCCGGTCAACGCCGCGCACTTTCATGAACTTCACTGGAATCCGCGGATTTTCATCCGTCCCGTGGCGCAATCATTCTATGCTGTTACCCAAGCTCCAGCTTGGGTAACCTATTCAGGAAGCTCTAGCTTCCCGATAATCAAGAAAGATTGAACGAGCGAGTCGGGGTTGATTGCGGGTTGTGTCGGTCTCAGGAAGCTCTTGCCCTGAGCCCTTCGGCTGCGGTCAGGAGAGCCTTGTCGAAGGGGGTGCTTCCGGGGGGCTTTCCCAGGCTGGAGCTCTCGCCGTTATACACAAGTATAAATATACCTAATTGCACAAAACGTAGCGACCGAGCGCTAGGTCATCCGAAAAAGCTATTGGTGTTTGAGCGTTAGCGGCTTCGATAGTCGCGACGTAGGCGTCTCTCCCACAGCGCTTGTAACCCTTTGTGGGAGCGATCCCCTGATCGCGATTTCGAGGCCGAGAGCGTTAAGCGACAATAAATGGTATCGAGGCCTCATTGGCTAAGATTGCAAAAGGGTAATTCATGACTTATGTATAACGATGAGAGCTGGAGCTTGGGAAAGAGCGTAATGTGGGTTGGCCGTTTTTAGCTTGAAGCGCATGGCTTACGAACCCCGTCCTGCTAGGGATATGCTGGTCTTTGGGCTTTAGCTGAAGAAACTTGCTAATCAGGACTTTTAATGTGATTTACTCTTGTAGGTATTGGCACAGGGGGCTGTCGATAATTCTAGACAGAGAATTTAACATGAAGATCATGAAGAATAAGAGGTAATACCTTATGAGATTCATAGTTAATCTGCTGAATTTAGGATAATCCAAAAATTATACAGTTTCCTTCTCGGCGAGCATCCGCCGGTCTCGTTCCGTCCTTCCACGAGCTTCACTTGAATCTGCAGCTTTTCATCCGTCTCGTGGCGCAATCATTCTTGAAACCGGTTAAAATAAGCCGTTTGTTAGCCTTTCATTCGAATTGGAATACGAATCGATAAGATTTGTTTGGTCGAAAAGGCGTTATAAAACCACTCCGGAAAACATGTGAATCAATCGAAAAAACAACAAGAGAAAACATTGCAGATGGCTGTTTTGATGACGCCGGATATGGCCAATTTTTCTGGTGTCGTGCATGGCGGTTCGTTATTAAAACTGCTCGATCAGGCCGCTTATGCTTGTGCGGCACGGTATAGTAAGAACTATGTTGTAACGGCATCGTTAGATCAAGTTTTTTTTAAGGAAAAAATTCAGGTTGGCGAGCTGGTGACTTTATCCGCACATGTCAATTATGTCGGGCGGTCTTCAATGGAAATCGGTATCAAAGTGGTTGCCGAGAATTTGCGCACGCAAGAAAAAAGACACACCAATTCGTCTTATTTTACGATGGTGGCGGTCGACGAGAATGGCAAACCGGTGCCTGTTCCGCCATTGACCATAGACAGCGAATTGGAACAGAAACTATACGATGCCGCGTTGATGCGCAAAAAAATGCGCCAGGAAATCATGGAAAAACATATGGCACTACATGTCGACTTACCAAAGGACGATCTTTAATTTATGGGTATTCAGGAAAACTTCGAACAACTTCCGTTAAAGGAATTTACCGAAAAGGCATATCTCGATTATTCGATGTATGTGATTTTGGACCGCGCCTTACCGCATATTGGAGATGGTCTCAAGCCGGTGCAGCGGCGCATTGTTTATGCAATGTCGGAGCTGGGACTGACTGCGGCGGCAAAATATAAAAAATCGGCACGTACGGTAGGTGACGTGCTCGGAAAATATCATCCGCATGGCGACTCGGCCTGTTATGAAGCGATGGTGTTGATGGCTCAGGATTTTTCCTATCGTTATCCGTTGATCGACGGTCAGGGGAACTGGGGGTCGCCGGACGATCCGAAATCGTTTGCCGCGATGCGCTATACCGAATCGCGTTTGACGCCTTACGCGCAAACCTTGCTAAGCGAATTGGGGCAGGGGACCGTCGATTGGACCGACAACTTCGACGGTACGATGAAGGAACCGATATTGTTGCCGGCGCGGTTACCGAATGTATTGTTGAACGGCACGATGGGTATCGCGGTAGGCATGGCGACCGATATTCCGCCGCATAATCTTAGAGAAGTAGCTGCGGCATGTGTGCAATTGCTCGATGATCCCGATACGCCGTTGGAAAGATTGTTCGACCATATCAAGGGTCCTGATTATCCAACTCACGCCGAGATCATTACACCCGTCGAAGAGTTACGAAAGATGTATGCATCCGGCAACGGTTCGGTCAAAATGCGTGCTCGTTATGAACTGGAAGACGGTAATATCGTTATTACCGCCCTGCCGCATCAAGTGTCAGGAGCCAAATTACTCGAACAAATCGCGGCGCAAATGAATGCAAAAAAATTGCCGATGATCGATGATTTGCGCGACGAATCCGACCATGAAAATCCGACGCGTTTGGTCGTGATGCCGAAATCCAAACGCATCGATGTCGAAGCGGTGATGTCACATTTGTTCGCGACGACAGATTTGGAGAAAAATTTTCGCGTAAATTTAAATATGATCGGCTTAGACGGTCGGCCGCAAGTCAAAAATCTTAGAACGATATTGACCGAATGGCTGATCTTCCGAACCGAAACGGTTAGACGCAGGTTGCAATACCGGTTAGACAAGGTCTTGGCTCGTTTGCATATCCTAGAGGGATTATTGATCGCTTATCTCAATATCGACGAAGTCATTGCGATTATTCGGTACGAGGATAAGCCGAAACCGGTGTTGATGGAGCGCTTCGGTATCAGTGATCTTCAGGCCGAAGCGATCTTGGAATTGAAACTGCGGCATTTGGCTAAATTGGAGGAAATGAAAATTAAAGGCGAGCAAGCAGAGCTCGAAAAAGAGCGGCAAGCCTTGGAAAAAACCTTGGGTTCGAAAGCTTTGCTGAACCGTTTGATCAAAAAAGAAATTCAAGTCGATGCCGAAAAGTTCGGTGACGAGCGGCGTTCGCCGATTATTGAGAGAGGTTCGGCAAAGGCGCTCGACAGCACCGAATTAATCGCGAATGAGCCGGTCACGGTGATATTGTCGCAAAAAGGCTGGATTCGTGCCGCGAAAGGTCATGACATCGATGTTGATGGCTTGAATTATCGTTCCGGAGACGGCTTTCTGCATGCGGTCAAGACCCGCACGACTCAGCCTGTTTATGTATTGGATTCGACCGGACGCGTTTATGCAACCGCAAGTCATGATTTACCTTCGGCGCGCAGTCAAGGCGAACCGCTGACCGGTCGATTCAATCCGCCTGCAGGCTCGTTATTTATTGGTTTGTTGGCTGGTAACCCGGATGATTGGTATGTGCTGGCCGGATCTACCGGTTACGGCTTCAGGGTGCAATTGAAGGATTTATTCAGCAAGAATAAAGCCGGTAAAACGGTTGTTACCTTACCGGTGGGCGCGAAGGCGTTGTTGCCGGTTCGAGTGCATCGCGATAGCGATTTGCTGGCGATTGCGACGCTACAGGGCAGGTTATTGATTTTTCCGGTCAATGAGTTGCCGGCTTTGACGCGGGGTAAAGGCAATAAACTGATTCAAATTCCGCCGAGCGACTTGGCCGACGGTAGTGATGCGGTCATGGCATTGGCCGTGATTTCCGAGCAAAGCGAATTGAAGCTCATTTCCGGAAAACGTACGCTGACGCTCAAAGCAGCCGATATCGGGCATTACAGCGGAGCCCGAGCGAAGCGGGGCTTACATTTACCGCGCGGCTTTCAAAAAGTCGACGGCTTTGTAGTCGAGTAGTTATTTCTCGCGCGAAGGCGCAGGGTTTCATTCATAGTTACCATCCCTCCAGCGTGGGAATTTATACCGATCGTGACTCGACAGCCAAGATATGGGTTCCCACGGAGGACCATGGGAACCAGAAAGCCGCGGTAACGAACTATCATCTCCGCGCCTCAGCGCCCCAGCGCGAGATTGAAAGATTTAGCTATGCGCCTGTTCGGCGGCGATGACGGTATTGGCGACCAGCATCGTGATCGTCATCGGACCGACGCCTCCCGGTACCGGTGTGATGTAACCGGCGACTTCTTTGACGCCTTCGAAATCGACATCGCCGACTAATTTTCCGTCCTCGAGTCGGTTGATGCCGACATCGATGACTGCCGCGCCGGGTTTGACCATGTCGGCGGTAATCAAATTAGGTTTGCCGGTTGCGACGACCAGTATGTCGGCCAATGAAGTGAATTGCTTCAGATCACGAGTTTTCGAGGTGCAAATACTGACCGTCGCATTTTTTTGCAACAGCATCAGCGCCATCGGTTTGCCGACGATGTTGCTGCGCCCAACGATGACGGCATTTTGACCTTCGATCGGGATGTCGCAATATTCAAGCAAACATTGAACTCCATAGGGTGTGCAGGGCGGGAATATCGTATTGCCGGCCATTAATGCGCCGAGGTTATACAAATGAAAGCCATCCACGTCCTTATCGGCATTGATGGTTTCGAGAACTTTGTTGACGTCGATATGATCGGGGAGGGGCAGTTGTACCAATATGCCGTGGATCGAAGAGTTATCATTAAGGCGTTCGATAGCCGATAGCAATAACGTTTCGCTGATATCTTCGGGCAGGTCGATCAATTCGGAATAAATGCCGACTTCGTGACAGGCTTTGATTTTATTGCGCACATAGACTTGTGAGGCAGGATTGTCGCCGACAATGATGACAGCCAGGCCCGGAAGGACGCCTTTTTCTTTGAGTTGAGCTACGCGTTGTTTCCATTTTTTGCGGACGTCCAATGCGACCGCTTTACCATCGATGATTGTTGCACTCATGATTTAATTGTTTATGTTGTAAAAATTATCGGCAAGCATAAGGAAGAACGTGCAAGAACGCAAACGCTCCTCTGCCGGTGGGTCATCGTCTTTCAATGCGATTAATCGCCCAAAACGATGTTGTATTTACCGAGCAGGGAGTAAAGCGTCGGGCGTGTAATGCCTAATAGTTTTGCCGCATTTGAAACGTTATGGTTCGAGAAATTTAGCGCTCTTTTTATCGCAAGTGTTTCGGCGGCTTCCCGAACTTCTTTTAAGTTAAGCGGCAGGGCGTCATGGTTTTCGCCGTCCATTTCGAGGTCGTTTAACGTTATCAAGGCTTCCTCCGCCATGATGACCGCGCGTTTAATTTTATTTTCCAATTGGCGAATATTTCCCGGCCATTCATAAGTTTCGATGGCTTGAGCGGCCTCTTTGGTAAATCCCTTAATCGATTTTTTATGTTGGTCGTTAAATTTTCTCAATAAGGCGGTTGCGATAATGAGAGCATCTCCTTCGCGTTCTCTGAGCGGAGGAATATTGATGGTCATTTCACTGATACGATAATATAAGTCTTCTCGAAATGCACTTTGTTGAATCAGGTTTTGAATATTTTGGTGGGTTGCGCAAATAATGCGAACATCTACCGGTATCTCGCCACGCCCGCCCAAGCGCTCAATGGTTCGCTCCTGAATGAAGCGTAATAATTTCGATTGTAGATTGAAGGGTAGATCGCCTATTTCGTCGAGGAAAAAAGTACCGCCGTCGGCATATTCTATTTTTCCTTTGGTCTGTTTGACAGCACCGGTAAATGCCCCTTTTTCATAACCGAATAATTCACTTTCCAGTAGGTTTTCAGGAATGGCCGCGCAATTGACCGGTACGAAAGGCTTTTTAGCCCGGTCGCTGAGGTCGTGAATCGCTCTGGCAAAAACTTCTTTACCGGTTCCGCTTTCTCCGAGTAATAAAGTAGTGATTTGCATCGGAGCGATTTTTTCCACGGTTCTGGAAATTTCTTGCATTTTTTTGCAGGCTGCGATAATGCCATTTAACGGCTCATGGTTTTTTTGCTGAAGTTTCGAGTTTTCATTTTCCAGCGAGGTCAGATGAAAGGCGCGCTGGATAATAGTGTTCAAGACATCGAGATCGACCGGTTTCTGGTAAAAATCGTAGGCCCCCAATGCGATGGCCTGGAGTGCGTTGTCTCTATCGTCATTGCCGGTCACGACGATGACTTTAGTGGTTGGGGCCAGTTGCAGGATTTCTTTTAAGGTTTCGAGGCCTTCGCTGGCGTTGGTCGGATCGGGAGGCAGGCCCAAGTCTAGTGTCACAACACTCGGTTGATAACGCCTCAATGCGGTAATGGCCTCTGGTCTGTCGCCCGCTATGACGATCTGGTATTTTTCAAAGCCCCATTTGAATTGTTTTTGCAAGCCGGGATCGTCTTCCACTATGAGTAAAATACTGTCGTCGCTCATTTCTCGCCTTTTAATATTGCTTGGGTCATATCAAGTTGAACGTTCGATTTGACGCTGGTTTGAGTCGGTTGCTTGTGCCGTTTATAAAGCGGCAAGGTGATCGTAAAAGTTGTTCCCCTACCGGGTAGGCTTTTAACATCGATCGTCCCCGATTGTTTTAAAATGTAATCTCGAGCTTCGTAAACGCCGATCCCCATACCCGCGTTGCCTTTTGTCGTATCGAAAGGCTTAAATAACCTTTCGGCAATAAACTTGTTATCCATTCCGGCGCCGCTATCGATAATTTTGATGATTGCTCTATCAGCCTTTTGTGTTAACTCCAATTTAACAAAGCCATCGTCATCGGTTGCTTCTTGAGCGTTTTGTATTAGGTGTCCGAGAACGGCTGTTATTTTAGCTTGTTCGCCTTGAATTTCGCAGTCTTGGTTAAGACCGAAGGCAATTTCCAAGGCCGGGCGGTTGCTTGACTGTTGTTGCGCGACGTCTTGTATGATGTCATTTAGGTTAAGTACGGCTTGGGTTTCTGATTGTATATTGCCTTTTTTCAATTGATCGATGATGTGTTGCATTTTTGTCACGACATTTTGCAAGGTATCGATGGAATCTTCAATGAATTCGGGGTTATGTTTATGTTTTTCTGCATTTTTAACTATCATCGCAACTTGCGCGATCAAATTTTTTAAATCGTGCACTACGAATGCGGATAGTCTGCTGTAGGCTTCGAATTGTCGAACACGAGACAATTCGTCAAGCGTTTGGTTTAAGGCGAGGGCATTACTCAATTGGAATCCGACAGTCTTTAGTAAGTCGAGATCCTCCCAGTTAAGTGCCCTGGGTACGCGCGCTTGGGTAAGAACAACGAAGGCTTCTAATGAGTTTAGCCTGTACAGTGGGATAATGAGCCAAATTTTGTTGTCGTCGAAATTCCACTTCGACAAATCAATATCATCGTACAGATCCGGATTATCATTGTATTGTACGAAATCGATGACCCATTGCTTGTCGGCTAAGAATCGAATAAAAGGTTCGTCTTTATCAAACAATTGTTCCGGTTCGAAGCCTAAGTGTTTGTGTTCGGCTAAATAAAAATCGCCTTGTTCGTTTTTTAGCCAGAGCCCTCCGCCGGAACTCTCCACTAAGTCGGCCATGGTTTTAATAATGAGTCCTGCCAATTCGCTGACCGAATTTAATTGCGCGAGGGTTTTACTAAGCTTGATCCATTCTTCTCGATAATCATAGCGATATTCAAGAAAATGTTTACTCAAATTAACTTTGACTAATGCTCTAATTTTTCCGGAAATAAAAAGAACGATCAGCAATAAAATCGCTAAAAAAATAAAGGTAAATTGAGCGACTTCCCCCCAATTGCCGCCATAGTCACGTATATAAAATCCGGCAACTGACATCAGGACCAAGTATAATCCGGAGCCGAATAAAACAGTGGTATGAAAAACGATTTTTCTTGAAACGGTCAATTCGGTGTCTTTTTCTTGTAAACGCAGCATGGAAACCGCGAGCATAGGCGCTATTATGGCATTGATAATTCCCCGTGAACTCCATATCGCCGAATCCAACGAAAAAAACAGTAAGGATTTGCTGTATAGAATAAAGTCGACTATAAACAAAGCGCCAAGACCTACGCATAAGAATTTTATCGACCAACGTTGATCGGAAAATGCATTGCGATAAATTTGCTCAATTAGCATTAGACCGACAATTGCAAAAATGACATGGATAAATAAGCGCAAGTCCCTTTGCAGTAACTGGTTGATGGCTTGTAGTAAGCTTGAATTGACTTCGTAAAGAAAAACAAGAATTGTGCTAAACAAGATTAACAGGACATTTTTCGATCTAAAAAAAAACGATAAGCGTTCCTCCTTGCGTTGTTTGAAGCTTATAAAGCAAAGAAAAATCAGCCAAGCTCCATTGCGTAAAGTCTCGAACGGTAGCGCATCGGAACTGAAATAGAACTGGTCTTGCAGGGTAAACGTTGTGTAACCTAACCAAATCAAAGAAAGAGAAATTGCCAGAAAGAAGGGTAGGAAATAAGGGCTTTTTTTTAGGCTTATTAATGCAAATGGAATTAACAATGCATAACTGGTTGTAGCGGTAAGGTAATTGTAAAAGCTGTAATGTTCCAGGGTGTCCATGTTATTCGTAGCGGTCAGAGAAGGTTAAGAGCCGATGTAAAATCGGTGAAATCTCAATTTCAATGGTAAGGTTTGAGATCAGCAATTCCCAGTTTGAGCATTCTCACTGGATTAGGGTGTGGGGTATCCCTGTCGAGGAACGCCGTGAACCCAGCACCTAAATTACCCAAAATAGTTAACCATAGCCAATGAACTATGGAATTTAGGTGCTGGGTAAACCCATCCATGGGGCTTGATGGCAGCTAAGCGCCAAGGATGGCGTGTATTAGGGCAATGCGGGAGCAATTGCCGAGGAGCAAAAATCTGCCCCTGCTGCCGACATCCTCGCCAAGCATACCCCACACCCTGTTTGATCCCCAAATTGGGAATTGCTGGTTTGAGATGAAGTCTATATTGAATGATACGGGTTTGTGCTTTAATAACCAATAGGTCATGCGTGGTTGATAAAGAGATCTGTAGCCAAATTGCGGTGGAAGAATGTCCGGTATAATTATTCACATCCTCCTATCGTTCCCTTGCTCCAGCATGGTAATGCATGCCGATCTTGTCTCGGCGACGAGGTTGGGGTTCCTATGGAAGACTGTGGGAACCAGAAGCCTTCCGTTCATGGCGACTGGACTCTGATAATCCATGACAGAATGACGTGTTTTCGTTAACTTAATGGCAGTGATGTCTATTGGGACCTAAACTGTTTTTCCGCCAAACTAAAGTAACTAAAATTTCCTATGAAGGTTTAGCGACAATGCTGATAAGAATTATTAAGAATTTAACTGTTGTTTTGTGTTTTTCGCTGTTAACGGCGTGTAGTTCGCCTGAAGAAATCGCGATGGATAGTCAAACGAAAGGAATTGAACTTTATAATCAAGGTGAATATGCGAAGGCCGAATTAGAGTTGAAAAGCGCAATTCAGCAGGATCCTACTGTCGCCGATGCTTATTACTATCTCGCGCTGGTGAATGAAAAAAATAGGAATTTTAAAAGCATGAAAGATAACTTGATTGAAGCAATCAAGTTAAAGCCTGAGAATCTAGATGCCAAACTACGCTTAGGTAAAGTTTTATTACTGCTGAATGAAGCCGAAACTGCACTGGTTCAAGTCAAGGAAATTTTACAGCAGGAAGCCGATAATTTGGATGCAAAAACCTTGGAGGCATCGATTCTTATCAGACAAAATAAAATGTCTGAAGCGTTGCCGATTCTGGACGAAGTGCTCAAGCAAGATCCAATGCATAATGATGCCTTGTCGCTGAAAGCGGCTTTATTGATGGAAGGTCAAAATTTTAACGAGGCGCTTTCGTTGATTCAGCCGGCTATCGATTCGGATCGCGATAATTTGTCATTGCGGTTATTGAAAATCAAAATTGACGCTCAAAATAAAGATATCGATGCAGTCATAACGGATTATCAAGATCTCATCAGAATTTTTCCGGAAAAGGACGAGCTAAAGTACGCGTTGGCTAAGATCTATTCCGCAGCTAAAAAAAATCAAGAGGCCGAACACATTCTGACCGAATTGGTTGACCAGCGACCTAATGATATTCAACAAAAGCTAATTTTATTGGGTTTTATTTATCAAACGGACAGGAACAGAACGGACGAGGTTTTACAAAGCTTTATAAAAAGCAGTCAAGAAAATCCCAAGCACTTGCTGGAATTAGCAAAATGGACTTTGATGGTCAATAACGTAAGCTCTGCAAAACAACAATTAAAAGAAATTGCCGAAAATAAAAAGTTTAAAGCTGATGTTCGTACCGAAGCCGATTTATTATTGGCCAATATTTATTTTGAGCAAGGAGATTATAAGGCTACCTCTGAAGCGGTTCAGGCGATTTTAAATAAAAATCCAAATCAAATCGGCGCAAAAATCCTTAAAGCGAAAGTTTGGGTTCAAGAAGGTCAATTGGAGGAAGCCTCTGCATTACTAAATACGGTGCTCTGGGACATGCCGAATTCCGATGAGGCGATCGTATTAATGGGCGATATTTTTTTAAAGCAGGGCGAGTTAGATAAAGCTCAAAAGAACTTTAAAGAAGCACTCGATATTAATCCAGCTAATTTACAAGCCTTATTTCCAGTGGTTGAAAAAGCGGTCAAGGAAAACCATCTCGACTATGCCGCTCAATTGCTGACAAAAGCATTGGCTAGGAGGCGCAATCAGGTTTCGCTATTAAATAAATTAGTGCAGATCAAAATGGTTCAGAAAGATTGGGGTGCGGCCGAAGAGTTGATTGCAGCGATGGAGTCGCAACCTAAATCTATATTCTTGGCTAAGTTTTTAAGAGGCAAATTATACCAAGAGCAAGGCGACTGCAATAAAGCTATACCTTTATTCAAGGAAACCCTGGCAAGATATCCGACTCAAGCCGATAGTCTAACAGAAATGGCTCGTTGTCATGAGATGCTGAAACAGCGCCCTAAAATGCTCACTTATTTAAATGATTTAATTAAGGATGGACCGGCAAATATTTCCGCAATTGTTTTGAAAAGTAAGTTGATGACCTTGGATCGCCAATTTGACCATGCCGTTACCTTGTTAAAAAAAGCGATAGACGATTATCCTAACTCGGTTTCGCTGTATTCTGAATTAGCCAGAGTCTTTGTACAAAAAAATCAAATAAAAGATGCACTGAAAACTTATCAACTGGGCTTGGAAA
The DNA here is from genome assembly GCA_018830325.1 of Gammaproteobacteria bacterium. Lineage (GTDB taxonomy): Bacteria > Pseudomonadota > Gammaproteobacteria > Methylococcales > Methylomonadaceae > Methylotuvimicrobium. Next base: position 23,781 of record JAHJSQ010000025.1, read on the forward strand.
ACAATCCAGGGAGTCTTGAGCTTTCTATGTTGTTAGCTTCAACTTATGTTGATCAAAAAAACTACGATGAAGCGGTTACAATTTATTATCAAGTCATAGAAAAAAATCCAAAGCTCGATATCGCTAGGAATAATTTAGCGGCTATTCTATTGGACCATTATGGACAGTCGGATGATATCGAAAAAGCAGTGCAATTAGTTCAGCATTTCAAATACAGTGATCAGCCTTATTTTATCGATACCTACGCATGGGCTGAATTTAAGGCTGGACGATTAAATCAGGCTTTGTCGATTTTGCAAGAAGTTATTGTTGCAGCTCCCCATGTGCCGGTGTTTAGGTATCATTTGGCTTCGGTTTATCATGCTCTTGGAAATAAATCCGCAGCAATATCGGAATTGAGAGAAGTGATGGAACTCGCAAAATCTACTCAATTCGATCAGCTTGATGATGCGAAGCAACTGATGAGGCGGTTATCCGGGAACCGCGAATAACGTGATTATACCCATCGTAGATCAAATCGGCACTGGTGCCCGTCAAAGGCACAGCGCCTAAATTATCCAAGACAATAAACCTTGGCCAATGGGCTATGGAATTTAGGTGTTGGGTAAAATAGGTCCCTATAGGCTCTATGTCAGCTCTATGCCGGCATCATCTTTGTCGGATACCCCAGCACCTCTTCGGGCACTACCGAAATTTGAAGTGCATAACATAAATTTTCGAAGAGCGGGTGTAATGATCGCTTTTTGGTAATGCGAGTGAATTTATGGTTAGTAAGTTTTAGGAAATGGTAATAGGGGTAAGGTATAAATTAAAATTATGCTGTAAGTCACCTATAATTGCATGAGAAAGACGCAGATAGAACCTAGCGAGTCGTAAGGATACGAGCTATTTTCTTGAAAATCATAGATTATTTGAGCGTCGAAGTTGATAAGAATGAACGGAATTCATCGAGCCAGCCGTCTACTATCTGTAGACTTCAACTTCTTTAGCAATTTTTGGGTTGATTCCCTTTGTAAATCAAATAGGATTTACATCGATTTTGACTTCATTTTTTTGAAGTTTGAGAAAGGACCTATTTCGGTATCAGACAAAACCGAGTTATTTTCGATGCACCATTAGAAAAGGCGCGCGTCAGATTTATTTTCAAATCTAGAGTTTAATTGGTATGACAAAAAAAATATTTATCTTATCTCTGTTCTTCTTGCTTTTGTCCGGGTGCGGCTATCCTCCCTTGACCGATGAATCTGAATTGCCGCAGGACTATACCTATAGAATTGGTCCGGGAGACAGTGTGGAGATATTTGTATGGGGTTATCCGGAAATATCGACAACAGCGACTGTTCGACCCGATGGAAAGATAACCACGCCATTGATCGACGATGTCGATGCACTTGGCAGAACGCCTTCCGAATTGGCGCGTGAAATGGAAGTCATTTTGAGCGAATATGTCAGAGACCCTCAAGTTGCTATCATTGTGGGCGGTTTTCAGGGGATTTACGAACAGCAAGTAAAAATTATCATGACCGGTAGCGGCATGGGAGGAGGAATGGGCGGCGGCGGAATGGGAGGAGGTATGGGCGGCGGCGGCATGGGAGGAGGAATGGGCGGCGGCGGCATGGGAGGAGGAATGGGCGGCGGCGGAATGGGAGGAAGCGGTACCGCTAAAGCCTTTCCTTATAAAAAAGGCATGACATTGCTCGATTTAATGATACAAGTTGGTGGGTTGGGAATTTTTTCCGACGGTAATAGAGCAAGTATTATTCGAAAAATCGATGATGACGATTATCAATTTGGTGTTCGAATAGACGATTTATTAAGCAATGGCGATTTGTCGGCGAATGTTAGGATAATGCCGGGCGATATTTTGATTATTCCGGAATCCTTTTTCTAAATGGGGATAATTTTTAATAGTTGTATTCCGAATAGACTTCTCGCGAAGCATGGTTTATTTGCGGATTTATTAAGAGGTAGTGTTTAGACATGCAAGAGCAATTTGCTGAAATTCTTTATTATATAAAGGCAACATTCCGATATAAGTGGTTTATTATTATCTCGGCCTGGCTCATTTGTCTTCCCGCTTGGTGGTATATACTGAACCTGCCCGATAAATACTCGTCTACTGCACGCGTTCAGGTTGATACTAGAACCATGCTGAGGCCATTATTGAGCGGCTTAGCGATACAGTCTGACATTAGAGGCATGGTCGCGATCATGAAACAGCTGATGTTTACTCGATATCATTTGGAAAAAATATCTAACCTAGCAGGCTTGGATACGAATCTAAACACCGAAAGTGAAAAGTTAGCCTTAATTAATAAGCTGAAAGAAAACATTAAGATAGATGGTGGAAAAAATGATATTTTTTCCATTAGCTATGAGGCAACAGATCCGCTCGAAGCCAAGCATGTCGTTCAATCCGTGCTTACGGTTTTTTCGGAACAAGCGCAAAAAACAGCCCTGGATGATGCCGATTCCACACAGCGTTTTTTATTGACTCAAATTCAAGAGTACGAGCAAAGACTTCGAAACGCTGAAAAAGCCCGGGAAAATTTCAAACGCGCTAATGTCGGGATGCTGCCAGGACAAAGCGGCGATCAAGTCGGTCAAATACAAGAATTGAATAGAACCATTGAAGAGGCTAAATTAGCTTTAAAAGAACTGGATTCGCGAAAACAAGTTTTAAAAGAACAGTTGGTGGAAGCTCAAGAAAGTGCGGAAGACGAATGGGGTCTGTCTCTCAATACCAACAAAGCGGAAGACCCAAGGTTAACGGCCCTAGTTTCTCAGCGTGATGAGTTATTGCTGAAATATACGCGTAAGCACCCAAGCGTAAAGGTTATTAACGATCAAATTAGATCTATTTTGAAACGCAAATCGCAAGAAAAAGAAGAGCTCGAAACGGAAGGTGCGGCTGCGGCGCATTCCAATCCGTTCGTTCAATCTATCAAGGCATCCCTTAACGAAATCGATGCACAGATAGCATCGATTAAATCGAGAATAGAATCTTATGAACAAAAAATCGTTAAGCTCGATGATGAATTCAATCAACGATTGAACGTTGAAACGGAGATGCAGAACCTGAATAGAGACTATAGTGCAATTAAGAAAAATTACGATGCCTTGCTGCAAAGAAAAGAGCAGATGAACTTAACGGAAAAGGTTGATGCCGAAGGTACATCATTAAGGTTTAAAGTGGCCGATCCACCTAATAAACCACTGTCTCCATCCGGGCCTAAAAGAGCTATTCTTTATTCTGCCGCTTTAGGGGGCGGGTTAGTTGTAGGTATCGCGATCGCTTTTTTAGCGGTATTGATAAAGCCGACTTTTATTGCATCCAATCAAATCAGAACGATGACGGGGATTCCTGTTTTAGGCAGCGTCTCTATTGTTAGAAATCGTGAACAAACGAGAAAAATGAGGATGCAAATAGTTCAATATGCGATGGCTTGCGGATTGTTAGTGACTGCTTATGCCGGAATTATGGTTTTTAAAGTCTAGAATGTCGCAATGATATCTTTTGCTCATCAAGTTTGGACATTGCGAATGAGGTGCAAATATATACCTTTTGCACTTCAAATTTCGGTAGTGCCTGGAGGTACCGGTGTACTTGGTTCCCTCACCTTACGCTAGGTGAGGGACCAGGATGGATGCTGGCATAGAGTCTACCGGTGCCGAATTTTGATCTACGATGGGCGTATATCAAGGGCAACAATTAATGGAATGATCTATAGTCCGCGGCACGTAAAGATGCCTCATTGCGTCTTCTTTGTGTTTGATAGGTTTGGAATCTATTAAATAATATCTGGAAGAAAGTCGCTAGTCCTTAACAAAATCAATAATATAAGATATATTTGTAAAATAATTCTGAATAGTCGTCGAAACAGAGTAATATTAATGGAAAAAGTATGATTATATCGATACAAGGACATCTGACAGGCCACGGAATGATGAAATTTTGGAGTAATGAATGAGTATTGAAAAGGCTTTAGAAAAAGCTAGCTTAGCCGAGAGTCTCGGTTCTGCGAAAAGATCCAACTCCATTGTTGATAATCAAACAGAATCGACGCACCCCAATGATGCATTTGATGCATTTTTTTTAACTGACGATAATAATGGTAATGCCAACGCGCACTCCTCAAACGTCGGCGAAAAAAATATCGAACGGTTTAATTGGGAGTTTCTTCACGAGCATGGTTTTATCGATCCGTCAGTCGGGCACATGAAGATTGCGGAAGAATTTAGAAGCATTAAGCGGCCGATCATGTCCAATGCACTGGGCGGCATTGAAAAAGGCATTGAGCGTTCTAATCTTATTTTGGTGACCAGTAGCGTTCCGGGAGAAGGAAAAACCTTTTCCGCTATTAATTTAGCTATCAGCATCGCGGCCGAGCGCGATAAGCAAGTGTTGTTAATCGACGCGGATGTTGCAAAACCATCGGTTTCCAGGGTATTGGGTATCAAAAGAACGCCCGGGCTCATTGAATATTTGGAAGGTAACAAGATCGATTTTTCGGATATTATTTTACAGACCGAAATCGCCGGACTTCGTATTGTTCCGGCTGGAAAAGCGCATCAATTCTCGACCGAATTACTCGCAAGTAACAAAATGATTAACCTTTCGAGAGAGTTGAGCGAACGTTATGCCGATCGTATCGTTATTTTCGATTCGCCGCCGTTGTTGGCGGCCACGCAAGCGGAAGTTTTATCCAGCATGGTCGGTCAGGTTATTTTGGTGATCGAAGCCGAAAAAACGGCTCAAAACATTGTGATGGAAGCGGTCAAAAAATTGGAGTCCTGCGATGTGGTTCTTGCTTTGTTGAACAAAACGCAAAGAAGCATGGATATGAACTACTATGGATACGGGCAATATTGATTTTTTATGAAACACCTTAAATTAAGGCGGTTCATTGTCGCTTCGGTCAGCGGTTACTTGGTATGGGGCTGTTCTACTAATGCCTGGGCTTTAAATCTTAATTTCAGGCCCAGTGTTTTTTTACAAGAAGTTTACTCGGACAATATTAGACTCGCACCGAAAGGCGAGGAACAAAGCGCTTGGGTAACCGCGATTACGCCCGGTTTTTTTGTTAACGGTCAATCGGGCCGCTATAATTTAAATCTGAATTATCGATTGCAAGGTATATATAATGCCGGCGGCGATTCCGGCATCGATTTGAATCATCAATTACAATATAACAGCAACTACATTCTTTCGCCGGGACGATTTTTCGTTCAGTCCCGTAGTTCCATTAGTCAGCAAAATATTTCCAATACGCGGATTGTCAGCGATAACTTTACCGGAGATCAAAGCAATACCGCGACCATTTCAACGTTTGGAATCGCTCCGACGTGGACGCCCAGGTTTGGAAGCTATGCTAACGGTATGGCTCGAGCCAGTTACGATAGGGTAAGTTCTAGCCAAGGCCCTTTGTCCGATACCGATAGTTTTTCGCAAAACGTCATGCTGAATAGCGGCAGGTATTTTTCGAAAGTGGGTTGGCGTTTAAATTTCAATAATAGAATCAATCAAAACAGTAGCGGAGAGGACATACGCTTTCAAGATTCCGATGCTTTACTCCGGTACAATCTGAACAGAAAATTTAGCTTGATCGCGCAAGGCGGGTATGCAAACAACGATTTTCAGTCGACCACCGGGTTCAGCCGAAACGGCTTTTATTATAATTTCGGCGGACAATGGAGACCAAGCCAACGATTCAGCGTATCGGCGGGTTATGGGAATAACTCCTATGTCACGGTTTTCTTTTCGCCGTTTCAACGTTTACAAGCATCCGTGACCTATCGTAACAACGATATCGGCACGAATACCGGCGATGTCTGGCAAGGCAGTCTGCGTTATTTTACCCCGCGATCGGTAGTTAATTTAACCTACAACGAGGATACGACCACGGTTCAGCAGGTATTGATGGAGGAGCGTACTTTTCTTCGATTGTCGGGCCTTCCCTCGGACATAAATATGGACGATCTAGTGACGGCGTTGGGCCTTGATTCTTCGGATATAAGTTGGACCAGAGATAATTCGGGCGACATTCTTTTCAACACCAGATTGCCGACCCTGACAGACGATGTTTTTGTCAGAAGAAGAGGTCAGCTATCGTATTCCTACCGTACCGGTAAAAGCATTCTTAGTGCGAATGTTTTCACCGAAAGAAGAACCTTTCAAGAGAGTCAAGTGAAGGACGAGGTTTATGGTATTAGAGGAACTTGGATGTGGCGATTCATGCCCAGAACCAATACCTTTTTAAGTTCCGGTTACCAGGTGACCGACACCGACTTTTCAACGGACAATCGCTTCGATATGGCGTTTCGAGTACAAAGAAGCATCTTGCGGCAATTGAACGGTAACATTGAATATCGTTATATCAATCAAAGTTCAAACACTAACATCAATAGTTTCGATGAAAACCGCGTTACATTGAATTTGATGGCTTTTTTCTAACTTTAAACGATAATTGGTTTTTAAATGGAGAATAATAAAATAACGAACGCGATGACCGTGGATGTAGAGGATTATTTTCAAGTCTCCGCGTTTGAGAAAACAATTGCCAAATCCGACTGGGAAACATTGCCGCAACGGGCGGATTACAATACGCATCGTTTCTTGGATTTATTCGAAAAGCACAATATCAAAGCGACTTTTTTTACTCTCGGTTGGGTTGCCGAACGGCATCCGGCATTGATACAAAGAATTGTCAAGGAAGGCCATGAGCTGGCCTGTCACGGTTATGACCATATTCGAATCACCGAGCTCGATCCCGAGCAGTTTCGAAGCGATATCGTCAAAACCAAAACAATACTGGAAGATATCGGCGGCCGAGAGGTGATCGGTTACCGAGCGCCGAGTTATTCGATCGGCGCGAGTAATCCTTGGGCGCACAATATACTCGCTGAAGCGGGATTCCGATACAGTTCCAGCGTCTATCCGGTCAAGCATGATTTATACGGCATGCCGGAAGCGCCGCGGTTTATCTACGAACCGATCGCGGATAATAATTTCAAGGAAATTCCGATTACCACGTTACCATTAGCCGGTAAGAATTGGCCGTGCGGCGGCGGCGGTTTTTTCAGGTTTTATCCTTATTTTTTATCCAAATGGGCCTTTAACGCCATTAATCAAAAAGAACATCAGGCCGGAATTTTTTATTGCCATCCTTGGGAAATCGACCCCGAACAACCGAGACAGAAAAACGTGAGTTTCAAATCGAAATTCCGGCATTATTTGAATCTCGATAAAATGGAAGGGCGCATCGTCAATCTGCTCAACGATTTTTCCTGGGATACGATGTCGAACGTTTTTCTCAATATCGATAAAGGCCAATGAGCCGATCTTATTCCTTTACTTCATCAAACAATGCTCAAATTACTGGATTCTGACAATTATAAAAAATGGGACGCCTTCGTAGAGCAGCAAGCGGACGCCACTTTTTTTCATCTATCCGGCTGGAAAGACGTCATAGAACGCGCCTTCGGTCATGAAACTTATTTCTATTACATTGAAAAGAAAGGCAAAGTTACAGGTATATTGCCGTTGGCCCGTATAAAAAGTGCGCTATTCGGACACGCCTTATGTTCTTTATCGTTTTGCGTTTACGGCGGTATAGTCGCCGAAGACGAAGAAAGTTATGTTATGCTCGACCAAGAGGCCTGTCGTCTGGCTGGCGAATTAAATGTCGATTATCTGGAAATGCGAAACCAGGTTCAAAAATCGCCGGAGCGCCCCTACAAAGAACTCTATGTAACTTTTCGTAAGACGCTCGATCCAGACCCTGAAAAGAACATGCTGGCGATCCCGCGTAAACAACGTGCGATGATCCGTAAAGGTATCAATGCCGGTTTGGTGAGCGTTATCGATCAAGACATCGAACGTTTTTATCAAGCGTATTCGGAAAGCGTCAGAAACCTCGGTACTCCGGTTTTTTCCAAAAAATATTTCCAAATTTTGCAGGATATATTTAAGGATCAATGCGAGATATTGACGGTCGAAAAGGACGGTCAACTGATTGCCAGTGTCATGAGTTTTTATTTCAAGGATGAAATACTGCCTTATTACGGCGGCGGTATCGATCAAGCTAGATCGGTGCAAGGTAACGACTTCATGTATTGGGAAGTGATGCGACGGGCCGTCGACAAAGGCGTTAAGATATTCGATTACGGGCGCAGTAAAGTCGGTACCGGTTCCTACCGTTTTAAGAAGCATTGGGGCTTTGAGCCCGAGCCGTTATTTTACGAGTTTCATTTAGTCAAGGCTGATCGCTTGCCCGATATCAATCCGTTGAATCCGAAATATCGATTGTTTATCGAGGCCTGGAAACGTTTACCTCTGCCGATCAGCCGGTTCGTCGGACCTTGGCTATCGAAAGATTTGGGGTGATGCATGAGGAAAAATTTATTATTTTTGGTTCATCGTATTCCCTATCCGCCGAATAAAGGCGATAAAATCCGCTCGTTTCATTTTCTAAAGGCATTATCGCAGCAGTATCAAATCTTCTTGGGTAGCTTCATTGATGATCCCAACGATCGGCAGTATGCCGACACGGTCAAAAGTTACTGTCAAGAATCCTACTTCGAATCACTAGATCCGTTGCAATCCAAAATCAAAAGCCTTACCGGGTTATTGACCGGCAAGGCTCTAAGTCTGCCTTATTACAAGAATCCTAAGCTCCAGCAATGGGTAAATGACGTCATCGAGCGACATCAGATTCGCAAAGTACTGATTTTTTCATCGGTCATGGGGCAATATGTCCTTAATCGAGAAGATTTGACGCTGATTGCCGATTATGTCGACGTCGATTCGGATAAATGGCGGCAATACGCCGAGAAAAAGAAGTGGCCGGAAAACTGGATCTATCGGCGCGAATCCGAACGCCTGCTCGAATTTGAGAAGCAATTAATCTCTCAAGCCAAAGCCGGTTTTTTTGTTTCCGAACAAGAAGCGAGTTTATTTAAAACCTTGGCTCCGGAATTCGAGGCTCGAATCGGTTCGGTCAATAACGGCGTCGATACCGATTATTTTTCGCCGGATCATGCATTCGATTCGCCGTATCGCCCGGAAAGCCAAGTATTAGCATTTACCGGCGCGATGGATTATTGGGCCAATGTCGATGCCGTTAAATGGTTTGCCGAAAAGGTATTTCCGGCCATTCGGAAAAAACACCCCGATACCGAATTTTATATCGTCGGTTCCAAGCCGACCAAGGACGTGTTGTCGCTCGCCCAAATAGAAGGTGTGGTCGTGACCGGTAGTGTGGACGATGTTCGCCCCTTTATCGCGCATGCCGATTTGGTCGTTACACCTTTGCGTATTGCGAGAGGCATTCAAAATAAAGTGCTGGAAGCAATGGCCATGGCTAAACCCGTCATTGCGACATCGATGGCGATTGAAGGCATTCCGTTCGATGACAGTTTGAATGTCGCGATAATCGACGATGCGCAGCCGTTCGCCGATAGAGTTTGTGAGGCGCTTGCCCAAGGTAAAGGAGGCAAGCGGTCGGAAGGCAATCGGCGGTTCGTGCTGGAGAATTTCAGTTGGCAAACGTCGACCGACCGGTTGATCGAGTTGATCGGTTGAGAGGCAGTTTTTTACGCCCATCTGAATGAAAGTCTTATAACTTCGTTAATGCAGTAGGGTACGCACCGCGTACCCTACTGTACTTCCAGGTATCTATGGATTTCGTGATAAATAATGTCCTGGAGCTATACGCTTTCCTGATTACGTATAAGCTTCAGCCTATTTGAAGTCCAGACAAAGTTTTGTGTCGCTATCGCGACGTTTATGTGGAGTCGGTTCGCGGACCGACAGCCGCGATACTTTTCTTTGCTTGTCCAAAGAAAAGTATCCAAAAGAAAAGACACCCGGAGACCGCTGCATCCTGCGCGCTGACGATTTTGCCGAGGGTTTTCGGAAGGGCTGTCCCTAGCCCTCCGAAAACGAGCGGCATCCCTGCCGCTCCCCTAACGGGCTATTCTCGGCAAAATCGCCAGTGCTCGGCGCGGCCTAACGGGGCCCGGGCGGGAGCTCTAAGCCAAAGCAAATTGGCTGAAGGTTCTAAGTAATTAGATACGCTTTTGTTAAGGGGTCGGTAACTCGCTCGGCAGGACGCCGTGAATACCTCCATGTAGGCTTGATGGCGGCTTTCCCTGCCGCCGACACCTGCCAATCGAGCAACCGAACCCTCCGTAAAATAGGGAAGTTATTTGCGACTAAATCCTAATCTCCAGGTCCGGAGATTGCGGTCACGATTAGAAGTCGATGCTGTATTCGTTTTCAAGCAACTTGGCATGAGCCGCAGCGAGCCTTGCGATAGGAATTCTAGGTGCCGAACATGAGACATAATCCAGTTTGATATGATGGCAAAAGCGGATCGATTCCGGATGTCCGCCTTGTTCGCCGCAAATACCCACTTTGATATCGGGCCGGGTTTGTCGTCCCAATTCAACTGTCATTTTCATCAATTGACCGACACCCTTAGCGTCGAGCACTTCAAACGGGTTATCCGCTAGTAACCCGGATTCATTGTATAAGGGCAAGAATTTGTTTTCGGCGTCTTCTCTGGAAAACGAAAAAGTTGCCTGCGTCAGATCGTTGGTACCGAACGAGAAAAATTCGGCGACATCGGCCAGTTTTGCCGCGCGCGTGCAAGCCCTGACGGTTTCGACCATTGTGCCGAATTTGAATTCCAAGTCTATGCCATACTGTTTTTCGACCTCTTTTTGAATTTGATCGACGTAAGACTTAACTTTTATCAATTCCTGAACGGTAATGACTTGAGGCACCATGATTTCGGGCAAAATCGGTTTGCGTTGCTTAATACATAGCGCCGCCGCTTCAAGAATCGATCGGATCTGCATTTGGTAGATCTCAGGGTAAGACATGCCTAGTCTGACGCCTCGATGGCCGAGCATCGGGTTTACTTCGTAGAGTTCTTTGACCTTACTCAGCATTAATTCCTTTTTTGCGATCGCTTTGTTGATGACCTCTTCGTTCAGATGATTGAACGGCGACGGCAATAAGGCATGAGAACCCAAGGTGTCGAGCGTAACTTGTTGGCCTTGAATCATGATTTTATATTGATTCAAGGCCCGGATTTCATCTTCCAGTTGATGTTCGCCGGGTAGGAACTCATGCATCGGCGGGTCCAACAGGCGAACCGTGACCGGGTAAGGCGACATGGCCTCAAATAGTTCTTGGAAATCGTCGCGTTGAATCGGGAATAATTTGGCTAAAGCTTCTTGGCGCGCTTCCTTGTTGCCGGCAAGAATCATATCGATGACGAGCGGCAAGCGGTCGGAGGCGTTAAACATGCGTTCGGTGCGGCATAAACCGACTCCGGTAGCCCCATAACTTGCGGCCAAGCGGGCGCGTTCCGGCGTATCGACATTGGCATGCACTTCCAATTCGGCAACTTCATCGGCCCAAGATAACAGGGTTTTCAATTCTTCCGAAAAAGAGGGTTCGATCGTGGGGATTCTGCCTAAAAAGATCAAACCGGTACTGCCGTCGATTGTGATCATATCGCCTTCACGGATATGCAATTCGCCTATGACGGCTTGACGCGAGCGGACGTCGATCTTGATATCCTCCGCGCCGGCTACGCAAGCCTTGCCCATGCCTCTGGCCACAACGGCGGCATGCGAAGTTTTCCCGCCGCGACTGGTCAGAATGCCTTGCGCGGCAAAAAATCCGTGAATATCCTCGGGCTTGGTTTCTTCTCTCAGTAAAATGACCGCTTCGCCCGCACGACCTAATTGTTCGGCCGTGTCGGCTTCGAATACGCATTTACCGCAGGCCGCGCCCGGCGAGGCCGGTAAGCCTTGTGCAACCGCTTCGGCTGTTGAATTAGGGTCGAGTTGCGGATGCAAAAGTTGTTCAAGCAATTCCGGGTTGATCCGCAATAAGGCTCGTTTTTTGTCGATCAGGCCTTCGGCAACCATTTCGACCGACGTTCTGACCATCGCGGCCGCATTCATTTTACCGTTACGCGTTTGCAGGCAATAGAGTATGCCTCGCTCGATCGTATATTCGTAATCCTGAACTTCTTTGTAATGGGTTTCGAGTTTATTGCGTAATTCGACCAGTTGTCGATAAAGATCGGGCATTTCATTAGCGAGTTCATGCACCGGTTTCGGAGTGCGAATGCCGGCGACGACATCTTCACCTTGCGCATTGACCAAATATTCGCCGTACATCTCATTGGTGCCGGTTCCCGGATTGCGTGTAAAGCCGACCCCGGTCGCGCAGTCGTTGCCCATGTTGCCGAATACCATCGTCACAACATTGACTGCGGTGCCGTTGGCCATTTTCGGCGTGATATGGAATTCCCGGCGGTAATCGACCGCGCGTTTACCCATCCATGAATTAAAAACCGCTTTTATCGATAGTTCCAGTTGTTCATAGACGTCTTCAGGAAAGGGTTTTCCGGTTTCTTCGTGAACCACTTGCAGGAACAGCTCGCTGATTTGGCGTAAATGTTCGGAGTCGAGACCGACATCGGCTTTAATGCCGGCTTGTTTCTTGATGGCATCAAAATGCTGATCGAATTTTTCGTCGTCAATACCCAAAGCGACCTTGCCGAACAGTTGAATGAAGCGCCGATACGCGTCATAGGCAAAACGCGGGTCGCCGGTTTGATCGATCAAGCCGGCTAGGGTTTGTTTGTTGAGGCCAAGGTTCAAAATCGTATCCATCATGCCCGGCATCGATATCGCCGAGCCTGAACGTACCGAGACTAGTAAAGGGTTGTCGCGGCCGCCGAATTGTTTTTCGGTTTGCGTTTCGACTTCGGTAATGTGAGCTTTGACTTCATCCATTAAGCCATCGGGTAAGCGCTGGTTATTTATATAATCTAGGCAGGCGGTCGTTGTTATTACAAATCCTGGAGGAACGTTGAGTCCGATTTGCGTCATTTCGCAAAGATTCGCGCCTTTTCCGCCCAACAACATTTTGTTTTTGCCGTCGCCTTTTTGGAACGAGTAAATATATTTTTCAGTCATGGTAGATCCGTATTTGAGCTGATGGAAAAAAGAGAGGGTCTTTGAGTGTCTTTAGCATACGGTAATTCGCAATAAATTAAAAAGCGTTTCTAACAGGGTTCATGAGGGATTTAACATGCGCGGCAACACTCTCGGCCAAAGCTTTAATATGATAACCGCCCTCCAATACGGATAAAACTCGGCCCTTAGCGCTTTCTTCGGCAATGGCTTTTATATTTTCGGTGACCCACTGGTAGTCTTCCGTAGTTAGCCGAATGCCGGCTAACGGATCGTCTTGGTGAGCGTCGAATCCTGCGGATATCAATATCAGGTCAGGCTTGAAATGTTGAACCGCAGGTAAAATAATCGAGCTGTACAGCTCTCTGAATTCGGTGCTGGAAGCCCCAGGATGCAGCGGCACATTTACGATGTTGCCGACGCCGGTTTCCTTGGGGTGCCCCGTGCCGGGATAATGGGGCATTTCATGAGACGAAGCGTAGAGTATCTGAGGTTGTTTGTAAAACGCAGCTTGTGTTCCATTGCCGTGATGCACGTCGAAATCGATGATCGCAATCTTGCCGAGGGAATAATGCAACCGTGCATATTCCGCCGCGATGGCAATATTATTGAATAGGCAAAAGCCCATCGGTCGATCGGGTTCGGCATGATGTCCGGGCGGGCGAACCGCGCAAAAAGCGGAAGTCGCCTGATCTGTGCAGAGTTTATCCACTGCATCGCAAACGGCAGCGACAGCGAGTAAAGCGGCGGTCCCGGAGCCGGGAGAGAGGATGGTGTCGTGATCGAGCGCATGCAAGCCCTGGTTGGGAATGCTGTTGAGAATGCCGTCGATCATCGCTGGACTATGAATTAACGCAACTTTTTCTTGAAGATCATCGCGCCATTTAGGTTGCACCCGGATCAAGTGCTTAAAATTCGGCGCGTTTAAGGCTTCGTCGATTGCCAGTAGCCTAGCGGCGCATTCAGGGTGGCCGGGGCCGGTATCATGCTCTAAAAAGGCCGGATGTGTGTAGTACAATGTGGGCATGCGTTTTAGTTCTGACGATAAATAATTGCTTAGACTTTTTTGTTAGCAGTTAGCAGTTAGCAGTTAGCAGTGAATAGTGAATAGTGAATAGTGAATAGTGAATAGTGAATAGAATTAGCGAAATAAGACTTATTGTTATTGACCGCTAAACCGGCAAAGCTATGGTCAATATCTCAAGTACGTTGCTCAGGCGTCGAGTTTTGGGTCATTTCGAACATCGTTCGATCCGGTTTGCCTTGGATATAGGACGCTCCCGGGTCGATAATAAATTGACCGCGCATCGCGGTTCTACCTAGCAGCATACGGAATTTCATGTTGTCGCGATTGGTTAAGGTCAGTTCTGCTGTGATCAGTGAAGTGCCAAGAAGAAGTTCGGTTTCAATCACATAACGGCGACTTTTGTGTCCGCCGGAGTCGGTAACCATGCGCAGATCTTTAACTTGGGCATGGCATTCGATGACCGTATCGATGCGATGTTGGTCGGGGTGAATGTTGAACATGATCCAATGGTCCTTGCCTTTTTTATAGGGATCGATATAAAAGGCGTGTAATGCCGAAGTGCGAGCGCCGGTATCGATTTTGGCTTTTATCCGGGGAATATTTAAACTCGGCAAGGCCAGCCATTCTCTCCAGCCTAATTTTGGCAGTTCAACAAATTCTGAAGTCATTGTGTCTGATCCATTAATAAAGCCCCGGTATCAAAACCGGGGCTTATGGTTGCCAACTAACGAGCCGAATCTCCGTAGTGCGTTTCAATATAGCGTTCGACCAGCGCTTGAAATTCCTCGGCTATATGATCGCCTTTTAAGGTGACTGTTTTGACACCGTCTTCATAGACCGGAGCAACCGGGGTTTCGCCGGTACCGGGCAAGCTGATGCCGATACTGGCATTCTTGCTTTCTCCGGGACCGTTGACGACGCAACCCATGACCGCGACTTCCATTTCTTCGACGCCAGGATATTTAGTGCGCCAAGACGGCATACTGACGCGTAGATAATTTTGAATTTCCATCGCCAATTTTTGGAAATAGTCGCTGGTCGTACGGCCGCAGCCGGGGCAGGCGATAACCATCGGAGTAAACGAACGAAAGCCCATGGTTTGCAGTATTTCCTGCGCAACGACAACTTCTTGGGTTCTGGCGGTGCCGGGCTCCGGCGTGAGCGAGATGCGAATCGTGTCTCCGATGCCCTGTTGCATGAGGACGGATAGGGCGGCCGAAGAGGCTACGATGCCTTTCGAGCCCATGCCGGCTTCGGTTAGGCCGAGGTGTAACGCGTAATCGCAGCGTTTACTCAGGTCTTGATAAATGCTGATCAATTCCTGAACGTTGCTGATTTTACAAGACAATAAAATTTTGTTGGCGGGTAGGCCTATTTCTTCGGCGCGGGCCGCGCTTTCGAGTGCCGAGACGATGATTGCTTCTCGAGTAACGGCAGGTAGTTCGTCCGGATTTTCTTTTTGTCTGTTTTCATCCAAAAGGCGCGTTAAAACCGCTTGATCCAGACTACCGCCGTTAACGCCGATTCGAACGGGCTTGTCGTAGCGGCAAGCGAACTCGATCATTTGTTGAAATTGTGGATCGCGGTTTTTACCGCGTCCGACATTCCCGGGATTGATGCGATATTTATCTAAGGCTTCGGCGCAGGCGGGGTATTTTTCGAGTAATTTATGTCCATTAAAATGGAAATCGCCGACGATCGGAACGGTAAAACCTTTTTGATTGAGTTGGTTGCGGATTTCGGGAACGGCTTTAGCCGCGTCTTCGGAGTTGACGGTAATCCGTACGATTTCCGAGCCGGCCTTCGACAGTTCCATGACTTGGTTGACTGTCGCTTTGATATCGGCGGTATCGGTATTGGTCATCGATTGAACGACGATTGGCGCGCCGCCGCCCACTTTGATGTCGCCGATTTGAACTTGATGGGTAATTTTTCTTGGGCTGATTGACATAGACTTAAATCTTTATGGAAATGGTTGACATTATCTGAAAGAATGATCGCAATTATACTCTATACGGACAATTCTAAAGAGTTAAATCGTGAAGATTAATTATTTTTCTGATGTTCATTTGGAATTCGGCAATTTACAAACACCAAGCAATGACGCCGACATCATCATTGCCGCCGGCGATATCGGTGTAAACAAACAAGGAGTGGATTGGCTGAAGACTTTCAATAAACCGGTCATTTATGTAGCCGGCAATCACGAATTTTATACCGGGGAATATTATGAAGTGCTGAAAATGTTACGAATGGAATGTGCGGGAAGCCGAGTTCATTTTTTGGAAAATAATCTCTTCATTTATCAGGATGTCAGGTTTCTGGGATGCACGCTATGGGCGGATTTAATGATAGACGGAGTAGAGACGGCTGAGGCGTTAGGGAAAACTTTGAATGATTTTAGAAAAATTACCTATAACGGTCATGCTTTCGATATTGAAAGCTTTTATAAATTACATCAGCGATCGAAACAATGGCTTGAAGCCGAATTGCGACGGCCATTCGACGGCAAAACCGTAGTAGTGACACATCATGCGCCTACTTCATGGAGTTGGAACGATTCGCCTTATGCATTGAAAAAATTTGCTTATTGTAATGATTTAAAAGCCTTTTTACATGAGTACGAGGTAGCGGCTTGGTTTCATGGCCATGTGCACAGCATAAGCGATTATCGTATCGCCGGCGCTCGAATACTTTGCAATCCAAGAGGTTATATGGGGCGTAAAACGGTTGACGGTTTTGATGTGAATAAGGTCGTTGAGATTTGATGGCTGTGTATGGGGTTAGCAGTGAGCGGTTAGCGGTAAGTCGTGAAGGGTAAGTGTAAGTATGCCCCTCGTAGATCAAAATTCGGCGCCGGGGTGCCCGTCAAAGGACGCCGTGAATACGTCCCTGTAGGCTCTATGCCAGCTCCATGCTGGCAAAGCCTTAGCCGAGCACCCCGACACCTCCTCAGGCACTGCCGAAATTTGAAGTACGAAAGGTATATTCTTTCCCTTCCCGGATCTTCACCGAAATTTGAAATTCTGCTTTCGGCAGCTTCCGCATCGACGTATTTGCGCTAGGTTAGCGATCATCTATTTCCCCGATCTGGGGCTAATTCATGTTATATATTCAATTAATCATCTATAATTATGTTTTATCGAATAAATTAAGAGAACTTGTTTATGTCTGCAGTGATTGAAGAAAAAACATTTCGAGGTTTGCGAGAGGTTGCCTTATTAGGTTTGGCGGCCTGTGCATTGTTCTTTTTAATTTCACTCGTCACTTTTAGTAATGAAGATGCCGGCTGGACCCATAGCGGCACCGGGCAAGGCATCAATAACGCCGGCGGCATGGTTGGTGCCTGGCTGGCCGATTTTACACTCAGCGTTTTCGGATTGATGGCGTATTTGTTTCCGATCATGATAATTCGCCAAGCCTATTTGATGTATGTCGGAAAAAGCCGTGAAACCGGTAAACTGAGTATTGCGGTTAGTTGGTTGGGGTTTATTGCTACCTTGATGGCTGGTACTTCATTGATATATCTGCATTTTCTGAGAATTCGTATGGATTTGCCCGGTTCGACCGGCGGCATTTTAGGCCAGGAAACCGGGGATATTTTTGTGTTGGCGTTGGGAGATTCCGGTGCGACCTTAATGTTATTAGCGATTCTATTGGCCGGTGTAACGTTATTTACGGGCTTGTCTTGGTTTAAATTGATGGATGGCGTGGGTAAATACACCTTACTGTTTTTTCGTTGGTTAGGCCAAGGACTGTTCGGGGTGCTACAAAACCAATATGAAAGACGGGTCGCGGAGTCTCCGGTTTCGGCCAAGCCTCGTGAAAAAACGAAAGGAAAAATCCTGAAAAAAACCAAAGCCGCTCCAGTAGTGGATTTGCAAGAAGAATCGTTTATTCCACCAAGTAAAACCAAGCAAAAGAAAATCGATTTTAGTAAGGTTTCAGAAGGCGAATTGCCGCCTTTATCTTTGCTTGACGAACGCAATATCCGAGTCAAAGGTTATTCGCCAAGCGAATTGGAGGATATGTCGCGTTTGGTCGAGGAAATACTGCAGGATTTCAATGTCGTGGCCGAAGTGGTTGGTGTCCATCCCGGCCCGGTAATCACTCGTTTCGAATTGCAACCGGCGGCCGGCGTTAAAGTCAGTCGAGTCAGTAGTTTGTCGAAAGATCTCGCGCGCGCGTTATCGGTAACCAGCGTTCGTATCGTCGAAGTCATTCCCGGCAAGCCTTATATCGGTCTGGAGATCCCGAATCAAGAACGCGAAATGGTCACGCTTCGTGAGCTATTGGCTTCGCAAGGTTTCGAAAAAGCTAAATCGCCGCTGACCTTGGCGATGGGCAAGGATATTTCCGGTGCGCCGGTCGTCGCCGACCTAGGCAAAATGCCGCATGCTTTGGTGGCCGGTACGACCGGTTCCGGTAAGTCGGTTGCAATCAATACGATGATTTTGAGTTTGCTATACCGAGCCACGCCGAAAGAGGTTCGAATGATCATGATCGATCCGAAAATGTTGGAATTGTCGGTTTATGAAGGCATTCCGCATTTATTGACGCCGGTCGTGACCGATATGAAAGAGGCCAGTAATGCCCTGCGTTGGGCCGTTGCCGAAATGGAGCGCCGATACAAGTTGATGTCCAAGATGGGCGTCAGAAATTTGGCCGGTTTCAATCAATTGATCAACGATGCCGACGCGAAAGGCGAAAGCATACGCGACCCGTTTTTTGTGTTGGAGAGGCCGCTCGAAGAGGGCGAGGAGTTTCCGGTTTTAACGACCTTGCCGAGTATCGTGATTGTAATCGATGAGTTGGCCGATATGATGATGATTGTCGGCAAGAAAGTCGAGGAGTTGATCGCGAGATTGGCGCAAAAAGCGCGGGCGGCAGGCATTCATTTGATTCTGGCGACGCAACGGCCGTCGGTCGATGTCTTGACCGGTTTAATCAAGGCCAACGTGCCGACTCGGATTTCGTTTCAGGTGTCTTCGCGCATCGATTCCCGGACCATTTTGGATCAGGGCGGGGCGGAAACGCTATTGGGTAACGGCGATATGTTGTTTTTGCCCTCAGGAACCAGTATTCCCATTCGCGCACACGGTGCGTTCGTCGACGATCACGAAGTGCATCGTATTGTCGAGTTTCTTAAAGAAACGGGTCCTGCCGATTATTTGGACGAAATTACGCAAGAGCGAAGCGATAATAGCGATGGGTTCGGCGGGCTTTCCGATACTGATAGTGAAACCGATGCGCTTTACGACGAGGCGGTTCAGTTTGTTACCGAAACGCGTAAGGCGTCGATATCCAGTGTGCAGCGCCGTTTTAAGGTCGGCTATAACCGTGCGGCCCGCATGATTGAAGATATGGAGGCTGCAGGTGTCGTGAGTCCGGCGGAATCTAACGGTTCGCGCGAAGTATTGGCGCCACCGCCGCCGAAAGAGTGATGTTGCGTAGAGCTCGAAAATGAATATAGCACTGGTTGGCGGTTTGATTTTGATCGTTTCCCTCGTCGGAGGCTGGTTGTTGTCGGTACAAAAAAAATCGGAAGAAAAACCGATCAAGATTATGCTCTTCATGGTGTATTTCTGGCTGTTGTTTTTTGTTCAACTGGCCATTTTGGCGATCGTCTATTACTACGATAAAAAATACGGCCTTGAATGGATCATCAGATAATTCGATTTTGTAATTATTCTACGGAAACAATCGATTCGTTTGTAAGTATTCAGTCCACCTCTTTGAAAAAGAGGGGCTAGGGGAGATTTTTTAAAATAAATCCCCCTCAATCCCTAATGTATCCCCACAAAATAGCCAAATAAAACAATTTTTTATGGCTGAAAAATTGATAGATATATTGATTTTTTTCATCGTTCCTACGCTCTGCGTGGGAATGCATTCCGGGAAGCTCTGCGTCCCCAGAGGTCGATAATCCCGACAAGAGCAACGATACAAAAAATATGGCCTTGAATGGGTTATCAGCTAATGCAATTTTGTACACCCGTCGTAGATCAAAATTCGGCGCCTGGGTGTCCGTTAAAGGACGCCGTGAATACGTCCATGTAGGCAAAGCCTTTATCGGACACCCAGGCTCCTTCTCTGGCACTGCCGATATTTGAAGTGCGAAAGGTATAATTATTCTCCGGGATCAATCGATTCGTTTACTTCTTATGAGGCTTCGATTTAGACCATCTGTTTTGTTTCATAGAAGCGTTACGATTCGAATCCAGGAGCGTCACTAGAGGTGACTTCCGGCTTTTTTTATTTTTTCGATCTGCAGGGCGATAGCCCATAAAACATGTTCTTTGACCAAGTCGGACGGATGTTCGAGCTTGGTTTTCAAGGCCGAAACGATCGATTCCGAATAAGGGGCGTTACCGAGCGCGACCGCAATATTTCTTAGCCAGCGCTCGTGACCGATTCTTCGTATCGCCGAGCCTTCGGTATATTTCAGAAAAGTCGGTTCGTCCCATTCAAAAACTTCGAGTAATTGCCGGCTGTTGAGTTGCTGTCTGGGATTGAAATCTTTTTCGTCGGTCAAGCGGGCGAAGCGGTTCCATGGGCAAACGATCTGGCAGTCGTCGCAACCGTAAATTCGGTTGCCGATCAACGGTCTTAACGGTTCCGGAATCGATCCGTGTAATTCGATCGTCAAGTATGACACGCACAAGCGCGCGTCGACTTGATAGGGTGCAACGATCGCCCGTGTCGGGCAGATGTCGAGGCACGCCATACAACTTCCGCAATGATTGCCGGCTTTTGTATCGGGCGGCAGAGCTAAATCGGTATAAATCTCGCCGAGAAAGAACCAAGAGCCGGCCTTACGATTGATGACATTGGAATGCTTGCCTATCCAGCCCAGTCCGGCTTTCTCGGCCAACGCTTTTTCGAGAACCGGCGCGCTGTCTACGAACACCCGGTAGCCGAAGTCGCCGATTTCGTTTTTAATCCGGTCGGCCAGTTTTTGGAGGCGCTGTCTCATTAACTTGTGATAATCCCGGCCCAAGGCATATCTTGAAATATAAGCGGCTAGTGGTTCTTCAAGGTTGCGATTCATCGCTGCTGGAGGCTCGGGCAAATAGTCCATGCGCACCGAAATAACACTGCGCGTTCCCGTCTGTAAAACGGCAGGCCGGCTGCGTTTGAGTCCGTGCCGCTGCATATAATCCATTTCGCCGTGAAAACCTTTGTCCAACCAATGATTGAGATGGGCCTCTGCTTCGGCCAAATCGGTGTCGGCGATGCCGACTTGTTGAAAACCCAATTCCAGACCCCATTGTTTGATCCGTTGAGTCAGGGAAGAAAGCTGGTTTATGTTTGTTGTAGTCATTGATGATTGCGCTATTCACTCGATTGCTTTGAGTTTAATGGTTTAACAGGCTCGAGTGGGTTTCTGTTCCTGTCAGGTTCTTGCACTGTTGATGCTCGATTAGAATTCGTGTTCTGAAGGTGTTTCGAATATACTGCAACGGATGGCATCAATTGATGTGATGCGAAATTTTTTTTCGAGTTGGTAGGATTAATTTCAGCCACTTAGCTTTAATTTAATTTCCGGTCGATTTTGTTTACCGGTCAATTAAACCTTTATTGAATAATATTTAAATGCGATTGAACAAGTACTTTATATCCATGCTGCCGATGCTGGCGGTCGGTTGTGCCGGTTTAACCGGACAACAGGCGGCCGCTCCGGTTGAACCGTATTATAAAACACCGGTTCCGCAACCGGCGAAGCCTATCGTCAAAGAAAAGCCAGTTGCGTCGCCGGAGGTCAAAGCTGCTCCCTTAGAACCGCCTGCCCCTCCGGCGTGGGCAACCCCTGCCGAAAAAGTGCAATCGACTCAATTGAGTCCGGTTGCAATTGCGATGATTTCCGATGCGGACCGAAGCGCCGGTGCGGGTAATCTTGATTCGGCGGCTGCTGTTTTGGAGAGAGGGCTAAGAATCGAGCCGAGAAACGCGACTTTGATTTATAAATTGGCTGAAGTTCGTCTTAAACAAGCGAAGCCTAAACTAGCCGAGGACTTGGCTAAAAAATCGGCGATATTGGCGGGTTCCGATAGCAGGTTAAAAAAACGTTGCTGGCTCTTGATCGCCGAAGCAAAAAAAATGCAAGGGGATTTGGCGGGGGCTATGGATGCGCGATCGAAAGCCGAAAATTTGTAAATGATAGTTGAAAGTTCGATTAGAGCTTTCAACTTCGCAAAACTATGTTGATCGGCTAGTACCCAGTCATTTTTACAATGTCGGGTAAAAATCGTTTAGCTCAGCGTAAATCCGCTCATCCTTCGACAGGCTCAGGATGAACGGATTTGCTTTTACCTGTGAAGACAAGATTGGCTGAGTACTAGGGTATTAATTTTAAAAAGAGCAGAGTTCAGTTCATTAAATCATTGAGGCTCTAAACTGCCCATCCTTTGCGTTCAGGTCGATCGCTATTTGAGTACTTGAACTGCTCTTCCGGAGTTGAGGGTTGTTGCTACACAATGCCCGACTTGTTTCTACTCGGCGCGATTGCGGCGAAAAACGTTCAGACTTGCTAAAGCGATTCCGAACAGAACCAATGCACCGGGAAGCGGAACCGGAGCAGAAAAGTTGCTAATTGTTGATTGAGCTCGGCCAAAGAGGCTGTCCAATGATGCTTGGCGAAAACCGAATACATCTCCAAGCTGAACATTAAATTCAAAAACACCGGATTGAGTTAAAGAGCCTCCATCTGCCGATAAAGCATATTCAGTGCCGTTATGGAGAAAAGACAACGGATCCCATTCGGCTGATTCATCGGTTGTTTCATAAGACCAATTGAATGAGAGCATGCCGGTAGCATCCGCGCTTATTGTAAAGTCGATAGTTGCAAAGAGTTCTTCCGGATCAATGGCGTTATCGCCTCCAATCAATGTAATGGAGTTTGGTGCATTGTTAAGGTCGATAGAGGCATCGGATCCTGGGGTAATCGCAGTTTGCCAATTACTAACATCATAATAGCCCTCGAAACTAGCGTTTGCCGGCGAGATAACGATCATAGTGCCTGCGATTATAAATGATTTAAATAGCTTTATTTTATGCTTCATGGTGATAATCCTTGTTATTGAGGTCAGAAGAATGGATTTTTGATATATTAAGCAAAATTGTTGCCTATATGTTAATTCTATTTAAAAACAATCGCTTATGTTTTAAGAGAAAAAAAGAAGTTGATTGTTTGTAAAAATAGCTGACAAATTATCGGCGCCTTGTTGTTTTTTAAAATTATTGAATCGTTGAGCTAATATGAAATATTTTTATGCGCATTGTTCCAAGAAAAGCCCAATCAATTGGGTGAAGCAACTCGCTCTTTTATCCTAAGACGCCCGAAAAATCTATTTGTCGGCAAATGGTTTGTTAATGCTTAAATCGCTATCAATTATGAAAAAAATAGAACTTATTTGAAAAATACAATATTATCTAA
Source organism: Gammaproteobacteria bacterium (assembly GCA_018830325.1). GTDB lineage: Bacteria > Pseudomonadota > Gammaproteobacteria > Methylococcales > Methylomonadaceae > Methylotuvimicrobium. The sequence goes on from JAHJSQ010000025.1 coordinate 47,246, forward strand.
GAACCTGGAAGATTGGTTTTTTTCATTCTATAGATTTTAATATGGTAGGAAAATATTTAATTATCAATGGTTAATCTATTTTTGGTTTATATGTTTTTTTATCGTGGGTGTTGCGGCAGCAGGGAACTACCGTCAGTATCTGATTTCAGGTTTTCTTGATTAAGTTTAACTATCCTAGAGGGTTCAGGTGTTTGGGTTCCTCGACAGGCAATGTCTCGCGCCTTCATGAAGATGAACGATTCCGTGTGCGAACGAATTTGGTAAACAAATGCTTGAAAGGTATTCGGCATCTCTCGGGATAAGTGTAAATAAAGTCGACAATCCCGATTTTCGTTAATGCTAGTCTACGTGAGTCGTGGTCCTAAAATTTAATTTTTTATAAAAGACAGGGTCCGAGAATTTTTCTTTATTCTTTTTGAATGGGTTTAACTATGAAAAAAATGATTATGCTTGGGATTTTCCTATCTGCCGGGATGGCTGGCGAGGTTGCCGCTGACTGTGAGCCAACGACAAAACTTTCGCCTACCGCCTTAACTACTCTTTTACCGGGTAATACTGTTTGTGCTCAAAAGGCTAATGGCGATAAATGGCAGGAATTTCATGAGCCAAGCGGAAAGTTATTCGACTATAAGAAAGGCCCGAACGATCCGATTGATCCGACTAAAGAATTAGGAATATGGGAATTTGCCAGTCGAGGTCAGATTTGTTACCGCTACGGTGGCGGTGCATTTAATTATTGTTACTCTATTCATAAAATACCCGATCAAGAGCTTTACCAGTTTTGCAATACAAATGGTTTGGACGTAACGGCAAGCATTGTACCGGGAAATAATGGCTGCGGATTTAATTGAGGCGGTTTTATAAAAATTAATAACGGGCCATTCTTACCGCTAGTAGGTCTGAGCAATCAAAATATCAAAGTCGCTCCCGGTCTAATAATTCCCAAGATCTCGAATGCTTGTAATGAGGCATCCAGCGTTAAAGGCTTAATCGATTCGTCGCTAAGGCCTAATGTCTCCCAGGCTTCCGGCAGATAGGTCGGGTTGAAGTCTTCGAAGTCATAGGTTTTTACCGAGCAGGGCTCGATACTCGCGGCGATTTTAGCCGCCACATGCAGGATGCACGCATCTTGAAGGATATCGTCCGCTTTCATCGGATCGGTTTGCGCAGCGACTAATAGCCAAATGCTGCTCGGTAATTTCCATTCCTTCAATAATTCGGCGCCGAGTTCGGCATAGGTAAAACCGAAAATGCGTTGCTCGGCTTCGGCGACCGCATCCTCGCCTTGGTCTTTAAAACTCAAGGCTTCGCCGGCTTTTTCCGGAAACTGGCTAAACAAAATCAACTTGCCGATGCTATTTAATAAGCCGGCGATGAAAAAACGTTCGCGCTCCTTTCTCTTGCATTGTTCTGCCAATAGTCGGGCCAATACGCCGCAGGTGATGCTGTGATACCAAAACGTCTCCATGTCGACCAAGTCTTCCGGAATGTCCTGAAAGGTCGATGCCACCGACGTCGCGATAACTATATTTCGTAATTCTTGCCGGCCAATCATCGAAATCGCGCGAGAAACCGTATCGACTTTTCCCGGAAATCCATAATAGGCACTATTTACCAATTTTAACAATTGGGCTGTCAATGCCGGGTCGTGAACGATGATTTCTTCCAATTGATCGTTGCTGGCTTTATCGGAGCTTAGGAGTCCATTGACGCGCAATGCAACATCCGGCAAGGTATATAAAGAACCGACTTTTTCGATCAATGACTTAGGTACCATAATGCTCTCTCGAACTTTGTTTTTTAAAGTGATGATAAGTATAGGTGCTCTAGTAAATTTTGCGTAATTATTCACATCCCCCTATCGTTCCCACGCTCTAGCGTGGGAATGCAGCCCGAGACGCTCTAGCGTCTCGTACCGCTGGAGCGGTACTCAGGCATTCCCACGCAGAGCGTGGGAACGATAATTACGCGGGACTGAATAGTTCGACTTTTTCATGTTTCCTCGTTCCCACCGCTCCAGCGTGGGAATGCATACCGATCTTGCCTCGGCTGACAAGGTATGGGTTCCCACGGTGGACCGTGGGAACCAGAAAAAATTACTTTTTTGCAATCTTAGCTAATGAGGCCTCGATACCATTTTTTGTCGCCCAACGTTCCCGACTTTCCCTCACCTAGCGTTAGGTGAGGGACGATCTGAGGATCGCTCCCACAGAGCATCCGGCCCCCTTTTGGGAGCGACGCCTTCGTCGCGATTTCGAAGCCACTGATGTTCCATATCCGCAGATTTATCAAACAACACCGTTTCCAGGTATACGATGACCTCTGTTTAGCAAGTTTACCGATACTTTTGTATAACGATGAGCGCAGAGCGTGGGAACGATAATTACGCGGAACTGAATAGTTCGACTTTGTCATGTTTAAGTATTTGAATATTTTTGTGTCTTTCGTGGACAAAATGCTTTTTCTATGATGATTAAGAGATAGCGAATCCGAACAACATTTTTGTGGTCATGCCTTTTCATTAATCAAACCCATTGGTATCAATGGGGCGCTTTCCTGCCTGGGCGGCGTGCCGTCCAAAGCATCGATATAGCCGGGATTGAGTCCTTCGGCTTCTAATTGTTTTTTTAAATGTTCGATATTCTGTTTGATAAGGCCGGTTACTGTCTCTTGTTCGCTCCAAAAATGCGCATTGATTTTGTCGTCCAAATAAGACAATTTGCAGTGCAGCGTTCCTAAATTAGGCGGCGTTATCGTCAAAAAAACCGACCATTTGGTTTGTTCGTCCTGTTCGGAACCGTTACGTTTATCGCGCTCGATTTCTATTTTGACAGATTGCGCCTTGCTTTCGCCGAGGAATGGTATTTCCAGAAGCCAGACTTGTTTCGGCGAGTCGTCCTTGGGTAATGAGGCGAGTTGATCCAGAGTCAACTTAGCGACGCTATTTTCGGTCTTTTGCAGCAAATTTTTGAGTTGTTCCATTTCCGTAGCGTTGACCGGTTTTTCCGATTGAGGGGCCGTTTCCGGTTTGAGAATCTGGATCAATTTGAGTAATAAGCCTTTGAAATCCGATTTGAGAAGATCCGGTTGCTGTTTGGTCAATTCGAGCAATCGGGCTTCGAGGAACAAACCGGAACGTTCGACTGCCGTTTTAAGTGTCTTACCGTCGGTCAATTGTTCCGGTCTTTGGAGATTTTGCAGTATTTCTTGGGCTAATTTTATCAATGTTTCGGAAACGGTTTTATTGGTTTGCAGAGACGGCAAGTCGGCAATGAGTTGATTGAGTAGTACGGTTGGCGTTTCGTGTCTCGGTAAAATGTCACGGACGACTGCCGGAATGTCACGGCGCGCGATCGGTAAGGTTTCGATTCCGCCGGTATTTTCGCGGCCAAGGGTAGTCGGAATATCTCTGAGAGTTGCCGGTACGATTTTAATTTCCCGGGATTGTCCGTGCCGGGCAATCTCCACGATAACGTTTTGTCCGGGCTTCAGATTTTGAACGGAATTTTTATCAACCGGTAATTCAACCGTTTGCCGAGGCGTGCCCGCAGCTGATTTATCGGTCGAAAACGAAAGTTGAATTCTATCCGGGCCTACCGATAGGACTTTAGCCTGTATCGTTTCACTGGACGGTGGCGGTAAGCGGTTAAACGAGGTCTTGTCGGGCGTGGCGATATCGAGTTTGGTTGCAGTAGCAGTCGCTTGTTCCGTTAGGGTAACCGGAGCGTTTTTGGTCTGTGACGGATTGGAATCTATTTTAAATTCGAGCGTCGGTATCAGCCGGGTAACGATGAGTTTTAAGGGTTGGCCTTTTTCCAGTGGTAAAGGCCGGTTGCTTTGAACCTCTAAGGTATGATCGTTTATTTTTAAAGCGATGCCGGTTTGTTTGTTGTCGATTCGAATCACTGTAGCATCGAGCGCTTGACCGATTTTTTGTGCCAACGGATGATCTTTTACCTTGGCTAACGCGGTAAGCGTTTGAGTATTGACCGGTAATTTTATGTCCACCGCGACGACCTCAATCAGTATTCGTTCGGTTATTTGTGTTTCGCAATCAACGATTCGAGCCATCGATCGATTTTATCTACGATTTCTCGGCGCAACTTCGGTTTGGAAAACAATTGTTCGTGATGGCTTTTTCCGATAAGCGGCACGACTTCGTTCAGGGGGTGTTTTTCGATTGTTACGGCCGCGAAGTCGATGTTACCCCAAGCTGCGGTAATTGGGTCGAATTCGGAATAAATCAACAAATAGGGCGTGTCGAAATCGGCCATGTTTCGTCTGAATTGAATGATTTCCTTTTGCACGCCTTGCACGTAACGCAGTATCGTCCGATGCATGATGTAGCGATCATGTTTATGGCGTAAGCGCTCGACTTCCCAATCGCTGAGATAGGCTGAGACCCAGTCCGGGCTGCTGGGTGAAAATAAGTTTCGCATGCCGGGCAACGACAAAAATTCGATGATGCCGTTTTGTAAAGGCACGGTTAGCAAAGCCGTGATTTGATTGAACAGCATCAGCGGGAATGCTTCGTCATGCGGATGGAGGAAATGCTCCTGAGTATGATAGGAAAAACGGATCAAAGGGTTTTGAAACCAACCGCGCCAGCCCGGGACTTCGGTCACCGCGAACGCGGGGCCAGTAAAAATGATGCCGTCGACCGAATTTTGCAGTTTGGCTTCGAGTAAATAAGAAGCGCTGACCAATGACCCGAGGCTATGCGATAGAATAACCAGCGGCTTGTCGTCTCCCGCACTTTCATCGCAGCGTTGTCTCAGATGCTGGATCGCCAATCCCACGTCGCTACGCATCGCATCGAGGTTTCTGAGTTGGGCTTGTTTCAAAAACGCCGAGCCGACATCAAACTCATCGGCGCCGGCTTTGAGGCTTTCATGCGCCTCTAAATAGACCGGATTACTCAAACCATGTGCGGTCATATCGATGCCGGCGACGAGGTAACGGTTTGCGAAATGCCGGGCGATTTCAGCATAGCGGCCGGTGTGTTCGTTCATGCCGTGTACGATCAAAATACAAGCTTGGATGTCGTCGGTCGATTGCGAGGGTTGCCGGATTTGCATATGACGCCGTGATTCGCCGTTTTCCACCGGCAAAAAAATCGACTCTCCCCAAATCGGGAAAGGTTCCGTTGCGATTTGCGAATGCGAACAGCCGCTCCCGATAAGCGGCAGGGCTAAACAGCACGAAAAAGCGATAAGCTTGAAAGAGTTTGTCATAAAGTGAAGAATGCGACTCGGTTGGGTTTTTGGCAATGATTTTTTTGATCATGATAAGCAGGTGATGCCAACATCCCGATTAACGAAGATTTCGATTCACAATAAACCGAACTTTTTACGCTGACAAGTCTCGTAAATGATGAATCCGGCATGATTCATTTCATATTGAGACGCGGTTTATCATAACTAAGCCTAGACCTTTTCGGCGAATGCTGAAATGATCGGCGAGGAGGACGAAAACAGTGAATAAACAATTCCGATTATTATTTTTTGCATTCATGCTGTTTGGTGTGACTAACTATGCGCTGGCCGGCGGCGAGATGGCCTATGAGCCGCAGCGCAATAGCCTGGTCGATGCGATTCAAGCAGATGTCAGGTCGACAAGCTATTTTCTCGGCAAAGACGCGTTGGATGAGAAAGTTTTGCAGGCCTTGCGTAAAGTGCCCCGGCATGAATTCGTGCAGGAGGCTCAGCGTCTTAATGCCTATCTGAATAGACCGTTGCCGATCGGATATGGGCAGACGATCTCTCAGCCCTATATCGTCGCGATCATGACCGATTTGTTGGACCTTGACGAAAATAGCCGCGTATTGGAAATCGGTACCGGTTCGGCTTACCAGGCAGCCGTTTTAGCGGAAGTGGCAGGTAGCGTCTATACGATAGAAATTATCGATGCTTTGGCGGAACGGGCCGCGGGTGATCTAAAACGCTTAGGCTACGATAAGGTACACTCGCGCGCGGGCGATGGTTATTATGGCTGGGAAGAGGCTGCGCCGTTCGATGCGATCATGGTAACCGCGGCCGCCAGTCATATTCCGCCGCCGTTGATTAAGCAATTGAAACCGGGCGGACGCATGATCATTCCGGTCGGAGGCCGTTTTACCGTGCAGCATCTCGTGCTGGTGAACAAGGATCAAGAAAACCGCATTACGAGCCGACAGTTATTGCCGGTCAGATTTGTGCCTTTAACGGGAGATCGTTAAGCCATGACACGAAGACCGGCTTTTCCGCTGTTATTGGCGATTGCGGCCACTTCGTCCGGTTCTTTGGCCTATGAAGTGCTGTTGATGCGCTTGTTTTCGATCGTACAATGGCATCATTTTGCTTATTTGATCATCAGTTTGGCCTTGCTCGGATACGGCGTGAGTGGTGTGTTTTTGGCATTCAATCGGGAGCGTTTGATCGGTGTCTACGGGTTGGCTGTCACGATCAATCTGCTGTTATTCGGCATGGCCGCGCCTGCTTGTTTTCTAATCGCGCAACAAATCCCGTTTAACCCGGCCGAACTGTTATGGGCGACAGAACAGCTTGGCTATTTAAGCGGTCTGTATTTATTACTGTCATTGCCGTTTTTTTTCGCCGCGAATGTGATTGGTTTGTCTTTTTTTCGCTATCGCCGCGATGTCTCGTCGATTTATGCGGCCGATTTATGCGGAGCGGGCATCGGTAGCCTGAGCATCATTGCCTTGTTGTTCGTCTTATTCCCGGAAAAAATATTGCCGGTCATCGGCGGTTTGAGCATTGTTGCCAGTTTGTTAGTGCAGCGTTTGTTTTTCCGGCGCTGGCGAGTCGGGGTGAGGTTTACCGTCGGTGCGGCTACCGTGGCCGCAATCTTCGTACTGGCCTTGCAGAACTGGACTCTAAACATCTCGCCTTATAAAGGCTTGAGCCAGCAATTGAGAATTCCGGGAACTAAAGTCGTCGAGAATTATTCCAGCCCGCTGGGTCTTTTAAGCGTCATCGAAAGCACGCAAATGCCGCTACGCCATGCGCCCGGATTGAGTCTGAATGCCGATGCCGAACCGCCCGAGCAATTGGGCATCTTTACCGATGCCGACAATTTGTCGGCGATCACGCGTTATGACGGAAACCCCGATAATCTGGCTTATTTGGATCAAAGCACATCGGCCTTGCCTTATCATTTGCAAGACCTCGGAGAAGTGTTGATTTTGGGGGCGGGAACCGGTAGCGATGTGTTGCAGGCACTTTATCACAAGATACCGGCTATCGATGCGGTCGAGTTGAACCCGCAAACGATCGCTTTAATCAAGGATAAACATGCCGATTTCGCCGGCCATATTTACAGCGATCCTCGGGTTCGGTTGCATACCGCCGAAGCACGTGGTTTTGTAGCGACTTCGCGTGATCGCTATGACTTGATCAATCTTTCACTGCTCGACGCATTTGGCGCTTCGTCAGCCGGGCTTTATGCGCTGGCGGAAACCTATCTGTATACTGAGCAAGCGCTTAAGGCTTATTTGGAACATTTGACGCCGGGCGGTTATCTGAGCATGACGCGCTGGATCAAGATACCGCCGCGCGACACGCTTAAATTAATCGCGACCGCCAGTGCTGCCTTAAAAACGTTGGGTAGCGAACACCCTGAACGAAGCATCGTGTTGATTCGCAGTTGGCAAACCGCGACGATGCTGATCAAAAACGGGACGTTTTCCGAAGCGGAGTTGGCCGCTTTACGGAGATTTCGCGATGAACGAGGTTTCGATGCCGATTATTATCCGGGGGTTGCCGAGACTGAAGTCAATCGCTTCAATATTTTACAGGAGCCGTATTATTATCAAGCGGCAACGGCATTGCTAGGCGAGGAGCGCGAAGCGTTTATAGCCGATTACAAATTCAATATCAAACCTGCCACCGACGATCGGCCGTATTTCTTTCATTTTTTCAAATGGCGGACCTTACCTGAAATCTGGTCGCTGCTGGGCCAAGGCGGCATGTCCTTATTGGAAAGCGGCTATTTATTATTGATTGTCGGTTTAGCGCATGCGGTCGCTGTCAGTTTTTTGTTGATCATCGTGCCGCTTTGGTTTTGGAAGCGCAAACTGGGTATCGAAACCGGCTCTGCGATGCATTGGCGTATCTTCTTTTATTTTTCATGTCTCGGTTTGGCTTTTCTGTTCGTAGAAATTGCGTTTATTCAAAAATTTATCCTGATTCTGCACCATCCGCTGTATGCCATTACCGTTGTGGTCAGTACCTTTCTGTTGAGCGCCGGGATCGGTAGCCGTTTTTCCAAAAAACTGTCCGACAAGAATAACCGGTTATGGATTGCCATGCCGATTGCCGCAATCGTGTTGTTAAGCGCTGCTTATATCTTGGAGTTTCAATTCATTACCGGCTTTTTATTGCAACGTAGCGAATTCAGTAAGGTACTCGGTTCGATAGCCTTGATCGTACCGCTAGGATTTTTCATGGGCATGCCGTTTCCGATGGGCATGGCGAGCCTTGGGCGTAGCGTTCCGGCATTGATTCCTTGGGCTTGGGGCGTAAACGGCTGTGCTTCGGTTATAAGTGCGATATTAGCGGCGCTGATAGCGACCGAGTTCGGCTTTACCGTCTTGGTGTTTTCGGCATTGTGGCTCTATGCGTTGGCGGCGTTGAGTTTTCCTGCCGCTGAGAACAGAGTTCGTTGATTCAGAATAGATCCATTTGAATCGGGCCGGATTTAAAACGGGAACAATCGAGTGCCGGCATGCCGGAATCGAGTCCGAGTCTGCGCGTAGCAATGCGAAAGCGTTGCGCTATTAGATCGGCATAGACGCCTTCTCCGCGTAGCCGGGTACCGAAACGCGGATCGTTAGCGCGCCCGCTTCGGCAGTCTCGAATACGATTGATTACATGCTTGGCTTGATTTGGAACGTGCGTATTTAGCCATTCTTCGAATAATTCCGACACTTCAAGCGGTAGCCGGATCAGGATATATTCGGCGGATTGCGCGCCGGCTTCGGCAGCGATTTTGAGAATGCTTTCCAATTCCGAATCGGTGAGTACCGGAATCACCGGGGCGAGCATGATATTGACCGGTATTTTATTCTCATGTAGCCGTGTAATGGTTTGCAGTCGGCGCTGTGGCGAACTTGCTCTAGGCTCGAGTGTTCGGGAAAGTTCGGGTTTTAATGTGGTGAGCGAAAGATTAACCTGAACTAAATTGCTTTCGGCCATCGGCGCTAATAAATCAATGTCGCGTTCAATCATGGCTGATTTGGTCGTAATCGTGCATGGATGGCGGAATTCGCTCAATACTTCGAGTATTTCCCGGGTGATGTGGTATCGGCGTTCGATGGGTTGATAAGGGTCGGTGTTGGCGCCTAAGGCTATCGGCGTACAGCGATATTTGCGGCTTTGAAGTTCTTTGCGCAATAATTCTGCGGCTTCGGGTTTTGCCGTGAGTTTGGTTTCGAAATCCAGACCCGGCGACAAGCCCAAATAAGCATGAGTCGGGCGAGCGAAACAGTAAATGCAGCCGTGTTCGCAGCCTCGATACGGGTTGAGTGATTGTTCGAAAGGAATGTCGGGCGATTGGTTACGGCTGATGATTGTTCTTGCGGTTTCCAGCGAAACTTCAGTGTGTAGCGGGGGTTCGTCGTCGAAATTATTCCAACCATCGTCAAACGCCTCACGGCTTTCTAGGTTATAACGGCCGTTAGGGTTGCCGGCCGCGCCTCGGCCTTTATGCGGAGGGATGGAAATCATTGGTTGAGTTGGGTTTTAGTTTGAAATCGCGGCCATGCCGGCCGCGACTTGAAAACGATCTTGAGATCGGTTTTACATTTTATGGCCTTTCATCATTTTATGCATTTTCATCATTTGCATATGATGTTGTTCCATTAGTTTTAATTGTTCGTCTTTAAGCTTTTGTTGTTTGGCGGGGTCTTTCTCGGCCAGAATTTTATTCGTTAGCCCATGCAATTTCAGTTGGTATTCTTGTTTCATTTTTAAATGTTCGCGCATTTTTTCATGATCCATACCGCCCATGTCACCCATGCCTCCCATTTTTCCATGGTCCATCTCGCCTTTTCCTTGCATCTTGCCGTGATCCATTTTTCCTTGGCCCATTCCTTCCATTTTCCCTTTGCCGCCCATGTCATGATCCATTTTCATTTCATGTTTCGGTTTTGCAGGCGTGTCTTCCGCTGCAACGGATACTTGGGTTAATGCGGATAATGCAATGATTGAAGCTAAGCTGATTATTTTTTTCATCGGGATTTTCCTCGGTTTTGTGATTATTTTTGGTGTTCACATTCAAAACTGGAAACATTCCTCGAACAAAGCATAGCCAATTCGAAAATACGCCAAGTTTAAATGGAACGCTGATAAATCCTGACATAAAAATTCGCGAATCGCTAGCGATAATAATGCCCGCGTTAAGAACTGTCCGGTTTAATCATTTAGGCGCATCGTTTGTCGGGCGATTAAAAATGCTAAACTCGTAATCGAGAAAATGATTCGATCGTTAATTTATACCTTTCGCACTTCAAATTTCGGCAGTGCTTGAGGAGGCACCGGGGTGTGCGACAAAGGCTTTGCCAGCATGGAGCTGGCATAGAGCCTACAGGGATGTATTCACGGCGTCCTTTGACGGACACCCCGGTGCCGAATTTTGATCTACGGGGTATAGGAGGCAATCATGGCGCGTGAAAGGTGGAACTCGCAGCTTGGTTTTTTGATGGCCGCGGTCGGTTCGGCGATCGGATTAGGTAATATCTGGCGGTTTAGTTATCTGGCTTACCAACACGGCGGCGGGGCTTTCCTGATTCCTTATTTGACGGCGTTACTAACGGCCGGCATTCCGCTGTTGATACTGGAAAACGGCATCGGTCATGAGCGCGTCGGTTCCGCGCCGTTGGCTTATCATAAAATAAGCCCACGCTGGGAATGGCTCGGCTGGTGGTCGGTGATTTTCGTCATGTTCGGTATCGAGCTCTACTATTCGGCGATTATCTCGTGGTGTTTGAATTATTTTGCGCTCTCGTTCGATTTGGCTTGGGGAGACGATCCTAACGCCTATTTTTTCAAGCATTTTTTACGAGTAAGCGATAGTCCTTTTCGATTAGGAGAAATTCGAACGCCTATTTTATTCGGTCTTATCCTTACATGGCTCGCGATTTGGTTAGTGGTTTACCGTGGAATCCAAAAAGGCATCGAGCTGGCCAATAAAATCATGATGCCTGTTTTATTGTTACTGACCGTTGTCTTAGTGGCTTGGTCTCTTCAATTGGACGGAGCGTGGCATGGCATTCAAGTGTATATCACGCCGGATTTTTCCAAGCTCAACGATCCGCAAGTCTGGATCGATGCCTACAGCCAGATTTTTTTCACGCTGAGCCTCGGTTTCGGAATCATGATCGCTTATGCCAGTTATTTGCCGGATAAAACCGACATCACTCGAAATGCGGTGTTGATTGCATTGATCAATAGCGCGTATTCGTTGCTAACCGGTTTCGGCGTGTTCGCGGTGTTAGGCTTCATGGCGCAAAGCGAAGGCAAGGAAATTGCCGATGTGGTGACGCAAAGCATCGGTTTGGCGTTTGTCGCTTATCCGAAAGCCATCGGTCTAATGCCGGGCGGTAATCTGTTCGGTGCGTTATTTTTCTTAAGTTTGACAGTCGCCGGATTATCATCGGCGGTATCGATCGTCGAGGCTTTCGTTTCGGCGGTAATCGATAAATTCAATTTCGATCGTAAATTGCTGGTGACCTTCGTTAGCGTATTCGGTTGTCTCGGCAGCATCGTGTTCACAACGCAAAGCGGTTTACTTTGGCTGGATATCGTCGATCGTTTTATCACCCATTACGGCTTGGTCACGGTCGGTATTTTGGAATGCATCGTGATCGGTTGGGCTTTCGACTTGTTCAAGTTGCGCCAGCATATCAACCGGATATCCAGTTTGAAATTAGGAATGGGCTGGATATTGTTAATCAAAGTATTCGTTCCGTTGATGCTCGGCATCATCTTTTTCGGCGACATTTACAACGAACTGCAAAGGCCCTACGGCGGTTACAGTTGGGCGGCCTTAATTCTAATCGGAAGGGATTGGTTGATTCTGACTTTGATCGCGGCCTTTATCGTTGCCGGCAGACCTTGGCGAAGCGATCGCCCGAGTAAACCGGGGCGATCGATCAAGAGCAGAGTGGGGCCGAGTGCCTCATAGCCGCGCCTTGGCTATCGAAGCCATTGACGGTCAAATCGGTGAAGAGGGTATTTTGGCTGGTACTTGTTTATGAGGTCAACAACGGGTCTAATCGGCTTTGTTGCTCCAGCGCGTACAAATCGTCGAAACCGCCGACATGGAAATCGCCGATATAGATTTGCGGTACCGTTCTGCGCTTGGTTTTCTGCATCATTTCCTGTCGTAAGCCGGGTTCGGAGTCGACATTGACTTCGTTGTAAACCGCGCCTTTTTTGTCGAGTAGGCGTTTGGCCATTGTGCAGTAAGGACAGAAATTCGAGGTATAAATAATGATATTCGACATAATATTAATAGTTTCTAATATAGCCTAGTTATTCTACTGTTTATCGATTGTGTCTTCAATGCGTAATGCATCGCCCAGTGCTTTTATCAATAGCCATGCCGCGTGTTCGATCGAATCGCCGAAGGCGACGATGCCGTCTTGATGGCCGAGCATACTGAATATCTGTCTATCGTCGAGTCGTCCGGATTGAAAGAGTTCGGCGACGGCCCGGGCCATTTGCGGAGTTCCGTAAGCGGCATCGGACGGTGTATGGGGGAGGGCGAGTTCGGCGGTTTTTTGCCAAATTTCGGGGCTATGAATATGAATGACCGATCGAATCGAGGCGTCTTGACTATAAACGCAGGCATGAGTAATCGCTTCCGAAGACGGCTTGGACAGGCCTTTCGATTGAAGAAAATAGCGCTCGATATCGGTATTCCATACTTCACAGTAATGCTCGCGGCTCAATTCTGGGATATGGCCGGTTTGCGTTCCGCTGATGATAAACGCATTGCTATTGAGATCCGGCTTCAAACTGATGTTGCCGTATCCGAGCCCGCCGTAACGCGGGGGATCTCTGCCAATCAAGCCGAGTTTGAATAAGATCGAACGCCATGCGTTGAGAGAGCTTAAGGAAATTACTTGATCGATAGGCTGGTTTTGATGATCGAAGCGAAATTTAATGACGCCTTCTTGTTCTTGCATAAATGATGGCGATTTACGAGGGAAGGGAGGCGCTAAAGCCAATCGGCTTGGCAGTGTGCTTGATAAGAGGTCGGTTTCGTTGAATACGAAGGCGCTGCCGAAGCAGCGCCTGATAGAGTTACATCTGCGATTGCAGATAATTTTGCAGGCCGATTTTGCCGATCAATTCCAGTTGCGTTTCCAGCCAATCGAGATGATCTTCCTCGCTGTCGAGAATATGCTCAAAAATTTCTCTGGAGACAAAGTCTTTTACCGTTTCGCAATAAGCGATCGCTTCTCTGAGAACCGGAATCGCTTGTTGTTCGAGTTTTAAATCGCAAGCCAGCATTTCTTCGGGGTTTTCACCAACCAATAATTTACCGAGGTTTTGAAGATTTGGTAGGCCTTCGAGAAACAGTATTCTTTCGATCACTAGATCGGCGTGCTTCATTTCATCGATCGATTCGTGATATTCCTTCTCGTTGAGTTTGGCAAACCCCCAGTTTTTATACATCCTGGCATGCAAAAAATATTGATTGATCGCGGTGAGTTCGTTTTCCAAAACTTGGTTAAGGTATTCGATGACTTTTGCGTCTCCTTTCATGGCGGCTCCGATAATGATAATGAGATGGTCGATGTTCGGCAAAGACTTATGCAGCGTCTATTGGTCTTTGACGAGATATGGAATTCAATAGGTTCTGAATAATACAATATTTTATAAATTCTGCACATTCAAAAAAATGGTGCTGTACTGGCGTGATGGTTCCAAGGCTTCAAGAAATTTAAGCAAAAAAACGGGCAAACCGACGGAGGTCAAGCATCGGTTTGCCCGGTAACAGCAAGTAATCAATTAGGCGAAAGCAGCTTGCGGCATCAACTGATGTTCGGCATGGCTTTCGTCGAGAATTTGTTTGACGTGGCGGCTGCATTTGCCGCATACACTGCCGACGCCTAAACACTGATTTAGGTGTTTGCGTGAACAGTGGCCGTTTTCAATAGCGGATTTGATTTGCTTATCGGTAACCGCCTTACAGACACAAACATACATGAGTCATGCTCCAATAAATGTTGGTTATGTAAATAATAACAATTCTCATTAGAATGTAAAGCAGTTTTTTATAATTTGAGCAATTGATCGCAAATAGAGGGATGAGGGGAAAGATGAAAGAGGGTAACTATTTAGTCCCCCGGAAATTATCGTTCCCACGCTCTGCGTGGGAACGCCTGAGTACCGCTCCAGCGCTACGAGACGCTAGAGCGTCTCGGTCTTCATTCCCACGCCAGAGCGTGGGAACGATAGGGGGGTGAATAATTACGAAAGAGGAAAGGTGTACGGTGGCTTTTTGGTGTTTAGCGTAAATCTTGGTTCAAAAGGCTGGCATTGCCGCCGATCGCTGCGGTATTGATTGTGACGGTTTGTTCGACTGCGAAGCGTTTTAGATAATCGGGTCCGCCGGCTTTCGGACCAGTTCCGGATAGGCCCATTCCGCCGAAGGGTTGTACGCCTACCGTCGCGCCTATCATGTTGCGGTTGATATAAAGATTACCGACTTTGGCTTGCTGCTGAATCTTGCGTGCCGTTGCGTTGATTCGGCTGTGAATGCCCAGCGTCAAGCCGTAGCCGGTAGCGTTGATGTCGTCGATTACTTGCTCTAGGGCATCGTTTGGATATCGGACGATATGTAGTATCGGGCCGAACACTTCTTCTGTCAGTTGCGCAAGCGAGTCGATTTCGATTAATGTGGGGGCAAAATAGGTCCCTTCAGGCAAGTCGGGCGGTAACGGCGATTGATATATGACTTTGGCTTGTTGCCGCATGGCTTCAACATGAGCGTTTAATTTATCCAAGGCCTTATGGTCGATGACCGGGCCGATATCGCTGGCATAATGACCGGGGTCGCCGATCGTCAACTGCTGCATCGCGCCGGTCAGAAGTTCGATGATTTTATCGGCGGTTTCGTGGGGCAGGAATAATGCCCGCAAGGCCGAGCAGCGTTGGCCGGCGCTATTGAATGCGGATTGCACTGCATCCAATACCAATTGTTCCTTGTGCGCCGATGTGTCGGCGATCATCGCATTTTGACCGCCGGTTTCGGCGATCAATGGCGCGATAGCCTGGTGTTCGGCGAGTTGCCGATTGATCGAACGCGCCGTTTCGGTTGAACCGGTAAACGCGACGCCGGCAATACGCGGATCCCTAAGCAACAGGGGGCCGATTTCAGAACCGATGCCCGGTACGAAATTCAATACCGAGCCCGGAATGCCGGCTTGATGCAGAATTTTGACGCAAGCTGCCGCGGTGAGCGAAGTCGCTTCGGCCGGTTTAGCCACGACCGTATTGCCGGCCGCTAGCGCTGCAGCGATTTGGCCGGTAAAAATGGCAATTGGAAAATTCCACGGGCTGATGCATAAAAATACGCCGCGGCCGCAATAAGTCAAAAAATTATCTTCGCCGCACGGTCCGGGTAAAGCCATCGGGCGATCGAACAACTCAAGAGCGCGTGCGGCATAGTAGCGGCAAAAATCGACTGCTTCTCTGACGTCGGCCAAGGCGTCTTTGATTGTTCTGCCGCCTTCGCGGACGCATAAAGAGACCAGTTCGGTACGGTTATACTCGAACAAATCGGCAGCATTGTTAAGATAGCGCGCTCGTTTTTGCACGTTAGTCGAACGCCATGCATCAAAAGCCTCAGATGCGGTGTCGAGAGCGTCGGCAACGGTATCGGAATTGCAAAATGCAACGCTACCGACTTTATGCGAATGATTGGCGGGATTTACGATAACCCGTTCGAAACCGGCAGGGCTTATTCCGTTAATCAACGGGCCGGCATGATGAGAGATGCCGGATAGTTCGTCGAGGCGTTTTTGCAACGAGTACAACTGTTCGGTATCGGCCAGATTGAAGCCTTCCGAATTGCGTCTTTCCTTACCGAATAGATCGACCGGCAGCGGTACGCCGGTTTTCTCGAAATCATTGAGTTCAAGCCAGAAAGTGACTGGATTTTGCACGATGCGTTCAATATCGATATCGGAGTTTTCGATTTGATTGACGAAAGAGGTATTCGCTCCGTTTTCCAGCAAACGCCTGACCAGATAAGGCAATAGTTCTTGATAATGGCCGATCGGAGCATAAACCCGGCACGGAATAGACCAATTCGGGCGCTTCGCCAAATTTTGGTAAAGCGCTTCGCCCATGCCGTGTAAACGCTGAAATTCGTAATCGGCTTGATTGCCGGCCATTTGTTTGATTGCGGCGACGGTATGGGCATTATGGGTCGCGAACTGCGGATAAAATGCATCGGGTTCTGCCAATAAGCGCGTTGCGCAAGCCAGATAAGAAATGTCGGTCGCCGATTTTCGCGTGAATACAGGATAAGCGGAGAGTCCTAATTCCTGAGCGCGTTTGATTTCTGTGTCCCAATACGCGCCTTTGACTAAACGGACTGGTATTTTTCGGCGTTCCGATTTCGCCAAGGCAGAAAGCCACCCGATGACATGCGGCGCCCGTTTTTGATAGGCTTGGACCGCAAGGCCCAATCCGGGCCAATCCTTCAGGCTCGGATGAGTGAAGACCGCCTCGAAAATCGTCAGTGACATGGCCAATCGCTCGCTTTCCTCGGCATCGACTGTAACCGTCAAGTCGCTTTGTCGCGCGCATTTAGCCAGGGCGAGCAGTTTTGCAGTCAACTCCGGGACTGCTCTTAGGTGTTGCAAGGGCTCATAGCGCGGACACAATGCCGACAGTTTGATCGAAATGCCCGGCTTATCGTACAACGAAGCGCTCATGGTGGCATGCGACAGTTGCCGAATGGCATCGAGATAGGCCGAAAAGTAACGCTCCGAGTCTGAGTCGGTGACCGCCGCTTCGCCGAGCATATCGAAGGAATAACGGTATTCCGGATGCATTTGGCTGGCATGTAGCGCATCGGAAATCGTTTCGGCCATCACGAATTGCGCCCCCAAAAAATGCATCGCTTTTTGTAATGCCTTTCGAATGACGGGTACACCCAGTCGGCCAAGCAATTGATCGAATACTTGTTTTCCGTCCGGCTTGAAATGTCGTTCGAATAATCCTGTCAATAATAAAGCGCCGGTCGATAAATTTACCAGCATCGAGTCGCTTTGGTTGAGATGTTCTTGCCAATGGGCCGAAGTCAATTTATCGGCGAGAAAACGATCTTGGGTTGCGGCATCCGGAATGCGCAGCAAGGCTTCGGCAATGCTCATCAATATCAGGCCTTCAGCGCTATCGAGTCGGTATTCATGCAAAAAAGCATCGACAATGGATTGCTTGTCTTTATCGGCCCGGATCTGTTCAACCAGTAAACGAGCCAACGCTTCGACATCAGCGGGATTATAATCGGTCAAGCCAACCATTAATTCGATTACGCTAGCCGTTTCATCGTTCAAATAGGCTTGATCGATAGCTTTGCGCAAGGCAGATAAAGAAAGATTAACCATAGAAAGTTTACGTTATTATGTGAACGAATTAACTATTTTAAGGAAAAGATCTGCCGATACCATATTAAGTTGAATCCTTGGTATTTTTTATACTCCAAAAAATGTTTGTCCACAAATAACTGTCGTATTGATGATTAGATTTTCGAGAATTTTGTTTGTTGTGCTTTTAAGTTGGCTCGTCGGGTGCGCGCCGGCCGTTTATAAGCCAGGTCAACCTGTCATAGAAGCGCTATTGCTGGAAGATCGCTATATCACACCGGACGGTTCCTGGTTGCCGGTTAGAAAGTGGCTCCCGGAGCCGGGCCAAACAAAGGCTGTATTGATCGCTTTACACGGTTTCAACGATTACAGCCGGTTTTTCGAGGAGCCTGGGGCATTTCTGAAAGAAAAAGGAATCGCCAGTTATGCCTACGATCAACGCGGTTTCGGTCAAAGCCCGCGTCGGGGTTTGTGGAGCGGTATCGATGCGTATACCGAGGATCTGGATTTATTTGTCAGACTCATAAAAAGCAAGCATCCTGGGTTGCCGGTTTATCTTTTGGGCGAAAGCATGGGCGGAGCCGTCATCATCGCGGCTATGTCCCGCGAGGAGGCGACGCCGGTCAGTGGTTTAATTTTATCGGCGCCTGCCGTTTGGTCCCGCGAAACGATGCCGTGGTATCAACGCAGTTTGTTGTGGCTTATGTCTCATACGATGCCCTGGATGACATTGACCGGGCGGGGCTTAAAAATACAAGCCTCGGATAATATTGAAATGCTTCGAGAGTTGGGCAGTGATCCGTTGGTGATCAAGGAAACTCGCGTCGAAACGATTCATGGCCTAACCGATTTAATGGATTCTGCATCCAATAATGCTCAGAATATTCATGTCGATACTTTGATGCTGTATGGTGAAAAGGACGAAGTCATACCAAAGCAGCCGACGCTACGTTTTTTGCGGGATTTTCTCGACACCGAAGGAGCCGATAGAACCGTTGCTTTCTACGAGAACGGCTATCACATGCTGTTGCGCGATTTACAGGCGAAAGTGATTTGGCGGGATATCGCTGCATGGGTCAAAGCATCGCACAAGCCTTTGCCATCAGGAGCCGATCAGCGCGATTGGCGAATGTTGGCGAAAAGATAAACTTAGAAAAAGTATTTTGCCTACGCAAATTATTTTTGCTCTCCTAATGCTCATGAAGGACTGGCAGTAGCCCTGCAAATGAAAGTTCGAGGGGTGGGTGAGAGTGCGGTCATTCGCCCGACAGGACGCCGTGAATAAGTCCGTGTAGGCTCGACGGCGGCTGTCCCTGCCGCCGACGCCTGTCGGTCGAGCAACCACACCCGCTTCGGTTCGCATACTTTCACAGTAACGTTCATGAATGCCCGGCCATCGCCCCGGCAAATGAAAGTTCTCTGGTGGCGGAGGGTGCGGTCACTCGCCCGACAGGACGCCGTAAATACGTCCATGTAGGCTCGACGGCGGCTCCCTGCCGCCGACGCCTGTCGATCGAGCAACCGCACCCTCTTCGGAGCCCGCATTTGCTCTGCCGAACTTCGTTTATCGAAAAACTAGATAAAGAGTCCGAATCTACAAACTTTCACAGTCAAAGGCTATTCAAAATTTTAGAAATTTTAGGGCAAGCCGTTGTAGGACTTCATGAACTTCATGTTTAAACAGCCGAACTTAGGTTCCTGCGAACATAGAACTATCGAACCGGCGTCAATTCCTGAGTCTTTTTGATGAAAACAAAACTATCGTAACGCCGCGCAATGCGTGATCCGACATACTGGCCGTAGTCCCGTCTTGGATCATAAATTACCCCGATCGCTCGGTTTCCAATCAGTTGATCGAGCGGTTCGTGGCGCCGTTCTTCGTCACCGAACATCAAATAAAACGCTTCCGGTTCGAGCCTTGCTAAGACTTCCTCGATGCTGCCTGGCTGGGCTTTGGGTATGGTCATGATCGACATCGGCGCGCCCCAATAAGCCCCGGCGTTTACCTTGCCTTGATCTGTTCCGAAACCGACGATATATACCAGGTCCGCGCCTAGCGATTGCCGGCTCAACTGACCGATATTCAAGGTTTCTCGCAGAATCATCGTGGATTTACTGGCATCGCCGACATGCGTGTTGTGCGCCCAAATAATACCTTTTGCATCGGAGCCATGACGTTCGAGTAAGCCTTCAACCGATACCCACATGTGTTTTGCGCGGCTGTTCCAGGCATCGGGGCCTTCTCGGATCGCCAAGCGGAAAAAATCCTCGGCATTCTTAATGACCAAGGCTTTTTGCCTGGCTCGAAAGCGGATTTTAGAATCGTTATCAGCGGCTTTAGGCTTTAGGTCTTGAATGATTTTAAGGACTTCGGCCAACTCCTTTTCACATGAAAAACCGCCTTGCGCCGTAGCTTTCGCATACATCCATTCATCACGGTCGTACTCCTTGAAACAGTTCAGCCGGCGTTCGATTTCGGGAAGCGTCTCGGGAAAATACGCTCCGGTTAGCGCTAGTAGGTCGTCGATCGCTTCCCATTGCCCGTAGACATCCATGCCAAACAAGCCGATTTTATCCGCTTCTGGACGGGTTTTGTTGAATTCGCGAAGCCATTCGGCTAAGCCCTCAATGTCCCGGTTCGCCCACATCCATTGCGGCCAGCGGGCGAAGGTTTTGAGCACATCGACAGCCGTCGTGCCTGGCTTGGTACGGCCTTTGACATAGTCGTTGAGGCGATAGAGCGAAGGCCAATCGCCTTCAACGGCAATGAATGAAAAGCCTTTTTCGGTAATTAAGCGCTTGGAAATTTCGCTACGCCAATGGTAGAACTCATGCGTACCGTGCGTCGATTCGCCGAGTAAGACCAATTTTTTGTCGCCGGCCGTTTCGATTAAACGGTCGAGGTCCGAATTTTGTCTGAGAACAAGGGCTTTCGGCGCTAAATAAGCCGACAAAGAGTCGGAATCGGCATGCGCAAACATTACGCCGAACAATAAAAAGACTGAAAAAAACAAAAATTGAGTGATGATTTTCATATCATGTAAGAGATTTGAGATACCGAATGAAAGCAAGCCGGGATCGGTTTATCGATAAGAATAACGATGATTTCTTAACGGTTTGAACCCAATTTTTCGGTAATAGTTTCTCAAGTTTTTGTTTCAAATTGACGATTTGGCCAACGATACTTTGATGTATTGCGCTGGTCTTGATCGTATCGATGATCCATATCAAAAAATCATAGGATACTTTGAACCACGCAAATGTTAGGAGCTTGGTCTTGGCAATGCGAAAAAGCCAGAAAGTAAATGCAGCGACCGGAATTTTACCGATATAAAGAGTAATGCCAAAAGCTAGACTGCCTTTGGCAAGCAAGCCGATTGCGATAAAGCCGAGCAGCTCGACCTGAATGAATAAAAACAGAAAAACGCACAGCAGCGCGTAGCGGTTCAAGTCGACAACCGAGGATTCTATTCGTTGCAAAACCTTCAGGCTATGGACAAACCTAAAAACCGGAATAGCAATCGTATCCCAGATCAGCTCTTCCAGCAGAATATAAATAAAAACCCAAAAGCCTAAGAATAAATTGCTGATTTTCTTTATAAATTTTGCCATAGAAAAGCCCGGGTGCAAAAGTAATCAAGCGTTGGGTGAAAAAGATTAGAAAAGCGTATGTTTTTTAAGGCTATGTTTGCGTTAATAATTGAAATTAATACTATGCGAATGCCGAAAAGACTGTAGGGTACGCTGTGCGTACCTCAGGAGACCACCCGTAGCTTAACGTGCTCCGTTGTGCCGACATTAGGTACGCGCAGCGTACCCTACAATTCGCTTTGAGTTTTTAAGTGTTTCCGGTAGCGGTGACAACTATTACCGCATACATAGCATTTATTAAACAGTGCAAGCCGAGACGATTTCGCCTTTGTTGTTCAACATCAGTTTTAAACGGCCATAGCAAGACTTTTGGTCGCATTGGCATCCTGAACCTTCCATGATGCTTTCAAGGAATGTGACATAAATCAACCATTCGCCGGGTTGCCGGTCCAAAACCTCATATTGTATCGATTCGTTGATAATCCACCCGTTTTGGCTGCAAAAATCAGTCAATACATGGGTGGCTTCCAAAAACTTTTTTATCGGGTCGTCTTTTGTTTCAAGCATCGCCGTTAGCACTCCCAGTTATTTGTTGTCGATTAAGATAAACAACCGGAACGGCTAAAGCAACCGACTAAGCGGAATAAAGTCGAATCAGGTTTCAAGCATTGTTGAAATCTATCTGGAAGGAGAAACGGACAGTTTCCATAAGGTGCGGTATGTGTTGTGTTTGGCGAACGCCTCACTGTCTCAATACCTTAATGCTGAATTATATTTCCTAAACCAGTGTCGCAACTAAATGATTGTGATCGGTTGCCATTAGCTTGGCATCGATAATTCGGTTTTCAATCGCTTTGGGTTCGTCGACCTCACAGCCGACTCGAAGATAATTCGGCGTATAACCGAAAATTCGATGTTTACCGTTGTCGAGGGGCTCGGTTTGGCTTTCCCAGAGTATCGGTATAATTTGTCCGAGATTTTCTATTTGGAATTGCCGTTTCATCATGTCGGCGAGTGAATGTAATTTTCGGCTGCGTTGTTTCTTGATCGTTTCCGATATTTGATTCGGTAATGTAGCGGCTTTCGTGCCTTCGCGGCGCGAATAGGCGAAAATATGAATATGACCGAAACCGGTGTTTTCGATGAAATCGAAGCTTTCTTGCCATTCTTGTTCAGTTTCGCCTGGGAAACCGACGATGATGTCGGTCGTGATGTTGAAGTGCGGAATCGCAGTTCTCAAGCCGGTCACGATTTCACTGAACTCTTCGGTTTTGCAGCGTCTGGCCATGCGTCGCAGCACCGAATCCGAACCGCTTTGCAGCGGGAGATGCAGATGCGGCATCAAGCGCGGATTATCGAAAAGATTGACAAAATCGTTCGGCAATTCCCAAGGCTCCAGAGAACCCAGCCTGAGTCTCGGAATATCGGTATCGCTAAGAATTGCTTTGATCAGGTCGGACAGACTTCGATCGGTGTCGGATCCGTAACCGCCGAGATGCACGCCGGTGATGACGGCTTCATTGATGCCTTGGCTGTGTAGCGCATTGATTTCGTCGACGATTTCTCGTATCGGTCGGCTTTTTTCCTCGCCGCGAGCGACCGTTACGATACAGAACGTGCAGCGATAACGGCAGCCGTCTTGTACTTTGATAAACGCACGTTGTCGGCCTCGGCTGAATAATGAGACTTCGCCGGGTTCGGTCGACATGGCCGGCATGCTGTCCATGTTCAGTTCGGTCAGGGTTTTGGCGACCAAACTATCTTTGTCTTGATTGCCCACGACGAGATCGACGCCCATCAATTGTTCGGCTTCTTCGCGGTTGAGTGTGGCGTAACAGCCGCTTACGACCAGTTTCGCTGCCGGATTGGTTCTATGTATACGCCGTATCAGTTGGCGCGATTTACGTGCCGCATCTTGCGTAACCGCGCATGAATTAATCACGATCAGATTCGCGTTCTCGGCTTGGCGAGTGATTTGATGGCCTTTTTGTTGAAAGGCCTGAGCCCACGTTTCGAGCTCGGCTTCATTGAGACGGCAGCCCAATGTTTTAAGATGTACGTACATTATCCAAAAAACCAATAGGTAATGAGTATGGCGGCTAAGATGCCGAAAAAGTCCGCTATTATCCCACAAGCGGCCGCATGGCGAATATTTTTGATGCCGACTGCGCCGAAATACACGGCTAAAACATAAAAGGTTGTTTCGGTGCTGCCTTGCAAGATAGAGGCAAGACGTCCCGCGAATGAGTCGGCGCCGAGCGTTTGCATCGTATCGATCATCATCGCCCGCGCGCCGCTGCCGCTGAACGGTTTGATCAACGCGGTCGGCAATGCGTCGATGAAACGGTCGTCCCAAGACAACATTTTGACCAGTGCTCTAACCCCTTCAGCTACCAAATCCAGCGCGCCGCTCGCGCGAAACACGCCGATGCCGACCAGCATTGCGACCAGGTATGGAATGATGCCGATTGCGGTTTGAAAGCCTTCCCTTGCGCCTTCGATAAACGCTTGGTATGCGTCGATTCGCCGGTATATCGCACCGCAGATAAATATGACGACCAACGTGAATAGAATGATGTTGCTGATCAGTGCGGACTGTTCGAGCATTTGTTCCTTAGGTAGCCGGTAAAAATATCCGACCACGGTAGCAATCAATATACTGAAGCCGCCAAGATATAATGCAACGACTCGATCGAACAAGTTGATTTTCTGAACCGCCGCGACAGCAATCAAGCCTGCCACGGTTGAAAAATAAGTGGCAATCAGTATAGGAATGAAGACGTCGGTCGGATTAGCGGCACCCAATTGTGCGCGGTATGTGAAAATCGTCACCGGAAACAAAGTGACCGCCGAAGTGTTGATGACCAGGAATAGGATTTGCGCGTTACTCGCGCTATTCGGGGTAGGATTCAAGGTCTGCAGTTCCTTCATTGCCTTGATGCCGAGCGGTGTAGCGGCATTGTCGAGACCGAGCATGTTCGCGGCGATATTCATGACCATCGCGCCCAAGGCCGGATGGTTTTTCGGTACTTCAGGCATCAGGCGCGTGAACAGCGGCGTCAAGCCGCGTGTTAGTAGGAGTATGAAGCCGCTACGTTCTCCGATACGCATGATACCGAGCCATAAGCTCAAAACGCCGGTCAAACCTAACGATATTTCAAAAGCCGTTTTTGAAAGCGCGAACATCGAAGACATGATGCGCTCGAAAACCTGATGGTCGCCCATAACGATCAGTTTGATGACGGCCGTCATGAAGGCGCTCAAAAAAAAGAAAATCCAGATGATGTTCAGCATGATCGGCGATGGTGTTATCGCGGGGTTCGGAGGACATTAGAATTGCCGAAGTATAGCATGTACCGATTAGCGATAAAGCGGAGGTACGACGTAAGGAAATGCAGGAGCAAAAATCGATCGACTATCCTGGTGCCGTCTTACGTTAATACCGCAATCGGAAGTAAAAAAGACACAGATGAGGAACGTTTGTTTGAGCTAATTTTAACTGAGATAAATTGGGAAAAAGAGGGCTGCCTCCAGGCAGCCCTAAAGTGGGGGTCAATCGAAAATTGACTATCTTGTACTGCGATATTTAAGTTCAAAGCCTAAAATCAAAAAAGATAGCGGTTACAATTGTTTCAGACGTTACCGTTTTTAATTGCGATTTTGTCCGCAGAATAAACCTTTCGCACTTAAAATTTCGGCAGTGCCTGAGGAGGCGCCGGAGTGTCCGATCCTTCACCTAGCGTTAGGTGCTGGGTGAAGGCAGATTTTGCAGGGAGCAAAATCTGCCCTGCTGCCGACATTCTCCCTAGCCACCCCCCCATACCTTCATAAAGTTAGTCATCTTTTGAGTATAAAAGGAGTAAGTCATTTCGTGCTCATTCCTTAGCTTTTAGCATGACCATGGCTACGGCGGCGGCTCGCGTGACAACGCCGAGTTTTTCGAAAATATGCTCCAAATGCTTGTTGACGGTGCGCGGACTGCTGCCGAGGATGATGCCGATTTCTTTGTTGGTTTTGCCGCGGGAAATCCACATTAGTATTTCCGCTTCTCTCAAGGTAAGGCCTAAGGAGTCTTTCAGCGACTCAAGATCCCATTCTCGTGAGACTACTCGATTTTGTAATAAGAGGAGAAATTCACGGGAATCGGCGCTTCGAGACAGTTTGATCGATAATTCTCCGAGTGTGTGATCTATTTCCAGAGGTAATTTCCGGCCTATATGATCGGCCTGAATTTGTTCTCGAAGCCATTCCGAAATCGGTTTCGGAGGGAGTGCGCCGATTTCGATTTGCGGGCCTGATTCAAGTTTTTCGGTTAATTGATTCAACAACTTTTCCGCGGATGGCGTCAACCAAGTAATACGCCCGGAGCTATCCACAGTTAAAGCGGCGAACGGGGCATGCTTTAACGCGGTTTTGGCGCGTAGGATCTTTCTGGTTTGAGTCAGATGGACTTCGACTCGTGCCAATACTTCGTTCGGTTTGATCGGTTTGACGATATAGTCCAAGCCGCCTTCGTCGAAGCCTCTTAATAGATTATCCAATTCGTTTAAGCCGGTCATGAACAAAATAGGAATGTCGGATGTTACAGGGTTGCTCTTTATTTTTCGACAGGTTTCGAAACCGTCGATTCCCGGCATGACGACATCGAGTAAAATGATATCGGGGGGCAAAAAGTCGATTTGCTCAAGCGCGGAAAGCCCGTCTGTGGCGACTAATACCCGATAACCGGCTTCCGAGAGCGTGTCGGATAAAAACGCCAAGTTACCGGGCGTATCGTCGATGATCAATACTGTGCCCTTATTATCGGAATGATTTGCCGCAGTCATAGTTTAAAATTGATTCCAAGCCATTTTGGTAAATGTTAAAAGCAGGCCCATAAACCTAAAAAAGCGTTTCACCATGAATAACATGAAGAATATAAATTTAATTCAATAACTTGCTATGAATTTGTATGGATCATTCACTCACCCAAGGTAAATATTCAGTCTCCTAGCAACTATCGTTCCCACGCTCTGCGTGGGAACGCCTGAGTACCGCTCCAGCGTCTCGGTCTTCATTACAACGCTGGAGCGTGGGAACGATAGGGGAGGGATGTGAATAATTACCACTCAAGATGTTAGCGAGAACGCTTAGATAATATATTGAAATTCTTCAGTAACTTCATGTGCTTCATGGTTAAGCTGCTGAATTTAGGATAAAGGCTGAATATTCAAAATCGCAAGTTCAAATCTTATCGATCGAATCGGCCTTCACTCGCGTAATTTCAACATCATTACTCGATAACAACAGTTTTTTGATTTCCCCGATTTTAAATTCGTGGGCCATTTTTTTTATTTTGGCGACGAATAGCGCGTATTCCGAAGCTAAAGGGTCTAATCGAGTCTTCAATCCAGTTAAATCGCCGATTCTAACGAATCCGGCGAGTTCGTCGATTACTTGTTGCGGGGGGAATACGATCGCATTATCTGCCGATTGATTCAAAACGTGCGTGTCATCATGGTGCGGAATCCATTCCAGCGAGAGATGCAGACCAAGTTTGAATAATAACTCGCGAATGTTTACCGGCTTCGAGAGAAAATCGTTGCAGCCGGCGTTGATTGCGGTGATTCGGTCCGTTAAATAGGCGTTAGCGCTCAGTACAACGATGGGGTTTTTAAAACCTTTCTCGCGTAGCTTTGTGGCAGTTGCTAAACCGTCGATATCCGGCATCGAAAGATCGAGTAGAATGAGGTCGAAAGGAATGTCCGAAACGATGTCGATACAGGCTCTACCGGATTCGGCTTCGTCCATGGCGAAACCGAGGGGTTCCAGAATCGAGATGATTAAATCGCGGTGTTCGGCCTGATCGTCGACGACGAGCAAGCGTTTACGGTGTCCCGAGTAGCCTTGGACGTCAGTGTCTCTGACCGCTTCCGGCGTCGCGCCTTGATTCGGTAAAAATAGGCGCACCGTGAATGCCGAGCCCCGACCGGGCTCGCTCGTGACCGACAGTTCTCCACCCATGATTTCGGCGAATATTTTGCTTATCGTAAGCCCGAGTCCGCTGCCTGAAACGGCATTGCCGCCATTGTCGTGTATTCGTGTGAAGGGTTGGAAGATGTTTTGCAATTGATCCGGTTCGATGCCCTTGCCGGTGTCGATAATTTGAAAGTTGGCGACCTCGCCGCTGTAACCGATGCGAAAGATAATGCCTCCCGTTTCCGTGAACTTGACGGCGTTACTGAGCAAATTCATCAGAATTTGCCCAATCCGTTTTTCATCGCCGCGAATTCGCTGGGGCAGGGAATGGGTGAACTGGCAGCAAAACGATAAACCTTTTGATTCGGCCTGGGGTTTGTAGACACGCACCAAATGATCGATAAAAGCCGGAAAATGAAACGGCGCCGATTTAATTTCGAATTTACGCGCCTCGATACTCGCGATATCGAGAATATCTTCGACCAGCGATGATAGATGTTCGCCGCTGCGTTTCAATGTTGCGACTGCTTGTCGGCGGCGTTCGGGTATCTCCGGATCTTTTTGAAGAATATAGGCGTAACCGATGATACTATTCAGCGGCGTTCTGATTTCGTGGCTCATGTTGCTCAAAAAACGACTCTTCGCGCTATTGGCAGCGTCGGCCATTCTTAAAGCTTGGGCCAATTTTACGTCAGTCTTTTTATGTTCCTCGATTTCCATCAATAATAATTGCGTTTGTTTAGCCGTTTCTTCATGGGCGACGCGGCGGCTCTCATCGTTCAAAATCAGCCACCAGGTACACAAACCGATAAAAACCAACAGCGACGCATAAATCTTGACGAAATTTTCCAATAGCAGTCGAAAAGCAGGCAAATAAGGCTGAGCGGTCAACAAATCCTGATAATAAATAATTCCGACAAAAATACTGGTTAATACCGTCAGAAACAAAAACAGCAGGCCAAAACGCAGCAATCGCAAACGAGTCTGTAGCGATAATGTTTTCGGCATGAAGCGCCGGGCTACTATTTCCAAATAGTCGTCGAGTCGTGCTCCGGGCTTGCAAGCATCCAGGCAACGCGCCTCAAGCGTGCAGCACAACGAACAAATACTGCCTTGATAAGCGGGACAATAGGCGACGTCTTCCTGCTCGAATGAGTTACCGCAAATGCTGCAGTGTTGATGAGACGCTTTGTTGTTTTCGTCCCGGTCGCGGGCTAGATATTGTTTCGGTCCGGCAACGACTGCGATGAGAGGAACAAGAATAAAAGCTAAGCCAAGCGAAATAAACGCCGAGAAAGCGCGCGGATAATCGCCGAATGCGCCAAGGTAGGCCAGTATCGAAACGATCGACGCGCATAAGGTTGCGATAATACCGACCGGATTGAGGTCGGGCAGGTAGGCGCGCTTGAATTCGACGATTTTAGGGCTGATGCCCAACGGCTTATTGATCATCAATTCAGCGGCAACCGCGCTGATCCAAGCGATCGATATATTGGAAAACAAACCCAAAACTTTTTCCAAAGCGCCGAAAACACCGAACTCCATCAACAATAACGCGATCGAGACATTGAATACTAACCAAACGACGCGTCCAGGATGACTGTGCGTCACGCGCGAAAAAAAATTCGACCAGGCGAGCGAGCCGGCATAGGCATTGGTTACGTTAATCTTTATTTGGCAGATAACGACGAATAGCGTCGTGACGGCCAGTGCAATTGCCGGATTGCCGAATAGGTCGTTATAAGCGATTAAATACATTTGAGTGGGTTCGTGCGCGTGCTCCGCTGCGATGCCGTTTCGCAATGCGAGATGTGCGAGTAGGGCGCCGCCTAATTGTCTGAGCATTCCGAATAATACCCAACCGGGGCCGGCGGCAATGGTGCCGAACCACCAACGAAAGCGGTTCTTCCGAGTTTTTTCGGGTATGAAGCGCAAAAAGTCTACTTGTTCGCCGATTTGAGCGATCATCGAAAATGCCACCGTCGCGGCGCTGCCGAACAGCAGCCAGTCGAAATCGCGTCCGCTGCCGGCGATCCAAAAATAGGTTTTGAGTGTCAGTAGTGCTTCGGGTTCGTGCCGGTAAACGGCGATATAAGGCGCGATCAACAAAACCAGCCAGATCGGCTGAGTCCATAGTTGCAGCCGACTGATCGTCGTGATTCCGAAAGCGACCAGCGGTATTACGATCACCGCACTAATGACGTGGGCCAGTGCGATTGGGATTTGAAAATAGAGTTCGAGCGCGAGCGACATGATCGACGCTTCGAGTGCAAAAAGCGTGAAGGTAAACGAGGCATAAATCAAAGAGGTAACGGTCGAACCGATATAGCCGAAACCGGCGCTGCGAGTGAGCAAGTCGATATCGATGTTATACCTGGCGGCATAATAGCTAATAGGAAAGCCGGTGATAAAGATAACTAGGCCAACCACTAAAATTGCCCAGAACGCATTGGTAAATCCGTAATTGATCGACAGAAAACCGCCGATGGCTTCCAAAACCAGAAACGAAGTCGACCCGAAGGCCGTATTAGCCACTTGGAATTCGGACCATTTGCGGAAACTACGCGGCGCAAAACGCAGAGCGTAATCTTCCAAAGATTCGTTAACAACCCAGGCGTTATAGTCGCGGCGAATTTTCGAGATGTTCTGATGAATCGGGGCGCTCATTGATAGTCAAGCATGAGGTTTCGGCATTGAAAGCAAGTCATTGAACAATGAATAATTACAGCAATTTATATGCCGTAATTGAAATAGACTGTTGTCGAGGCGGACGGCACCCGATCGGTGCGCATGTGTCGAATAAAGGCGGCGGCGTGTTTTGATATGGTGCGAATGACGAAAAAACGCACATTATTAGTGCTGCGGAAAAAGGGCAGTGCGCGGAGCAAGGTTTTCCTATACCTTGTGCATATCGAACATTGTCATCATGCACTCTCCCCGAAAGGGAGAGTGCAGAGATAAATTTTAAACCTAATGCTCATGAAGGCCCGGCCACTCGCCCGACAGGACGCAGTGAACCCAGCACCTAAATTATCCACGGTAGTTAATCATAGCCAATGGACTATGGAATTTAGGTGCTGGGTGAATACATCCATGTAAGCTCGACGGCGGAATCTGATTGCCATGGATGGCATGAATGCAGATTTTGCAGGAGCAAAAATCTACCCTGCCGCCGACGCCTGTCGATCGAGCAACCACACCCCCTTCGGAGCCTCCATTTTTACAGCAGCGTTTTGCATATCGATAAATTAGATAAGGAATGAAATTCCGCGAACTTTCACACTGAGAAGAGCAGTTGGCATGTGTTGTAGATTGTTTGTGCTGAGCCAAGTCGAAGCATGAAGGAGCTACAACACTTTCACCGGCTTGGTGAAGCCTCAAACTACTCACTTTTGATCGAAAAACCGTCTAAGAAAAAAGGTATGGGATATGTCTATCGAGGACCACCGTAAACCCATCCATGAGGGCTTGACGGTAGCAATCCCTGCTGCCGACATCCTCGCTAGCCACACCCATACCTTCATAAAGTTAGCCATTTCTTGAGTATAAAGGGAGTACCATCCACCCTTCGACAGAGCACCCCTGAGCGCAGCCGAAGGGTATAGATCGAACAGTAGTTTGAGGCTTTCAACTGCTCTCATTAGGTTAAAAAATCGGAAATTTAACAAACGAGCGCGATAATTCCGATTTATTTTCTTTCATGGCCGAGTTTCAAAATAACGGGCGAGCCTTGGTTATGGATCGTAATTTGTTTATAGCTTTTCTTTTCGACGTTAATGTCATTTGACTTGGAGGGCTCGGGCTTGCCTGGTTCGATTTGCGTTTCCGGCTCTTCAACGGTTTCAATTAAAACATCCGGAGCCCAGCTCGGACTGATCGCTTGAAGCGTATCCACACGTTCTTCCGGTTGAACCTTGAGCGATTTCAACAAATTCAGGCAAACGGTGCTCACTTGGTCGATCAATCGCGAACGTTTTTCGCCCCCTGACAGCGGTTTTGCGATAAATTCCATCGTATAGTCCGCCGACTCGTTACTGTTCTCGGCCGAGATTAGTTTACAGGTTACCGGCACGATTTCCGCTTTTTGAAAATTTACGGCTCGCGGGTCGGAATTTCCGGCAGTAAATGAAAAACCGGTCGGGGTGCTACCGTGCTTGACGGCTTCGATCGTTGCCTGCATCCGATGGTCGGCGGGTTTATCGGTATCAATGCCGATGGTATAACCCCATTCGTTTAAATGACTTGCGATTGAGTCGGCCATTTCATGCTTCGCCGTGTCATCGGCTTCATAGCCGGCCGCTTCGATATCGATTTCGAAAAAGATTTGCTTTACCGAAGCGGCATCGATCGGCGCTCGTTTCATATCGGGGACTATCGTGCATCCGGTTAAGGTTGTCGCGATAACCGAAAGAGCTATGAAAACGCTTGATTTTAGGTGATGCAACGGTTCGATCATGGCTATCCTGTGATTGGTAAAAATAAAAATCTACTTCTTTATGCCTTTCGCACTTCAAATTTCGGCGTAATCGCTTCCACTCTCTTAGGAAAAGTTCAGGGGAGAGGGAAGCCAAAAAATGAAAATGGGTGCGATCAATGAAAATTAAGCAACAGCGATGCCAAATCGAATCCGATCGCTTGGTAACCGATTTGGCTATCAGCGATTTTAGTATCGAGTCATTCGGCATATCGACACGCAAAAAGTATGCTTTCGTTTCGGTTTTGGCCGGTACACTGCGAGCGTGTTTAATAAAGCTTGAAACACTTTAGAATGCCTACCGGTATTTCGGTATACGTCATTTACCCGATAGGCTAAATAAAACGAAAAGGGGTCAGGTTACTTTTTTTGATTGATGGCGTCCGATAAGAATGGTAACCGGGCCGCCTTTTTCAAACCGAAGTCGATTATGTTTATGTGAAAAAACTTTCCGATTAATCTCAATCCGCAATTAAAATGGTTGATCTCGAATTATCGCGGCTAATTAAGCATGAAAGAGCAATTGTTTACTTTTGAACAAATTCATATTGAAGTCGCGCGAAATGCTTCCGACGATTTCAACCTGTTTCATGACAAACACAAATGGTTACAGATTACTCACAATCCATTTAAAGGCCCCATCGTGCTGGGTTTTCAATTGAATACGCTGATCGAATACCAGATGCGCTTGTACCGCGAGGCGCAGCATGAAGAACAGATCATAGCCGATAAGCAATTGCGATTTAGCAATTACCAGATTATTTTCGTCAATGCCTTACGGCCGAGCCAGGAATTTTCGCTGGAAATTAAAAAAACCTTGATTAACACGATTCCCGATTTGACGTTGACTAACCGAGTCGTTATCAAGTCGCAAGGCAAAACGATTTTGCTCGGCTATAAAAAAGAAACCCAAGCGCCGCTGTTTCTAGCGAATACTGATTTAAACGGCTTGCCGGATCTGAAAACGGTCGCCGATAAAACCCTGGTGCCGGGCAGCGATTACTTTTTAATGCGAAAATGGATGCATAACGGCAATGTCAAGAATTTTCTGTCGGGTTCTCTGGCCGAGCAATCCGATTATTTTGACGAACTAGCCGAGGTGGCTCGTTATCCTGAAATATTTCCTTGCAGCTTAACTTCCGGAGTCTTACTGGAAAAGGCACAACTTGAGAATCACGATTTCAAGGCTAATCCAATGGTCTATACATCTCATGAATTATCGATCGACCGTCATTGGGTCGGGCAACTGAAAAACAACGATAAAGTTTATATATTGGTCAAACAACTCCCGGAGTCCAAGGATAACACGCTCAATAACACTAGAATCTTGTTGCGCTCTTACGAATGTTACGGGGTACTGGAAAATAAGGAGATTCTATTCAGAATAAAACTAAACTTGGTGCCGTTGGAGGAAATCTTAAAAATTTGAAATTGAATAGCTAACGGGGTAGTCGGTAGTAGACCTTAATATACCTTTCGCACTTCAAATTTCGGCAGTGCCAGAGGAGGCGCCTGGTTCACTTACAAAAAAAAGCAAAAAAGGGTTCCTTGTTGTTGCGATGTTTTGGTATTTAGGTGCCATTATCCTAAATTTGGCAGCTTAACCATGAAGGACATGAAGTTCCTGAAAAACTTCAAGATATTACCTAAGCTTTCTCGCTAACCTTTTAAGTGAGTGAATGTTCTATACAATTTCACAGCAAGTTATTGAATTGACTTCATATTTTTCATGGTGAAATGCTTTTTTAGGATTATTAGGTTGTTTCCTGTTTCTTTAAACGGATCGAAAAAGCATAAATGCCATGTTGCGAATTCGATGGTGGATTCCCGTTTGTAAATATTATTAATTTTTAATTTAAGTTCGAGTTAACATAAACAATCGAGAATCCGAACTTGTGTAAATTTACGAAGGTGTAATGAAATCCAGTGTCAGGAAAAAAACGTTTGTGGTTGTTATTGCCGTTGCTACTTTTTTCTGGATGGATTGCATGGCATTTTCCTGATAGCTCGCCTTTAATAAGCGGAATAGAAACGGATTGGAATCTGAGTCGCTATCAACCGATTGGACCTGCTCGACGTGTCGACGGCATCCGAGAAAATCTCTCGGGAATTACCTATCACCCTCCATCGGGTCTGCTTTATGCCGTGACCAATAACCCCCGTAAGATTCATGTTCTCAATAAAAATGGCGAGTTGCAGCGGACAATTGATTTACCCGGTTTTCGGGATACCGAGTCCATAACCTACCTGTATGATAATTTTTTTGTGATTGCCGAAGAAAATCTCTACAACCTTATGCGGGTGGAAATCACCGAGGCAACAGAATCGATATCGCACGATCAGGCTATAAGGTTTAATCTGGCAGAAAAAGATGATGACAATAGCGGTATCGAAGGCGTAGCGTGGTCGCAACAATTTGGCTTATTTGCGGTGAAAGAAACGCCTCCCGGCATTTTGCATCAACCAGTTGATGGGCGGGGTATGGGCGTAGATTTGTCAGGATTATTGTCTATGCGACTGAAGGTAAGGGATTATGCCGGATTGAGTGTATTGCCTGGGAAGGAAGACGGGTTATTGATATTGAGTGAATCCTCCGACAGTCTGCATGTCGTCGACATGCAGGGGCGGGAATTATCGCGGCTCAGTTTACGCGAAGGAAAACTGGGATTGATTGGCTGGCTATGGCAACCGGAAGGCGTGGCCATTGATGACGACGGCAGAATTTATGTGGTCGGAGAACCGAATCAATTTTTGGTTCTGGAACGGCGTCCGGATCGATAGAGTTCGCAGCTACTCGCTATAACAGATAATTGAAATCATTCGGCGTAGGCGATAAAAAGAAGCAGGACGGTATGTGCTAGAGCGTTGGAAGTGTTGAGCAAAAAATGAGCTCATAATAAAAATAAGCTCACCTATTTGCCTGTCGTAGTCTGCGTATTAGCCTTGAAAAGTAACCCGACCGCTTTTCCAAAAAACCAAGTTTTCTGTCTTGCTTTAATTGTAGGGAGTAACAATTGCTCCGTGAGCGGAATCATTAAAAAATCATAAATCAAACGCCCCTCGTGCGTTTCTTTTTTGTTAAATACTTAAATGCTTCATACCGGCATCATGATTTCAGATATTTCAATGCCATTACTGCGGCGCTGGTGCGGTTTTCCACGTTCATTTTTTTAAACACTTGCTCTAGATGTTTGTTGACGGTGCGAGGGCTCATTTCGAGGATTGATCCAATCTCGCGGTTGGTTTTACCTTTGGCTATCCAAAGCAGTACTTCGGATTCGCGCTCTGTTAAAAAAAGGTTGGCTCGTAATATTTCCTCTTCCGTTGCGCGTTCAGAATCAACGATTCGTATCAGATGTTCTTTGTTACCGGTTTGACCGATATATTTCATTTCAAGAGATTTTGTTTCCAGGTTTACCGTTTGCCCTTTTTCTCTGTTGTATTGGGGCGATAGCATGAGTCTTAGTGGTTTTATCAACGATTCATCGAGCTGTTCGGTATTCAAACCGGAGTCCGAGAATAATTGAACGGCTTGTGGAGTGGCCCAAAGCAAGCGGCCGTTAGAATCGATCGAAAATAAATATTGTCCTGCTGAATCCAATGCGGCGCGGGCGCTTTTTGTTAATCTGGCATTTGCCAAATGAACCCGCATTCTTGCGATGAGCTCCTCACCTTTTACCGGTTTCGTGACGTAGTCGACTCCGCCTGCTTCCAATCCTTTGACGATACTTTCAGAGTCCGACAAACCGGTCATGAAAACGACGGGAATATCGGCCGAATTGCGATGTTGTTTAAGTTTTTTGCAGGTCTCGAAGCCGTCCATGTTGGGCATGAGTGCGTCCAACAAGATAATATCGGGATTGATATTATTTAGGATTGTTAGTGCTTGCGAACCTTCTAGTGCAACTAAGACGGCAAATCCCGCTCTATCCAATGTGTCGTTCAGCATGCTCAGCGTGTCAGGCGAATCGTCGACGACCAGCACGACATCTTTTTTCAATTCTAACGGGCGTGTCGGATTCATAACATTTCTTCAAGGCAAGTAACGAGTTCATCGAATCGGTAGTTTTTGGCGAGGTTTGTAAGGCGATCGGCATGTTGCTTTTTTAGTTTTCGATCTCCTTCTAAGCCTTTCAAGAAACTGAGTAATTCGTTTATATAGCCGATTTTAGCTAACTGGATGATTGTTTCTCGATCCGATCGATCGAGCATTCGGTAGGGGAGCAGTGTTATTTCTGAATTGCTTTCAATCTTCCTAGATGGAGAACTTTCATTCGCTAAGGGAGGGGGTATTTTCCCTTCATCGGAAAAAGAGTCGCCGGTGCTGTAGACCCAACGAATCGGCAAATATTTTTCGATCAGATCCATCATATTGGCCAATTTTATCGGTTTGACGAGATAAGCATCGTAGGGTAGGTGTTCCGCGAATATCGAATTCGGTTGATGGGCGTTAGCGGAAACCATGATTACGGTTGCCGATGGAATTTGGCTTCGAATGCGACCGGCCAATTCCCAACCGCTCATGCCGGGCATGGCTATATCCAATAAAAAAATTTGGGGTTTTTTTTTGCAATATTGCAACATATCCAGGCAAGTTAACCCGTCTTGGGCTTGAAACACGTTGAATCCCAGAGGAGATAGCATGTCAATCAACAAGCCGCGATGACTGGGGTCGTCGTCAACGATAAAAATCGTCTGCTCGATGCCTTGATAGCCGCTGGGTATGGCGGCCGGTTGATCGTGCGGTGCCTTAATAGCGTTAACACTGGAAAGCATTAAAGAAACTTTGAAAAGACTGCCTTGATTGGGACTGCTTTTTACGGTGATCTCGCCACCCATGATATCGGTCAAGAACCGCGTAATTGTCAGGCCAAGGCCTGTGCCGGAAATGTAAGGCGCTCCGGCTTTTCTAATTCTTTCGAAAGGTTGAAAGATTTTTTCAATATTTTCCGGTTCGATGCCTTCACCGGTGTCCTTGATCGAAAAGACGGCGACTTGGTTGCGATAGGATACCGAAAAATATACTTCGCCCTGATGCGTATATTTAACGGCGTTCGAAATCAAATTGATCAATATTTGGCGTAACCGTTTTTCATCGGTTCGAATGGTTTTCGGTAAAGGTGTCAACTGTTCGTGCACGAATTGAATACCTTTGGCTGTAGACTGAACCTTAAACATATTGACGATTTGATCGAGCATCGCGATAAAGTCGACATCGTTCTTGGAGATTTGTAGCCGGCCGGCTTCTATTCTGGAAATATCCAATAGGCCTTCGATAATGTCCGCCAAATGTTCGCTGCTGCGCCGAATGACCGACAAAGCGTCTCTCCGGTTGCCGGGAATGGCTTTATCTTTCTCCAGTAGTTGAGCATAGCCGAGTATCGCATTGAGCGGCGACCTCAATTCGTGGCTAATACCGGTCAGATAACGGCTCTTTGCTTGATTGGCGGCTTCTGCTACCTCTTTCGCTTGTTGCAGCTTAAGATCGGTCATTTGATGGGCTTCGATTTCAGCAATCAACAGATCGGTTTGATTGCGGGATTCCTCCAGCGCCAGTTTTCTGCTTTCATGAAGTAGAGAGAACATCCACGATACGACGCCTGAAATAATCAGCAAGATGAAGAAAATATTGATTAGGGCATCGGTGATCAAAGCTTTATCGATAGTTTCGTCCGACGTAATCTGGAAATAAATCAGCGCAAGTAAGGAGGACATCAAAATTCCGGTAAGTACAAACAAGCCGAAAAAGTTTCCTAACCTAGCCGTGACGATTCCGCTCCAAGCGTCCGGCATGATTTTGTTCAATGCCGAGGAAATTTGATCCGCCATGCCGGCATTGGTTTTACACATATCGTGACACCGGCTGTCGAGCGAGCAGCATAGCGAGCAGATCGCTCCGGCATAGGCCGGACAGAGCGACATGTCTTCGGACTCGAAGTGATGCTCGCAAATACAACAAACCTGATTGGGATTTTTGCCGGCATTCTCCGGATCCCTGGCAATGTAATAACGTCCATTCGTCAACCAAGCAATCAAGGGCGTACAAAAAAAAGTAAGGGCTAATGTGAGATAAGGCGACATGGCCTGAAAGTTAATACCAAACAAGCCGCTATAAGCGATCAAGCCAATCAAAGAGGCGGTCAGCATAGAACCGATACCGACCGGGTTAATATCGTATAAATGAGCCCTTTTGAATTCCATTTTTCGGGGTCTTAGGCCAAGAGGGAGGTTGATAGTCAAATCGGCTACCAATGAACCGACCCAAGCAATTGCGATGATGGCAAATAAGCCAAGGATTTCTTTAAGTGCATGATAAATTCCCAATTCCATCAACATCAGTGCGATGACGACATTGAAAACCAACCAAACCACGCGCCCGGGATGATTTTGAGTCGTTCTGGAAAAAAAATTAGACCATGCGATTGACCCGGCATAGGCATTCGTCACATTGATTTTCAGTTGCGAGAATATGACAAAAATGCCGGTCAATAACAACGGCAGTTCCGGGGATGTGGTCAAATAGCCGAATGCGGTCAGATACATGTGATTCGGGTCCGAAGCTTGCTCGAAACCGATGCCGTGCTCGATGGCCAAAACGGCAAGAAATGACCCGATGAGGATCTTAGCCATTCCGGGGAAAATCCAGCCGGGGCCGCCGGAAATCAAAGCGGCCCACCAAGTAAGCTTGTTTTGGTTGCTTTTTTCGGGCAGAAATCTGAGAAAGTCGACTTGTTCGCCGACTTGAGCAATCAAAGAAAACGCAACGACGGATGCAGCGCCGAAAGCCGCAAGATCAAAGTCTTCTGTCGCCGATATTGGCTTATACCCTGTCCAGAGAGCCATCGCATCGTCCGATTTGAGAGCGATACAGACAAGAGGAATGATTTGCAGAGCTATCCAAAGCGGGTGAGTCCATACTTGAAATCGGCTGATTAGCGTAATGCCATGCGTGACTAGAGGGATAACGACCAAAGAGCTAATAAGATAACCGATAGATAATGGGATGTTTAGCGTGAGCTCCAGCGCCATTGAGAGAATGGTGGCTTCCAGTGCAAAAAAAATGAAAGTGAACGACGCATAAATCAATGAAGTGACCGTGGATCCGATATAGCCGAATCCGGCTCCGCGGGTTAGAAGATCGATGTCCGTGCCCAGTTTGGCGGCGTGATAGCTGATCGGTAAACCGGTTAAAAAAATGATCGCGCCGACGGTTAAAACGGCCGACACCGCATTGACGAATCCGTAGGTCAAGGTCAAGGTGCCGCCGATCGCTTCGAGCGCGAGAAACGAAATCCCACCCAGCGCAGTCAACGATACTTGCCATTCGGTCCATTTCCTGGATTTTTTAGCGGTAAAGCGGAGCGCATAATCTTCGAGCGTTTGATTAGCGACCCACCGGTTGTAATTGCGCCGTACTCGAAAGATTTTTTGTTGTCCGTTCATGCAACAAAGCTCATGACTTGAATCGATCGATGTCGATGGATAATGAGTTGCTGAAAAGTATTCTTCTCAACTTTATATCTATTGAATTCATAACGAAATACACTCGTTGGAATGGCTTGCTATATGCTAAAAATATAATAATAAATCAGCATGTTATGAGATTTATAGTGAAAGGTTAACAGCTAGCTATAGAGAAGGGCATACGTCAAATGACGTAAGACGGGTGAGCATCCGCCTAATGGTTAAACGAAGCGCTTTGCCGGACACTGTCAGCGAACCAAACAAAATTTAATTTGGAGAGCTTAAACATGTGTATCTTTAATTATGAAAGTGGGAGCCGGGATAATTCTCCGGTATTCAAGCGCCGGAGTTTTATTAAAACATTGATCGCTTTTCCGCTGGGTCTGATCTTGGCATCTTCCCCCCTTAGTTGGGCCAACCCCCCGACAAGTGAGGTCAATACGACAGGACTGGCGGTGACCGACGATACGGTTACGGTCGGTATTTTGCACTCTGTTACCGGTACGATGGCTATTAGCGAAACCGGCTCGGTGCAAGCGGAAAAGCTTGCAATCGATCAGATTAACGCCATGGGCGGCGTACTCGGCCGCAAGATCGAATACATTCAAGAGGACGGCGCCAGCGATTGGCCGACTTTCGCCGAAAAATCGAAAAAATTATTGGTCAACGACAAGGTAGCCTCCGTGTTCGGGTGTTGGACTTCGGCCTCGCGCAAGGCCGTCTTACCTGTTTTCGAGCAGTATAACGGCATGCTGTACTATCCGACTTTCTATGAAGGACTCGAACAATCTCCGAATGTAATCTATACCGGCCAGGAAGCGACGCAACAAATCATCGCCGGTATCGATTGGGTGGTCAAGGAAAAAGGCGCAAAAACTTTTTACTTGTTGGGTTCGGATTATATTTGGCCTCGTACCTCCAATAAAATTGCTAGAAAACATATCGAAAAACTGGGATTAAAAGTTGTAGGCGAAGAATATTATCCGTTAGGGCACACTCAGTTCAATTCGGTGATCAACAAAATCAAGTTGAAAAAGCCGGATGTGATCTATGCCATCGTGGTCGGCGGTTCCAATGTTGCCTTTTATAAGCAGCTCAAAGCGGCCGGTATCGACTTGACTAAAGAAAAACCGCTTTTGTTGACGATTTCGGTGACCGAAGACGAAATTTTGGGTATCGGCGGTGAAAATATCGAAGGCGCTTATGCCGCGATGAAATATTTTCAAAGCCTCGACAATCCGAACAATCAAGCGTTCGTGCAAGCATTCAAAGACAAATGGGGTAAAGATATCGTGATTGGCGACGTCACCCAAGCAGCCTACTTGGGCCCCTGGTTATGGAAAGCTGCCGTCGAAAAAGCCGGTTCGTTCGATATCGATAAAATCCGTGCCGCATCGCCGGGTATCGAGTTGACGACCGCACCGGAAGGCTATGTTCGCATTCATGAAAATCATCACTTGTGGTCCAAGACTCGAGTCGGTTTAGCGCAAAAAGACGGTCAATATAAAGTCGTGTACGAAAGCGAGGAATTGATCGAACCGAACCCTTTCCCGGTAGGTTATCAATAAAGCCTTAGGATTTCGGCACTGCGACGTTTCTATTCGAAACCTCTCTCCCGGTATTTGAGGGAGAGAGGCAATTTAAAAAAATCCGACCGTTAGCAAAGAGGATCGAGTCATGTTTGAAGAATATTCAATGGCGGAACTGACAGATATTTTATTCATGCAGGGTTTTGCCGGTTTGATTTTATTTTCGGTTTTGGTGCTCATGGCATTGGGATTGGCGATCATTTTCGGTCAGATGGGCGTCATCAATATGGCCCATGGCGAATTCATGATTTTGGGTGCCTATACAACCTATTTAACATCCCATATTTTTGAAACCTATCTGCCGGCTTTATTCGACGGCTACTTTTTTGTGGCGATGGCTTTGGCTTTCTTAGTGTGTTTCGCGCTGGGCGTGTTGGTTGAATGGGGTATGATCCGGTTTCTATTCAAGCGGCCTCTCGATACCTTGTTGGCGACTTGGGGGCTCAGTTTGATTCTTCAGCAATCATACCGTACCGTTTTCGGTGCCCGAGAAGTCGGCGTGACTCTTCCAGAATGGATGATGGGATCGTATTCCATGACCGAAACGATAGAGGTACCGATCAATGGCATCTTCGTGATGGTTTTAACCTTGTTTATAGCGTCGGGCGTCTATTTCTTGATGTTTCGCTCACTCTGGGGCAAGCAAGTACGGGCCGTCGTTCAGAATAGGCCCATGGCAGGAGCGGTCGGCATCGATACGGGGAAGGTCGACCGTTACACATTCGGCATCGGTTGCGGCATCGCCGGTATTGCAGGCAGTGCGTTCACGATGATCGGTTCGACAGGACCGACTTCGGGTCAACTCTATATTGTCGATACCTTTCTAGTCGTCGTATTCGGCGGTGCGCAGAGCCTTATCGGTACCATCGCCTCCGCGTTTACGATTTCACAATCGCAATCGACTTTGGAATTTTTCTTAAGCGGCTCCATGGCTAAGGTCATCACGCTTTTGATTGTGGTCGGCATACTGATGCTGCGTCCTCAAGGGCTTTTTGCTCTCAAAATTCGTCAATAAGGGGAGTTTCCTATGCAGCAACGGAGCAATATTCGATTTATGTCAAGGCAGGAAGTGCTTGGCTATATCATGTTGGCGGTCATCCTGTTAGCGATTATCCCGCTGTCTTTGGATGTATTTCGATTGAATTTGATCGGTAAATATCTGACCTATGCCTTTGTCGCGCTCGGCTTGGTTTTGTGTTGGGGATACGGCGGCATTTTGAGCTTGGGGCAGGGAGTATTTTTCGGCTTGGGCGGATATTGCATGGCTATGTTTCTCAAATTGGAAGCCAGCGATCCCGAGTCGACCAAAATTCAATCCACTCCCGGCATACCTGATTTCATGGACTGGAATCAGATCACCGAATTACCATGGTGGTGGGAGCCTTTTAGGCAACTTCCTTTTGCGTTGTCGGCGATCGTTCTATTGCCGACGCTATTTGCATTCATCATAGGCGTGGCGATGTTCAAGCGCCGGGTCGGCGGGGTTTATTTCGCGATCATCACGCAAGCCATCGCGGCGATCATGACCATTTTAATTATCGGCCAACAAGGCTATACGGGCGGAGTCAACGGTATTACGGATTTACGCACATTGTTAGGTTGGGACATTCGTTCCGATTCAGCCAAAGTGATTTTGTATTATGTCTGTTCGGCCGCTCTTTTTATATGTTTGTTACTTTCACAATTTATCCGTTATAAAAAACTTGGACGTATTCTGGTCGCGATGCGCGATCGAGAGGATAGAGTCCGGTTTTCCGGTTACGACGTAGCCAACTTCAAAATATTCGTCTTTTGTCTGAGCGCGATGTTTTCTGCTATCGGCGGCGCGATGTTCACGCTGCAGGTCGGCTTTATGTCGCCTTCCTTCGTCGGCATCGTTCCATCGATCGAAATGGTGATTTATTGCGCCGTGGGCGGTCGGCTTTCCTTACTTGGCGCAGTTTACGGTACTTTGTTGGTGAATTGGGCCAAAACGATATTTTCGGAGACATTTCCCGAGCTTTGGCTGTTTGCGATGGGGGCATTGTTCATCGCTGTCGTGATGGCGTTTCCGAATGGTTTGGCCAGTCTATTCAAACGCTACATAGAGCCGAAATTACCTGCTTGGTATAGCGGTAAAACGATGGTTTCGAAAGCGCCGATCATCGAGAAAGACTCGTCAATGGAAACTGCGCATGCTAATGCTTTGGGCTCCGAGGAAAATATAGGTTCTTCAAAATCTTTAGCGAAACCCGAAACGGCTGTAACGGTGGCGCCACGGACCGATGAAAAGCTCGAAGGAGGTGTCTATGTCGACTAATCGCAGTGATTTCGTTTTGGCCGTCGAAGGGCTTACGGTTTCTTTCGACGGGTTCAAGGCGGTCAATGACTTGTCATTCTACGTCGACGAGGGGGAAATACGCGTCATCATCGGTCCGAACGGCGCAGGAAAAACGACGGTACTCGATTTGATCTGCGGTCGGACACAAGCCACCTCCGGGTCGATTAAATTTCGCGGAGAAGAGTTGACGCGGATGAAAGAGCACCAAATCGTCCATCACGGGGTTGGACGAAAGTTTCAAAATCCTTCGATATACGACGATTTGAGTGTGTTTGAAAATCTTGAAATTTCATACCCGCGAGGACG
This sequence comes from Gammaproteobacteria bacterium, assembly GCA_018830325.1. GTDB lineage: Bacteria > Pseudomonadota > Gammaproteobacteria > Methylococcales > Methylomonadaceae > Methylotuvimicrobium. The sequence goes on from JAHJSQ010000025.1 coordinate 90,556, forward strand.
GTCCGTTTTCGGCTCGTTAATGTTCAAGCGCGACCGTGAAGTGATCGAAGAAGTCGAAAACATAGCTGAAATCATTTTTTTGCAGAACGATCTCGATAAACCGGCCGGCTTATTGAGCCACGGACAAAAGCAATGGCTTGAGATCGGCATGTTGCTTATTCAAAAACCGGATTTATTAATGCTGGACGAACCGGTCGCCGGCATGTCGGTTGCGGAGCGCAAAAAAACCGCCGAGCTGTTGAACCGGATTACGCAAGGCCGCTCGGTAATCGTCATCGAGCACGATATGCAGTTTGTCGAAGACATCGCTCATCGGGTTACCGTTATGCACCAAGGCAAGGTGCTGTCTGAAGGTTCGATGGAGCGAGTCAAAAACGATCCCAAAGTCATTGAAGTCTATCTCGGCCACTAATCGGTCGAATCAGGAGAAAACAAAATGCTGAGCGTTAAAAATTACCACGTGGCCTATGGGCAAAGCGAAGTGTTGCACGGATTGAATTTCGATGTAAAGCCGAAAGAAATCGTAGCCGTGATGGGGCGCAACGGCATGGGCAAGTCTACGTTGATGAAATCGTTGATCGGAATGATCCCTACCGCAAAGGGCGAGGTTCAACTTGACGACGTCGACTTGACGCTACTCAAAAGCCATCAGCGAGTATCTAAAGGTTTGGGTTTCGTTCCGCAAGGGCGAATGATTTTTTCGACGATGACGGTCAAAGAAAATATTGAAACCGGTTTGACCATTACCGGTGAAAAGACGGTTCCTAACGATCTATACGAATTGTTTCCGGTTCTCGAAGAGATGCGAAATCGCCGAGGCGGAAATTTATCCGGAGGACAGCAGCAGCAATTGGCAATCGCCAGGGCATTGGCCAGCAAGCCGAAGTTATTGCTGTTGGATGAACCGACCGAGGGCATTCAACCTTCGATCATTCGCGAAATGGCTCGGACGTTAAAAAAAATACGCGATACCCGTGGCCTATCGATTGTCGTGTCGGAGCAAGTGTTGAGTTTTGCGCTTGAAATCGCCGACCGCATCATCGTTCTCGAAAAGGGGGAAATCGTTCATCAGGAAGAGCGGGCAACGCTCAATGAAGCCAAGGTGGCGGCTTATTTATCGGTATGAGTATTAATCATTAAAACTTTGTCAGGAGAAAGGCTATGGCTGAAACCATTATCAAAATCGATTTAAGTAAATCACCTTATGAAAACGACATGATTCATAACCGGTGGCACCCGGACATACCAATGGTGGCAATGGTTAAACCCGGTGACGATTTCATTATCGAATCCTACGATTGGACCGGCGGACAAATTCACAATAACGACAGTGCCGATGATGTGCGCGACGTTGATTTATCGAAAGTGCATTTTTTGTCCGGGCCGGTCGGTGTGGAAGGTGCGGAGCCCGGGGACTTGCTGGTCGTCGATATTCTCGATATCGGGGCTTTTGAAAACAGTCAGTGGGGGTTTAACGGTTTTTTTTCAAAAAAGAACGGTGGCGGCTTTTTGACCGAGCATTTTCCCGAGGCGCAAAAATCGATTTGGGATTTCAACGGTATGTTTACCAAGTCTCGTCATGTTCCCGGCGTCGAGTTTGCCGGCTTGATTCATCCCGGATTGATTGGCACACTGCCGTCTAAAGAAATGTTGGATGAATGGAATACGCGGGAAAAAGCCCTTTACGACACGGAGCCGGACCGGGTTCCGCCCTTGGCAACGTTGCCTTATGCCGATACGGCTCATATGGGACGTATGAGCGGCGATGCTGGAAAAGCGGCGGCGGCCGAAGCAGCGAGAACGGTGCCACCGCGCGAGCATGGCGGAAACTGCGATATTAAAGATTTATCTCGGGGTTCGACAGTCTATTTTCCGGTTTATGTGAAGAATGCCGGTCTTAGCTTAGGGGACTTGCATTTTAGTCAAGGCGACGGCGAAATCACATTTTGCGGTGCGATAGAAATGGCCGGTTGGACACACCTGCGTGTCAGTTTGATCAAAGACGGCATGAAAAAATATGGAATCAAAAATCCGATTTTCAAGCCGAGTCCGATCAAACCCCAGTATGACGACTATTTAATCTTCGAAGGTATTTCAGTCGACGAGTCCGGCAAGCAACATTATCTCGATGTGCATATCGCTTATCGTCAGGCTTGCTTGAATGCGATCGAATATTTGACGAAATTCGGTTATTCGAGTGCTCAAGCTTATGCCATTTTAGGTACCGCGCCGGTGCAAGGGCACATCAGCGGCGTCGTGGATATTCCGAATGCCTGCGCGACGCTTTGGTTGCCGACCGATATCTTCGAATTCAACGTCAAGCCGAATTCGGAAGGGCCGAAAAAAGAGTTGTCCGGCGATGTCGACGTACCCTTGTCTCCCGATCTGTAATAGTAACTTTGGAGGATAGCGATGCCGCTCTATGACTATAAATGCCCGAAACACGGCATTTTTCACGACTTAGCAACGTTCGAAGAAAGCAGCGCTCCAAAGGCTTGTCCGCACTGCCAAACCTCGAGTCCGCGGATTATCATGATACCGCCCGAGGTGCTTGCAATGGCGCCGGACAAACGTAAAGCGATGAGTATCAACGAGAAGTCGCGTCACGAACCGGCTTTCTCGACGGTAGACAGCCGGGAGGATCAAATCCTCGAACACAAGCACACCAAGAATTGCGGGTGCAGTAGCAACAAAGGGTTGTTTCTGAAGCATCCCGATCGTAGCAGTTTGAGACAGCAAGTGATATTGATGCAAGATGGAAGTAAGGTTTTTCCTTCGCAAAGGCCTTGGATGATCAGCCATTAAGCGTGTTCAAGGTTCTTTTTCTCTTTATTCGTTTCTAAACCGACCGTCTCTTACTATCAAGCTTAGTGGGAGATGGTTTGCTTTATTATGGATGCTCTTTTAATTCCAATTGCTCTCCGCCTCATATCACTGTGACGGGCCCAATCTCTATAAAGCAATGGAAAAAGATTCGGGTTGCATTTCTTATCGGAAGCCATCAACCAAAAAAGTAACTCTCCCTTTTTCACGGCCCTTTTTTACGCCTCCTCCCTCCTTTTTTCTGATGGACGAATAATTCGGTGTGAGCTAAGCTCTAGCGAATGACGCAATGAACAAGCGGAAAAAGCAAGGGGTAAATGTCAAATGTAAGGCTTAACCCTAATACCCGCTCTGATAGGCTGGAGAAAATTAATGCCAACAATTTCAATGTTCTACGGAATTATTGTTCGGATGTATTACGTGCCGAAGGAGCATCCGCCGCCACATTTTCACGTCTACTATGGTGAGCATAAGGCGACCATTGATATCCGAACATGTGAGGTAATACAAGGCGACCTACCAAGAAAGCAGTCTAAGCTTGTCTTGGCATGGGCGGAACTTCATCAGGAAGAACTGATGGCTGATTGGGAGCTGGTGATGAATGGTGAGGAGCCATTTAAAATTAAACCGTTACAGTAAGAGGTGAAATTATGTATCCATCTGTTAAAAATGTCACTCCGGCTGAAGATTATCTTCTCTCAATAGATTTTGATAACGGAGAAAGAGGAACTTTAGATATGAAACCCTATTTGGACTTTGGTGTTTTTCAGAGACTCAAAGAACTAAATGCATTCAATCGAGTTCGTGTATCTTTCGATACCATAGAATGGGATTCGGGGATAGATCTTGACCCTGAGTTTGTTTACAACAAAAGTGAACGTCCAGTCGAACAACAAGGTGCACCAGTCGACGTGAAAAAACTGCGCGATTGAGGAGGTCGATGTCAGTCCTTCCTTACATATGGAATTCTAACCTTATTGATCTAATTTGAGGCTCAGGTTAGTTGGAGAGGATCTCGATTGGCCAGACCTTTACGCATTGAATTTCTAGGAACACCGAACTATCTAACCTTTTGCGGCAGGCGCTCAATAAAGAATCTATCGCGATTGCTCAAGTGGGCGAATGTTTTGATGTGAACTTTGCTGATTTGAGCCGCGCGGTAAAACAGGGGGGAAAGGGAAGTGCTAATGTCAAGCATAAGGCTTGACCCCGATTTTCACTTATTCCTTATCAAAATCCAACGGGCTTTTGGCTTGCTTTAACGTCCTGCTCTGAACGGTGTGGGTATAAATCATCGTGGTTCTGACGTCGCTGTGTCCCAGTAATTCCTGAATCGTGCGAATGTCGTAATTCGCCTCCAATAAATGACTGGCGAAAGAATGCCGGAAAGTGTGAGCTGTCGCACGCTTGGTGATTTTGGCGTCATTCGCCGCGCGTTTGATCGCCTTTTGTACGATGGACTCATGAAGATGATAACGTTTGTGTTCTTGGGTTTCCGCAACTAGCGTTAATGAAGGTTGCGGAAAAAACCACTGCCAGATGAATTCCTTGGCGGCGTTTTTATATTTATGACTCAATTGGTTCGGCAAGAACACGCCGGCAAAATTGGCTTTTAGGTCGGCTTCGTGTAAATCCGCGACTTTCCTCAACTGTTTGTTCAATGCCGGTATCAATGTTTGCGGTAACGGAACCGTTCGGTCCTTTTGACCCTTGCCGTCATGAACGGTCAAAACGCCGGCATCGAAATTGAAACATTGGACACGCAGATTCAAGCACTCGAAAAGCCGCAGCCCGCAACCGTATAACAGTTTGGCGACGAGATCGACCGGATCGTCGAGATGATCGAAAATCAACTCGACCTCTTCGCGGGACAAGACCACCGGAATATGAGGCTTGCGCTTGGCTCTCGCGACGCCTTTGATTTCGCCGAAATCCTTGTTCAAAACGTGTTGAAACAAAAACAGCAACGCATTGAATGCCTGATTTTGAGTCGAAGCGGACACTTTCTTATCGACGGCAAGATCGCTCAAAAACGCCACCACATCCTGTTGCGTCAAATTCCGGTAATCTTTACTTTTGGTAAACGCTTGCAAACGGCGCGCCCAACCGCGATAGGATTTCAAAGTCTTCGGCGAATAATGGCGTAATTGAATTTCACGGGTCAGCTCGTCAAAGACAAAAACCCAACTGCATCCGGTTTGTTTTTCAGCAACCGTATTATTTTGTCGGGTTTTATCGGAGGCGGCAGAATGCCGCGAGTGTTCATAAGGCAGTGATCGATGATGCGGGTGATTCGATTCAGGCGAGTCCTTTTGACGCGAAACGTCAGGAATTGGCGGAGCTTGCAGAGGCAAGGTTTGGACTGCATTGGTTGACAGTTCGGCGTCTTCGGCATTGGCGGTTGCTTTTAATTGGTAAAACAACACAATAGCCTGGCGAGCTTGCTCTCGTTGTTGAGCCGATTGGCCTTTTTGATCGAGCTTGTCGAGAAACAACGGCAAGCTGGAGCGGTGAAAAGGATCATGATGATATTTGTGACAAAAATCCCAATAGAAACGAAGCCATTTTCGATAAAAGTGTTTGATATTTTCAGGGTGTTGTTTCTGATCCAATAGCGCATTGAACTGACGAGACAATTCATCGGGGAGACTGAGCATCGTTTTTATCCAAACCTGGTGATCAAGCATAAAATGTATGTTATCCCGTTTGGAACTACAAGGGCTTTGGTAAAAATTGACACAAAAATGCGTTCTAGTGTATAAGATGTGCGGGTCTAGATAATAACTTGTTAGCTTCCATATCAAGGATCGAGAATGAAAATAGAGTCAGTACGAATTCAGAACTTCCGCACATTCAAAGACGAGACGATATTCTTCGATGATTACTGTTGTTTCGTCGGCCCAAATGGATCTGGAAAATCCACAGTAATGAATGCACTTAACGTGTTCTTCCGTCAGTACAAGGATAGTAAAACTGATTTAAGTAAGCTTTCAATTGACGATTTTCATCATAAAAATGTTAAGGAGCCAATTTCCATAACGGTCACATTTAAAGAGCTTTCTGATCAGGCGAAAGTTGACCTAGCCGATTATGTCAGACAAGAACGCCTAATTGTTACAGTAAAGGCAGAGTTTGACGAAGGTACTGAAAGAGCAGAAGTGAAGCAATTTGGCAATCGCCTTGGGATGACTGAATTTAAGGTCTGGTTCGAAGCAGAAAAGTCTAAACAGCCTGCTTCTGAGCTAAAGAAAATCTTTTCGGACTTACAGGCAAAGTGGCCGGATATCACTAAAGCTACATCAAAAGCTGACATGGCTAGTTCACTTAATGATTTTGAGTCTTTACATCAAGATCTATGTAGTTTGATTCCGAGTGAAGATCAGTTCTATGGGGTATCTAAAGGAGCTAATCGACTCGCACCTCACTTACAATGGGTTTTTGTATCTGCATCTAAGGACTTTTCTGAGGAAGCAGAGGAAAGTAAGAATTCAGCTTTAGGGCAACTGCTTTCGAGAGCGATTCGAGCAAAGGTTAACTTTTCAGAAAAAGTAACGGGTCTTCGGGATGGTTTAAGGCAAAGTTATCAAGAAATGCTGGAGGAGGAACAGGGGGTTCTTTCGAGTATTTCTGAATCTCTGGAGAATAAGCTAAAACTTTGGGCGAACCCTAGTGCTACGGCAAAGGTTCTTTGGAAGAACGACGCAGAGAAATCAATCAAGATAGAAGAGCCACTTGCCCATATTCAAATAGGTGAAAAGGGTTTTGAAAGTGAGTTGGCTCGTTTTGGGCATGGCATGCAGAGGTCGTATCTTTTGACCCTTTTGCAAGAGCTAGCTGATATTGAGGATGAAAATGCACCTACCCTTGTAATGGCAATCGAAGAGCCTGAGCTATATCAGCATCCTCCACAAGCAAGGTATTTGTCTGAAGTATTACAAGATTTAGCTAACGAAAATTCACAAATAATTGTATGTTCTCATAGTCCTTACTTTATTCCGGGCGATGACTTTCACAGCGTTCGCTTAGTTCGGGAGTTTGGTAATCCATCTTGCTCAAATGTGACTTCACTAACTTATGCTGAGCTATCAAAAGAACTTACCGATGCAGGCGACAAAGCAGTTAAAGAAACTGGGATGATTGCAAAGCTATATCCAACGTTGCGTCCAGAAATCAGCGAAATGTTTTTTAGTCGGAAGCTGATATTAGTAGAAGGAATAGAAGACGTTGCCTATTTAACATCCTACATTCAGCTCATGGGCAAGCTCTCAGACTTTAGACGGTCAGGCTATCACATCATTCCGGTAGGCGGTAAAAATGAGCTGCTAAAGCCTTTGGCAATTGCCAAGCTATTGAATATTGAGGTATTTGTCGTCTGTGACGCTGACACAAACAAAACAAGACAAGATGAAATCAATAAACATAAAAAGGATAATGCTGCAATCTTACATCTGTTAGGACATGATAAAACCGAAAACTGGCCTGAAGTAGATATTAGTAAGCCCAATTTGAGAATGTGGAAGACAAATATCACCGATACTGTTGGCCCAGAGTTTGGTGAGGATTGGAAGAAACATGAAGATCAGGCAGCTGCATATTATGGAAATGCAGGTGGGTTAAAGAAAAACCCTTTGGCAGTATCTCGTGCATTGGAATCAGCTTGGAATGAGGGCTTAAAGTCGACAACATTACAGGAGCTGGTCGATAGCCTTCTCGCTCAAAAGACACAAGAAGCTAACAAGTCAATGCAGCCGACCGCTAACGCGGCGGCTGATTGAGGCGTTATAACCCAAAACATGAATGAGGCTGAGCTAAAAATTAATAAATTGGCACAAGGTCTATTGCCATTAGATGATGGTTTGGCTTGGTATGACGAATCTGATACAGAGTCGCGAAATAAAATAATGAAAGCCTTAGACCTTTGTATATTCCAGTCACATCCAACAAACGAAGACATTGAGGAAGGAATTAAGAACTCTGGTTTAAAAGAAACTTATTCACCTTGCGTGTTGGTTCGAAACAAACCATTTAATGACGCAAGAAAAAAAGTGTTAAATATGCCAGAGCCAGATCGGCGTCGTAGTTTTATATTATTTTTATCTATATTTGGTGTCGCTGATAAGCGGCGTAGAGAGACCCAATGTAAAGGTGGTTGTAGTCATGAATGGCACAATATTGGGTTATAACAAGGCGCTCCAGGCGACGCCAAAAAGCGGCACGCCTGAGCTTTGTCGTTAAGGCGTTTCCACACTGAGGATCATGCGTATGCAGCAGTGGATTTTTCTTTCCGTAGCAATTGTTAGCGAGGTCATTGCGACTTCTGCTCTGAAGGCATCTGAAGGGTTTTCGCGTCTATGGCCTTCGACTATCGTCATCGTTGGCTACGCGGCGGCTTTCTACTTTCTCTCACTCACACTCAAAGCAATTCCGGTCGGGGTGGCCTATGCAATCTGGTCCGGCGTTGGCATCGTTCTAATTGCGCTGATTGCTTGGATTCTCTATGGGCAAGCTCTCGATCTTCCGGCAATCATTGGCATGTCGCTTATTGTGGCTGGCGTCGTCGTTCTCAATTTGTTTTCCAAGGCTATCTCTCACTCATGATTCGCCCAACCCATCATTCCACCGGGCCTGCGCAAAAAGCCGCGCAAGCCGGTGAATTCAGACGTTATGTTTACAATCAAGTCTCAAATATGGAGAAAATCATGAGGAAGTTACCACTTATTGCAATTGCTGTATTTACAACAGCGGTGGCTCATGCAGAACCGATTGTTGATGTTTTGAAGATAGCCGGTAAATCTGAAAACGAAGTGTCAAATTACCTTGGTTCCGCTAGCTCATGCGGCAAGAGTAAATATGGCAATAAATGCCAATATGCGAAAGGCGAAACGGAAGTGGTATTTATAAACGGGAAAGCCGATTGGATAACTGTTGATGGAATTGATTCAATTCCATTTACGAAGTCAGTGCTTGCCGCGATTGGTTTGAATGAGGTTAACCCATCATTCAGCAATAACTTCACACTTCGCTGGAATTCAATCCAAGGATTGATGGAAGTGTCAATTTTCAAGGGCGATTCCACGTCTGATTATGCGTACATCAAGGTCAAAACAAAATAAACACATAGCAATCAGAGAAAAATCATGGCAACGTTTATAGAGGAACAATTAAGTCATTGCAAAAAGTGTGGCAAAACAACTAAGCACTACAGAAACAATACTAAATCTAGTGGTTTTATGCTGTTGGTTCATCTGGTATTAACAGTAGCGACAGCTGGTGTATGGCTGGTTCTTGTTATTTTGTGGAAAGTCTTGAATGCAAAAATTGGTGGTTGGAAATGCAGCGAGTGTGGTAGTTAACAAAATCACATAACATGCCGCTCAAAGCGACGCTCCGCTTCGCTACGCGCCCCTTAGCTTTACGTTGGGCAGTCTTGTCACGGGTCTATTTGGGCTTGGGGTGTTCGAGTTGTAAGTCGGAGGCGATGGAAAGGTCGTTGGTTGTCTCCGTTTGTTTTTTTCTGTGAGTTGGTTTTGTTGTTTCCGTCCAAATTGTGTGGGCGTTTGGTTTGGGGGAGCAGAATGTCCCCCCAATGAAGAAAGCAGTTTTTAGTTGGCCGAGCTAAGTTGAGAGCCTCTGCCTCGATGGGCATTTATGCGTGAATAAAGTGTCTGTGGGTTCATGTTCAATTGCTTCGCAATTTCCTTGACGTTGTATCCACTATCGTATATTTGCTGAAGAAATGCATCTTGATCGCGTCTTGGTAATTGATCGAAAAATGCGCGGTTGAACTCTCTTTGGATTCCGTTAAAAAACATATTAATACCACCTTGCTATAGTTGATGAATGCTTGTTTTTTCATTATGAAATTCATAATAATCTCATAATGTTTTCATAACACTTAGCTTTCACGAGGCTGTCAACACCATAATTTGTTTGGCTTGCCAGCCTAATATTTGTGCTGTTGGTGCCAATGCGGGGTTTTATGCTATGCCTCATGCCAATTTAATATCTACAGAACAAGGCGTTTTTCGTTGTTTTGGCAAGGTGTGTGTTATCAAGCCCAACAAGTCGGTCAAAGGGACGCGCCGCCCGTTGGCGGTTTTGAAGTTTGGTTTTTTATCAAGGTTCGGTGGCTTCGTTTAAGTCTTACGAGCGGCGCGCCCCTTACCGTAACGTTAGCCAAAATATGGAACTCGAAGAACTCTACGCTTTGTCGTGCCGTTTCGCGCCACCAGAGATTGATCTGAGGCAGGCGCAGATTATTGATGATTATGGGCACGAAGATTACGCGAAGATGCCCATCAATCACCAAAAACCTGATGATGTTAGAAGGGAAGAGTTTGACTACTATGGTTGGATTTACCCCTTCATGAAACCGAAAGACCTTCTGTTCTATTTGTATGCTGTCGTCAGAGAGTGCCAAAAGGATATGAATCTTGATTGGTTAGATTCATATATGTATTCAATGGACAGAGAGGTCAATGGACTGATGGACATTCTTTCAGAAAAAGAATAAAAAACAGTTCGTGATGCTTTCAAGCTCATATGGGATTCCGGCGGTGAAAATGGTGCGGACTGGTGGCAGTGCAAAAACCTTCAGCATTTAATTGGAGTTACTGTTGAATAACTCGGCTAACACGGCGCTCAAAATTGACGCAAATTCCGCTACGCTCCATTTGCGCAATTTAGCTCGGCGTTATGTGCAAAAGGAGTCGTAGTGTTTTCTAAGAAAGAAGATAAGTATCTGGCAGAGTTGTCCAAGAGCGGATATTTGGAAACACCGAGAGAGGAAATACAAACTTCTATTGAGAAAAAAGGTTATTGGCAAGAGTATGAAGAATGGAGAATCTCTACCATCACCGAATTCAAGATCGAGAAAGAACCATTTAAAGATGAAATGTGGTTTCGTGTTTTTGTGAAGTGTGACTATGAGTTTGGGTGTGTGTGTCCCACTCTCGATAGAGCAATAGAAATGGCGGTAATGTATCAGCAGCTTATCATGAGGTTGTTTGTACAAGTAGGCTGGCCATCTTGGGCAAGTAAGGAGCATGTGTCATAGTGAGCTTGCACATAACAAGGCAATTTCACGCGGACGTCAAAAAGCGTCGTTCGTTCCTCACTATGCTTTTTGCCTCCGGTGAATTGCGGCGTTATACAGTCAACTTTCCAAAAACTATATCCATTATAATAATTTTATTATAAACTACACTTCATGCATAATAAAAGATTCGCTCTATTTGACTACAAAAATGAAAGTGGAAGTAATGACTTCAAAGAGTGGACAAAAACGTTGCAAAAAGTTGAAAGAGCGAAGCTCAATGCGAAACTTGATATGCTTGAAAAGCTGGGCTCTGATTTGTTCCCACAAGTTCTAACTGGAACTGATACGGCTGGTATTTTAAAGCTTAGGGTAAAAGGAAATGTTCAACTTAGACCTATGTTGTGCAAAGGTCCTATTAAAAATGATGAAGAGTTTACGTTACTTTTTGGAGCAAAAGAGCGTGATTCTCGTCTTATCCCTAGAAATGCAGACGAAGAAGCTGACAACAGAAAAAAGATAATTATTGAAAACCCTAACAGGAGGTGTTCACATGAAAGAATTAGTTAAGACACTGGTGGCAGAATTTAATGATAAAGAATATGCCCATGCCTATATGGACGAGTTTTCTAATATGGCTATTGCAGCTCAAATAAAGGTACTTAGAGAACAACGAGGTTGGACACAAAAAGAACTTGCTGATAAATCTAGCATGAAACAAGAGAGGGTTTGTGCTCTTGAGGATGTGGATTATGATGCCTGGACTATTAAAACATTGCGTAAACTTGCCAAGGCATTTGATTTAACAGTAAAAATTTCCTTTGAAAAATTTAGCAACGGTATCTTAGATGTTTCTAAAATTAATTCAGAAACATTAAAAAGAACATCGCGAGAAGAAGATTTAAAGGAATTTTCTTGTAATGAATTTGGTGCTAAAGAGGTTTTCTGGAGTCCGTCCGTTACTACAAAAAAACCTAGTTTATATCTAGTTCAGACAAACACTGTCGCTGTCAATGATATTGAATATTTTGAATCTAATAGAATAACAGCATGAACAGAGACGCATTACAAAAAGCAATAGATAATCTATCAATACAGATGGTATATCTGCATGATTCAGAAGCAAAAATATACAATGATTTTGACCCTCTAATACCAAATCAAGAACTAACTGGACAATTCAATATTAACACCAAGTCTTGCACCAAAAAAGAACTTCATGAAGAAGGTGGTGCTGAACATGTTTTTTTGGTTTATCAAACTGAAGCCCGTATGCGTTATTTAAAAGGGCCAATTAAGGAAGAGATAAAAGAGGGCTTAGGAAATTATGAACAACTGGAAAAATTAGTAGCCGCTGAAATAGTAGCAGTATTCACTGCTGAATATTTAATCAAATGCGATGAAGAATTGCCCCATGATGCGATTATGGAATTTGGTAGAATAAATGTACCCCATCAAATATGGCCGTATTGGAGAGAATATTGTCACTCAACTTGTGCAAGAATGTCTCTGCCAGTATCTATACTCCCAATGCTTTCCATAAACAAATCTACAGAAAACTGTTAGAAAATAGAGTTTAGCAATGTATAACTAAAAAATCCAGCGGACGGCAAAAAGCACGCCGCCGCTGATTTTGGCGTTATGCTTTTCTTATCAGACGAATTAAACAATTGCAGGTATATTTAGGTAACAATTTAGAACGTAATTAAAAATACTACTAAATCAAAAGGAACCAAAAGCAATCAGGGTCAGGTCTATATTAGTAGTATTGTTTGCTGACTAACCATTATTATTTGGTCATAGAGACGCCTGATGCCAATCCTTCGAAAGGTATGCGGCAGTAGAATGGTGTTTTTTTCTGGTTCCCACGGTCCTCCGTGGGAACCCATACCTTGTCAGCCGAGGCAAGATCGGTATGCATTCCCACGCTGGAGCGGTGGGAACGAGGAAAACGGTCAATTTTGACTTATGTATAACGGTGAGCGCAGAGCGTGGGAACGATAATTGCCGGGTACTGAATAGTTAAATTATAAGCGGGTCTGGCTAAGATTGTCTTGACCGGCGAAGGTTTGGATGACTTCCTCGGCCAATTCGGTTATTTTTCGTCGTTGGTCTCTGGCGTTTTTGCGCAAATACTCAAATGCGGCTTCTTCGGTGAGGAGTTGATTCTTCATTATTAGGCCAATCGCTATGCAGACGCTTCTGCTTTGGGATAGCGCTTTGTCGAGTTGCTTATTTTCGTATTTTAGATTGATGATTTCCTTGTTTCTTTCGAGTACCGCTTCGATGGTCAAAATTAGTTGTTCGAGACTGCAGGGTTTGACCAAATAGTTCATGCATCCGGAGGCGATGGCGGCTTTTACTGTGTCTTCGTCGGAATAGGCGGACAAGAATATGACTGGAACGTCAAGCACTTGTACAAGATGTTTGGCAACGTCTATGCCGGTCATTTCCGGCATGCGGATATCTAAAACCGCAATGTCCGGCTTTTGGTCTTGAGCAAGTTTAATAGCCGTATCGCCCGATGCGGCTTCTAAGACATTATAACCGGATAGCCGTAGTCCACGGCTCATGGTTCCAAGAATGAGTCGGTCATCGTCGGCAAAAAGTATTGTTTTATTCATTAATAGTTAAATTTAGGCCGGTGCGGCCGTAAACGCTTAGGTAATCGCTAAAAATAGTTTCGAAAATATGCTTGTAAGTGATTCAGTTTTTTGTTCAATAAGGAAGCCGTGAACCTACATACTAAATTCTATAGGTTATTGGCTGTAACTATTTAGTCCACCGGCAATTATTGTTCCCTCGCTCTACATCACTGCCATTAAGTTAAGGATTTTTCCGTTCGCCCTGAGCCTGTCGAAGGGTGAATGGAAAAATCCTGGGTCGATAAGTTAAGCCGTCCATGGTTCGACAGGCTCACCACGAACGGCTTAACTTAATGGCAGTGTCGCTCTACATGGGAATGCCTGAGTACCGCTCCCGCCTCTTAGACTTTATTGCCACGCTGGAGTGTGGTAACGATAGGAGATGTGAATATTTACGGTGAATCATGCATTTAATATAGCGAACTTATTCCTACATTATTTTAAAGTCATATCCGCGCAATAGCGGAATCAGGCTAGGGTCTTGGCGGCGTAGCGAAGTTGAAAAAAAGGTAGGTCCGAATCTGAATATAAAAGTTTGAAGTTTAACTACTTTTAGACGAACATAATTGGCTCGATTATGATGCACCAATAATTCGATAAAGAGAATACAAAGCGGGGGCTGGGGTTTGTATTTAATTTGGTAATCTAATTGAAAAGCATCTGGAAGTAAAGAATTGGACCGGCATTTTATAATCATAGGCTTATCTGCTGCTTAAGCTATAAAACGGATTGCTTTGGCTTTTATGAAAAATTAATGGCGGCATCATCGTTAATTGTGCGCTGACTGAGTGGTTCGTCTGGTAAATACACAATTGCGATTGTTCCGGCATCAATGTTTTAACTAGCGAAAGTCCGGTGCCGATTTTTATCGATTGTTCGAAATCGAAACCTTGGGGTAGCGAAGCCGGTTCGTTCTTGACGGTAAAGATCGCATGATGCTTATCAAAATCCAGAGAAACCGAGAGTTTTTTGTTTTCCCCGTGGCTGTGTTTAATGGCATTGAGTAATAGTTCGTTAACGATTAACGATAACGAAACGGCATTGTCCCGATCGACGCGTATCGGATGGTCGATGGGAATTTGCAGTTCGATGGTTTCATTGGTGCTGAAAAATAAACGCTGACAAAATTCTGTCGAGGAATGGACAATGTCGCATAGATAAATTTCCCCATTTTCTGTTTTACTTTGTAAGCCGTAAGTAATTGCCAGTGAGTTAATCTGCAGCATGCTTTGTTCGAGAATCGCCTTGGCTTCGGGGTGTTCCAATGCGTTGTTTTGCAATAAGCCGAAAATGCCTTGTAAGTTGTTCTTGATTCGGTGATGCACTTCTCGGATTAGGGTGTTTTTATGCCGTTGTTCTCGCTCCAGTAGCCTACGATCTTCCTCAATATGCTCGCAAATATCGGCTAGTAATATGACAAAATAATCGATCGAATCGGAATCGTTGCTAACGGAGTTGACGGACAGTTTAACGCTGCTGATTCTGCCGTTTTTGTGGATCAATTGACCCTTAATGATACGGCTATGTTCGATGTTTGGGGCGAAAAAAAAGTGCTCGTTCAAATTCGGAAAACTAAGTAAAGTTCTCAACGGGGCGTTCTTTAACGTAGTTTGATCATGGCCTGAGAGGCGATAGATATATTCGTTAGCCGATAAAATCCGGCTTTCCGGAGAAATTGTTATAACCCCGATTAATCCCGATGTTGTAACAATATTGTGTAGTTGCTTATCTTCGCTCGACGCTTTATCGGCAAACTTATCGCCTTTTTGAATTGCGTTGTGTATTTTTAACGGCTTACCGCTCGGGCCCCTGGTGATCTTGCCGTATTGACAAATAGGAATGACTTCGTGTTTCGGAGTTTGTAAGCGATATTGAACGGAAAATGTATCAAGATGGATTAAGGCGTCTTCGAAAACACGTTTTATGCGGTTTTGATCGTCAGGATGAAGCTTTGTCAGAAAAAGGTCATGGTTTACAGCATTTTCGAGTTCGGAAAAGCCGAATAGTTTGACGAAATCTTCGCAACCTTCGATTTTTCCGGTTTTGAGATTCCATTCGTAAAATACACTGTTTGTTGCAAGCTGTAGATGTTTAAGTTTTTGCTGTTGGTCATGATGCTCAACGAGAAGATTGCGGTATTTTCGGTGATAACGTACAACGCCCCAGATAGATAAGGCCGCGATCAGCATCGTTAAGTGCCCGGCTTCGAAAAAATTGCTCAGCGAGATGCTCGGAAAATAGAATCCTGACGCGGCAAAATAATTAAAATCGGTCATAGGTTTTCCAGGTATTCAATACGGCTGCGAACCGACTTTTAAACAAAACAATGTTCAAATTATAACCAAGTGTGTCGCTCAGTTATTTGAATCAATTAATGCTTTTAAAATAAATATACTTGTGAGATAGGGAACAAATCTGTTTTACTAACGGGCAAATTCATTTACTATTGCCACCCTGATGGTAATTATTCACACCCCCCTATCGTTCCCACGCTCCGGCGTGGGAATGGAAACCGAGACGCTCTAGCGTCTCTCGTACCGCTGGAGCGGTACTCAGGCGTTCCCACGCAGAGCGTGGGAACGATAATTTCCGGGGGACTGAATAGTTACCCCTGATGCGGCCCCCAGCCCCCGTGCCGCCAAGTAACGCTTTTCAGAGGCGTTAGACAGTCGGATTACAGCATTGTGTAGATTTCCTTTTTAATGGTTGTTTGTTCTGAAAGTTTTGATGTACTCGCTAAGGGTGTGTCGATGTTTTCAGTGTATAGATCCGTTTTTTGTTGGATTTAAGCGCCTGCGAATTGCTGGTAGTTTAAGAGGGCTGCATGCAAAAACAAGAACATCGATTTCCGGCGAATAGACGCTCAGGAGACAACAAAAGCCTATCGAGCGTGGATGCCGAGTCGATTGAAATCAAGCTGGAAATCTACAAAACCTTGTTCGAAGCGACTTCCGACGCGATGATGATTGCAGACGAATCGACGCGTATTCTTTATGTAAACCCAGCATTCACAAATATTACCGGTTATACCGAACAGGATGTTCTGGGTAAAACCCCCAAGATTCTTTCTTCAGGTAAACAAGATATCCATTTTTACCGCCGAATGTGGCGAAGTATTACGACCAATAAGCGTTGGCAGGGCGAAATTTGGAACAAAAAGAAATCCGGAGATGTCTTTCCTGCCTGGCAAACGATCAATGTGATCGGCGAAGAAGGCAAGCCAGCTCACTATATATCAGTCTTCAGCGATATTTCTCAAATCAAGAAATCACAGGCCGATTTGTGGACCTTGGCGCATTACGACTCGCTAACCGGACTCGCCAACCGCAGTTTGCTCGAGGAGAGAATAAAGCAAGAGTTGG
Organism: Gammaproteobacteria bacterium; assembly: GCA_018830325.1. GTDB lineage: Bacteria > Pseudomonadota > Gammaproteobacteria > Methylococcales > Methylomonadaceae > Methylotuvimicrobium. Next base: position 107,421 of record JAHJSQ010000025.1, read on the forward strand.
CTACCACGATCCGTTTCAAGATTTACGGTGCATTGTTTTTTTTGGATTTGGATAATTTCAAAACCATCAATGATTCTTTGGGACATAAAGTCGGGGATTTGTTGCTTAGGCAAGTTGCCGATCGCCTTAGAAGGGATCTTAGAGATGAGGATATGATTTCCCGTTTGGGCGGCGACGAATTTGTTATCGTCTTGTCCAATCTTTCTTATGATAAAACAATTGCATCAAACCAACTTAAAGTTGTCGCCGAGAAAATTCTCGATCTATTATTAATGCCTTATTTACTGGAGGGGCATGAGCTGCGTGTTTCGGTGAGTATCGGCATTACCTTGTTTCCGAATAACGGGGATACCTTCGATCATTTGTTGAAACAAGCCGATACGGCAATGTATGCCGCGAAAAACAGCGGAAAGAACACCTATTGTTTCTTTCATCCCGATATGCAAGATAAAGTCAATCAAAGACTGCAACTGGAGAAGGAGCTTAGAAATGCATTGGTTCACGATCACCTGGGATTAGTTTATCAGCCTCAATTTAATTATCATAAAAAATTACTTGGTTACGAAGCATTGGTTAGATGGCAGCATCCCGAGCAAGGCGTCATTTCGCCGCAGGATTTTATTCCACTAGCCGAAGAGACCGGTTTAATTGTCGAAATCGGTAGTCAAGTACTGACCAAGGCATGCGAGCAATGGGTGGCTTGGCGCAGGGCAGGGAAGGAAGTTCCTCATATTTCAGTCAATATCAGTCCAAAACAATTTAGCGCTTCTGGCTTTATCGATTTGGTTAACGATATCGTCAGATCGACGGGAGTCGATCCCCGGCATATTATTTTAGAAATTACCGAAGGATTGATCGTTCAGAATGTCAAGGGCATTATCGAAAAGATGCATGCGCTAAAAGAATTAGGTTTACGCTTTTCAATCGACGACTTCGGTACCGGCTATTCTTCGTTATCTTACTTGACCCGATTGCCGATCGATCAATTGAAAATCGATAAGACTTTTGTAGTTAACTTGGGAATCAACGATAACGATGCGGTGATCGTCGAGACAATTATCGGCATGTCGAAACATTTGAAGCTTGATTTGATTGCCGAAGGCGTTGAAACGCGGGAGCAGCTAGAGCATTTGTACAGATGCGGTTGCGATGGTTTTCAGGGATATTATTTTAGTAAGCCATTAGACCGGAGCGACATCTGATAGCTCTCAATTGTGGCTTCGATAAGTATATGTTCTAATGCTGTTGGTTATATAAAAAGGCAGGGATAAAATGAAAATTGTACCTCTGGAGACAGCATTACTTTATAAACCTTGTAGCGTTGGCGACTTAAACTTTCAAACCACCGACGAACTCAAGGATGTCGAAATCATCGTCGGGCAGGAGCGGGCTATTGCGTCGATTCGGTTCGGGATTCGAGTCGATAAAGCCGGTTATAACATTTTTGCATTGGCACCCTCGGGAACCGGCAAGATGACGACCGTTATGCAGTTGGTCGAGCAGGAAGCCGCACATAAAAAAATTCCTTCGGATTGGTGTTATGTGTTCAACTTCGATCAACCGGCCAAGCCTCGGCTTTTGTCCTTGCCCGCAGGAAAAGGCAAATTGTTCCAAAAAGATATGGAGCAATTGATCGATGAACTGAGAATCGCCTTACCGGCGTCGTTCGAAGGCGACGAATACCGCTCGCGAGTCGAGGAAATCGAGGAGGAGTCGCGGCATCGCGAGTTTCGAGAAATTAACCGATTGCGTGAAGAAGCCGCGAACGCCCATATCATCCTAACCGAAACCCCGACCGGCTATGCGTTCGCGCCGGTCGATGAAAAAGATGTAGTGATCGATGCCGAACGCTTCAATCAACTCTCCAAGGAAGAGCAGCAGCGAATTCAGCAATCGATCATTGAATTACAGCAACGTCTGCAAAAACTGCTCAAGAAGTTTCCTGCCTGGCGTAAGGAAACGAAGCGTAAAATCAAAGATCTGAACCGCGAAGTGGCCGAATTTGCAGTCGGCCATTCGATCCATGAACTCAAGGAGACTTACGGCGATCAACAAACCGTTCTCGATTATCTTGACGAGATCGAACGTGATATTATCGGCCATGTACGCGACTTCATTCCACACCGCGAATCGGCGTTGCCGTTTTTGGAGATGCAGCAGCAATCCGATCCTTTCAAGCGTTATCAAGTGAATTTAATGGTCGACTTGAGCGATAACAAAACCGCGCCGGTCGTCTATGAAGATCATCCGAATTACGCTAATTTGATGGGGCGCTGCGATCATGAAGCCGTCATGGGCTCGTTGGTTACCGATTTCACGATGATCAAGCCGGGCGCATTGCACAAAGCGAACGGCGGCTATTTGATACTCGATGCGCGCAAATTATTGATGCAGCCTTATGCCTGGGAAAGCTTGAAGCGGACACTGCAATCCGGCGAAATTCGCATCGAATCGCTGGAGCGAAGCCTTAGTCTAATTAGCACATCGGCGCTTGAACCGGAGCCGATTCCGCTCGAATTGAAATTGATTCTGTTGGGCGATCGGCTGATTTATTATTTGTTGAATTATTACGATCCCGAGTTTCAGGACTTATTTAAAGTTGCTGCCGATTTCGACGATACAGTGGGCCGAGAAGACTCGGCGATCGAATACGCAAAAGTTTTGGCAACGATTGCAAGGCAGGAAAAATTGCAGTCCTTGAGCCGGGATGCCGTCGCGCGAGTGATCGAGCATAGCGCTAGGATGACCGGCGATGCCGAAAAGCTCTCGACGCATTTGCGCAGCATCAAAGATTTACTGATAGAGGCTGATTATTGGGCCGGACAAAACGGACACGATTGCATTAATGCCAGTGATGTACAGCAGGCGATCGATCAGAAGGTCTATCGTTTGGATCGGATTAGGGAAAGACTCTACGAGCATATTCAGCGCGGTACGGTGTTGATCGATACGCAAGGCAGCGTGTCAGGTCAGATCAATGGCTTGTCGGTGTTGCAGATCGGCGAATTCAGTTTCGGTCAGCCCTCCCGGATTACCGCGACGACGCGCCTCGGTAACGGCAAATTGATCGATATCGAACGGGAAACCGAATTGGGCGGCGCGATTCACTCGAAAGGCGTGTTGATTTTGGCCGGTTTCATCACCTCCCGATACGCCCGAAGCAAGCCGTTTTCGATGTCGGCGACGTTGGTGTTCGAGCAGTCCTATGGAGGTGTCGACGGCGATAGCGCCTCGCTTGCCGAATTGTGCGCGATTCTATCATCGCTGACCCAAATCCCGTTACGTCAGGATTTGGCGATGACCGGTTCGGTCAATCAGTTAGGACGTGTGCAGGCGATAGGGGGCGTCAATGAAAAAGTTGAAGGCTTTTTCGATATCTGTAGAAAGCAGGGATTGACCGGCACTCAAGGTGTGATCATACCTTCTGCAAATATCAAGCATTTGATGCTGCGCTGGGATGTCGTGCATGCCGCTCAATCCGGGCAGTTTCATATCTATGCGGTGAAAAATGTCGATGAAGCCTTGGAGTTATTGACCGGAATGGTAGCGGGCGACCCTGACGAAAACGGCGTGTTTCCGCGGGATACGGTGAACGGTAAGGCCGATGCGCAATTAGCTCGGTTTACCGAAATCAGTCAGGCCTTTTTGTCGAAAAATAACGGCCATGATTGACCTTAACGTTACCCCAAAAAAAATGTTGATCGCTGTCGATGCTCTGCAAGACTCTGCCTTGTTGGAGTTGGCGGCAAGCCTGGCGAGGTCGCAAGGGGCACAACTAACAGCTTTGTTTATCGAAGACATTAATTTGTTTCATTTGGCGGGTCTTCCTTTTGCGACCGAAGTGGATAGAGTGACCAGTGCGGAGCTCAAGTTCGATGCCGACCGAGTCGGTTCGGCATCGGCCCGCCGGATCCAGCGAATTCGTCAACAGCTCGAGGAGTTGGCGAAACAATCTGAGTTGACGATATCATTGACAGTCGTTCGCGGTCATTATCTGGCCGAGGCGATGGCGGCAGCCGCTACCATGGATTTATTGCTTTTGGATAGACCGCGCGGTAATCGGGCGTTGGCGATTAAAAAGATTTCCGTTAAAAAGTTTAGTCCTCCGGTTTGGGCAATTTATGATGGTGCGGAAGGATCGGAACGAGCACTTAAATTGGCTATCGATATTGCCATATCGCAAAAATCGGGGCTCAACATTATTTTACAGAGGCAATCCGATAACGGCATTGCAGAAATGGAGCAACGAGCTAAAGTTTTGCTTGCGGGTAGCAATCTCGCTTCTCATTTCTTTATTCAATCAAGTCGAAGTTACGACTCGATCATGCAATATGTCTTAGAGCGCGGTTGCAGTATCGTCGTGCTACGCGCCGATAGATCCGACCCTGAGTCTTCACAAAGTGCCGCGTCGTTGTTTGCCGATCGGCTCGGTTGTCCGGTGTTATTAGTTGCATAAGCCGAGCTTGGTAACATTGTTGTGGGTGCTGATTCCAAAAAATGTCATTTATTTTTTACCATGAAGAGCATGAAGGACTTGAAGTAACAGCATTTTCAATTTAGATGAGTGACTAACCATTAACAGCCTATGCCATGATTATTGCCGCTGAAGTGCAGGCATTGTTCTGATATTTTTAGTCATTGCTGTTACCCAAGCCAGCTCTCATCGTTATACATAAATTGTAGGGTACGCTGCGCGTACCAAAACCGTGCCCTGGCGGTTCGGTTGGCACATGAACATTGCGGGGTTACCATGGTACGCACAGCGTACCCTACGCGGATCGCCTAGCGTTAGGCGAGGGATAGCCGAGTGTGTCAAGTGACAAAAAATGGTATCGAGGCCTCATTGGCTAAGAGGGTTTGGGTCATTTTATAGCCCGCTAATCCTTGGCGGAAAAAGCTATTTTCAACTTGTGAACCAAGACCCTAACGTCTTCGGCAACCAGATATAACGACGGAATCAGTACGAGTGTAATCAAGGTCGCAAACAAAATGCCGAAACCGATTGAAATCGCCATCGGGATCAACATTCGCGCTTGTCTAGATGTTTCCAAAATCATTGGCATTAAGCCGAAAAAAGTGGTTAGCGTGGTTAGCAGTATTGGCCTGAAGCGCTGAATTCCGGCGGCTTTGATGACTTGTAACGGTGTTTTGGCACTGCCGATGCGATGTTCGTTCGCATAATTGATCAATACCAGCGAATCGTTGACGACGATGCCGGATAGGGCGACGATACCCAGCATGCTAAGGATACTCAGGTCGTAACCCATCAACAAATGCCCTAATATAGCCCCGATGATGCCGAACGGAATGCTGACGATGACGATCAGCGGCAGAATGTAGCTGCGGAATGGAATCGCTAACATTGCGTAGATCGCCAGCAGTGCAAAGACAAAACTGATTTTGAGACTGCTGAGATTATCGGCCATTTCGGCTTGACTCCCTTGAAAGCTATATTGCAATCCCGGGAATTCTTCTTGCAGGCGCGGCAGTTCGGTGGCTTTGAGGTCGTTAATGATTTCTCCCGCGCGGCTGCGTGGCGTGACCCCCGATTTGACTTGGATATTGCGTCGGCCGTTACGGCGGTTGATTTCGGTGTAGGCGCGGCCGCGTTCGATTTGCACGGCTTCGGTAAGAGGAATTTCGATTCCTGCCGGCGTACGCAGCATTAGGTTTTCGACGTTTTTTAGCGACATGCGCTCGTTTTCGGGCAGCCTGACCATGATTTTGATTTCATTGCGACCGCGTTGCTGACGAAGCACTTCGGCGCCGAAAAACGCATTTCTGACTTGCCGCGCAACATCTTGTGCCGTTAGGCCCAAGCTTCTCCCTTCGGGTAACAGCGTAAAATCCAATTGTTCCTTGCCGCTGGTCAAGCCGCTGTCGACGTCATTAACGATAGGGTAGGCGCTAAGCATTTGCGCAAGGCGTTTGCTTGCTTTTTCCAGGACTTGTATGTCACGGTGATTAAGTTCGACGGTGATTGCCGGGCCCCGGCTGGGACCGCCGGCGTCCGATTCGAATAAAATCGCTTCGATGCCGGCAATCTCGCCGGCCTCGATGCGCCAGCGCCGGGTAAACTGTTCGGTACTAAGAATGTCGTCGCGAACTTCAGGAGGCGCCAGATAGGTGCGTACGGTAGCCAAGTGGCTGCCGAGCGTCTGTTGTCTGTCGATTGTGCCGAATTCGGTAAATTGCCCTTTCAATAATAGGTCGCCGTTCGGAACGTTTGATACAACGCGACGCGCCGCTTCCGACAAGTGTCGGGCGATGGCCTCGGTTTTTTCGAACGGCGTTCCAAACGGCATCGTTAAAGTGACTTGTGCATAATCGGATTCGACCTTCGGAAATAAGGTCATGCCCATACGTCCGCTAGCGGCATAGGCCAATGCCGCAATCAATAATGAGAATGCCAATGTGACGGTCAGATAGCGATGCTCGAGTACGCTTTCGAGAAATGGGCCATATCGATGCAGTGTCCAGCGCCGAAAGCCATCGCTGAAACGTTGTTGATAATGATGAATTTTGGCCTGAATACCTTGGCTTTTCAATGGTTTTAGGTGTCCGAGATGATTCGGCAAAATGAATAAGCTCTCGGCGAGAGACAGCAAGAAAACCGTGATCACGACTAACGGAATCATAAAAAAGATTTTGCCGGTAAATCCGGGAATGAACAACAGCGGCATGAAGGTTGCGATGTTAGTCAGGATGCTGAATGTAACCGGCATCGCCATTTCACGGGCGCCTTGAATGGCCGCCTGCAGCGGAGACAGGCCTTCTTGTCGATGGTGATAAATATTTTCGCCGATGATGATCGCATCGTCGACAACGATGCCGATCGCGATGATAAATGCGAATAATGAAATCATGTTCAGCGTTACGCCGATACTGGGTAGGAACAAAAACGACCCGAGAAACGCAATAGGAATACCCATCATGACCCAAAATGCCAGGCGTAACTCAAGAAACAACGCCAGCAAGATAAATACCAGCGACAAACCCATGGCGCTGTTTCGCAACAAGAGGTCTATCCTTTGTGCGTAGTCTTCCGAGGCATCGCGTCGGACGTCGGTGAAGATGCCTTCGGGTAGTTCGGGAGCAATTTTATCGAGATGGTTACGGACCGTTTCAGACACTTGTATCGGCGTTTGCTCTCCGACGCTATAGACTTGCAGCATCACGGCCGGCTTGTCGTTGAAGGTCGCGTAATAATCGCTTTCATCGAAACCATCTGTTATTCGTGCGATGTCGCCGAGTTTAATCTGGCTACCGTCTGCGGTGGTAATAATAGGCAGTTGACTAAATTGGCGCCCGTAATCGCGGCGTTCTTTGATGCGAATCAAAATTTCGCCGCTGTCGGTTTTGACGCTGCCAGCGGGAAGGTCGATGCTGGCCGAAGCGATTCGTTGAGCGATGTCGCCTAACGACAAACGGTAGCGCCTCAGCATATCCTGCGGAATTTCGACCGCGATTTCGAGCGGTTTGACCCCTTCGAGATCGATTTGGGTGATGCCCGGGTCTTGCAGGAGTTGATCGCGGAGTTGTTCGGCCAATTCGTGTAAAACGGTATCTTCCGCGTCTCCATATAACGCAACTGAGATTACTCGGCGCTTGCTGGCGATCAAGGTTATTTGCGGTTTTTCGGCATCGATTGGAAAAGTCGTAATGCGGTCGACTTCTTTTTGAATGTCTTGTGTAAACTTTTGCATGTCAGTACCGCGGAGTGCTTCGACGGTAATCGTGCCGGCGTTTTCTTTTGCCGATGAAGTGATTTGTTTGATGCCGTCCAAGCCGCCCACCGCGTCTTCGATGGCGAGGACAATGCCTCGTTCGACCTCTTCCGGGCTGGCGCCGGGATAAGCGACACTGATACTGACGCTGTCGATTTCAAAGTCGGGGAATACTTCTTGGCGGATATTGTTTAAAAACAGCAGTCCTCCGATGATGCACACGACCATTGCGAGATTGGCCGCGACCGAATGACCTGCCATCCATGCAATGGGACCGGTGTGGCTTGGGTCTTGATGTGACTGCATGATGCTTACCTAGCGGATGAAGAACGGTCGGTTTCGGTGGTGCGAATACGCATGTCTTGAACCGGTGTGGAAAGATCGCTGACGATGATGCGCGGCTGATCGGGTAGTTCCGAGGCATGCAAGTAAACGACGCCTTGTTCGGTCCAGGCGGGGGTTATTTTGACGATGTTCAATGTGTCTTGTTCGCCCATTAGCCAGAGCCGGTTGCCGTCATGCAATGCGGTTTCCGGCACAGGAAGTACGTCGACGAGGGTTTTGCCGGTAATTGCCGCCCGAACCAATGTGCCTAGCATCATGCGAGGTGAATTTTGGTTAGCCGGCTTTAGGCTGAGCGGATCTTCCACTTCAACCAATAATTTAGCCATGCGGCCTTCGGCTTCGACTTCCGCTTTCAGGCGTTTCACGGCGCCGATTCTAAATGCATCGGGCCCCCAAGCCCTTTCGTAGCTGATCGTGACCTGCGAGCCCTGGTCGCCGTTGAAACCGGGAATCGTTATCCAACGTAATTTGTCGAGCGGCAGCGATACGTCGATCCAATAATAATCGGTTGCCACCAACTGCACGAGCGGAGTGCCGGTCGAGAAAGTCGACACCCAGGAGCCGACATTGGCGTTGCGGGCCGTGACGACGGCGTTGAACGGCGCGATCGTACGGGTGCGTTCGAGATCCAGCTTGGCTTGTTCCAGCGCCGCTTCGGCGGCATTTAACGATGCCTTGGCGGCTTCCAGATGGGGTTTTCGTTGAACCAGCTCTTGAGCCAGTTCGTCCAATTCCTGGCCGAGCAATTGATATTCGCGTTGCGCGATGGCTTGTTGGCCCAATTCCATTTTTAGGTTGAAACGGGCTTGGGTGAGATCGCTTTGCGCTCTGCGTACGCGTAATTCGTAGTCGGTCGGGTCGAGACGGACGATTTCTTCGTCTTTTTTCAACAAGCCGCCTTCGATGAACTGATCGCTGACCGAGACGACCATGCCGTCGACACGCGAATTAAGGTTGACGCTTTGCGCCGGGATGACATTGCCGAGCGCAAAAACGGTGGTTTGATAATCGATGGCTTGCGGCGTGATGATTTCGACCAATGGCGCCACGGCCGTAACGGGGGCGCGGACCGCGCGGGGCTTATTGCTTAGCCAATAAAAAGACAATGCCCCGGCAAATGCGACGATCGCCAGCGAAATCAGCAGTGTGGCGAATTTCTTGAAGGGATTAGTCATGGGTATCGTTCCTGTTCGAAATCGGTTCGGTAAGCGGCCAGCCGCCCGCAAGCGACCGGTAGAGTTGAATTCTGTAATCGATCAATTCACGTTCGGCGCGGATGAGTGTTCGCTGCATGGCTTGCAAGCTGTTCAATGTCGACAGCACCCGCAAAAAATCGAAAATCCCATAGGCGGACCGGATGCGAATGTTGTCATTGGCTTCGTTCAGATAGCGCAATTGATCTTTGAGGCTGTTTAGCCGCTCGTGCTGGCGCGTTTCTTGTGCCAATGCGTTTTCGACTTCCTGCAACGATTGCAAGACGCTCTGACCGTAGAGATTCAGCGCTTCTTCTGTTGCCGCCTCGGTGCGCCGGACTTCCGCCACCCGGCGTCCGCCGTCGATCAAGGGCAGCACCAGATTGCCGGCTAGCGTTGCCATCCAATTATTGAAGAAGGCTTGTAAGTCCGGAGCCGAGGTATCGAGGCTGGCCGATAAGCCGAGTTTCGGAAAGCGGTCGGCCACGGCCGCGGCAATACGAAGATCGGCGGCTTGCAGGCGATAATAGGCCTTCTTGACATCCGGGCGTCGTTGTATCAAATCCGAGGTCAAGCCGGTTTCGGGTAGGCCTGCGAGCTCGGGAAAACGATCGCCGGCAACAATGTCCAATGTTCCGGGGGCTTGTCCGGTTAAGACCGCCAATTGATTTTTTAATACCTCGATATTCGCGAGCACTGTATAGCGGTCGCCGACCACGCCTTCAAGTAATTGCCGCTGTTGGAATACGTCGGCAGCGGTTGCTTGGCCGCCTCTGAATCGGACTTCGACTAAGTCCGCATATTGCTTATTGACTTCGATTTGTTCGTTCAATAAGTCGAGCTGTAGTTTTTGTTCGGTCAATAGATACCAAATGCGCGCTATCTCGGCCGACAAGGCAATCGCGGCGGTATGGATATCTTGTTCGGCGGCCTTGATTTCCTGTTCGGCCGCATAAGTACCGGCGCGGATTCGGCCCCATAGGTCGACTTCATAACTGGCGATCAAGCCCAGCGAAAAGTTGTCGAAAGTCAGCGAACCTGTATTGGTGTTATCCTCAATGAGGCGATTTGCGTTAGTCGTAGCATTAACGGCGGGAATCAATTCGGACCCGGCCTTACGAGCTTCCGCTTCGGCTTGTTTGAGCCTTTCGAATGCCGCGGTTAGATCGAGATTTTGCTGAAGCGCCGTATCGATCAGAGTATTCAACGCAGGATCGTTAAAGTTAAGCCACCAGCGGTCTTGAAGGGATTCTCCGCCGGTAATCGAGAACGTTTCCGGTACTGGAATCGGCGGGTTGAATTCTTTGATATCAATACTGCATGCGCTGAGAAAAAAGAAGATGTATAAAATCGAAGGATTTATGACTCGCATGTCTCGTCTCCACGGCTTGGTTCGAGACGATCGCGCAGTGCTTTAATTCCGGCTAATGAAAAATGCACGACATGATCGGCAAAGGCTGCCGGGTTCTCCAATTCCGGAGTGTGTTTTCGTGTCGGAAAGTGGCTTTGCATGTGTTTGACTTTCAGGAGATGAAAGCATTGGCCGATGATGCTGGCATGACAAAAATGAATCGTTCGTTCATCCGCACTAGGTCCCAAGCATTCGGCAATGAGTTCAAGCATGGCTTGGCGCTGCGGATTGATTTCTTTTTCGAGAATTTCCGGCAGCAACGAGGTCGGTTGCGCCATTTCTTTGTTGATGATCGCGAAAAAATGCGAATCGTCGTCGGCGATGCGGGCGATCAAAGAGCGAATGCGACCCGCTAGGCGTTTTTCGGGGGAAGCACTGGGCGCAACGCCGCCATCCGACGGATAAATTTCAAGGTCCTTGAGAAACGCATGGCGCCAGGCTTCGAGATAAAGACTTTCCTTATCTCGAAAATGATAATTGACCGAAGCGATATTAGTTTGGGCTTGTTCGCAGATTTCGGCAATCGTTGCTTCCTGAAAGCCTTTTTCGGCAAAAATTCGGCTGGCCGCGATAATTAAGCGGGTTCGAGTTTTTAACGGTTTGGCTGTAGGTTCGGGCATCGCGGGTTAGATATTCAAAAGCGAATTTCAAATATACATTTAAATTATTCATTAGACAAATTTCAGTCTTGTTCAGTGACGCAGGAACCTGAGCGACTGGCCCAAGTGTTTTGATCTACGAACTTTGACCGTAACGTTCATGAAGGTCTAGCCATCGCCCCGGCAAATGAAAGTGCGAGGGATGGCTGGGTGCGGTCACTCGCCCGACAGGACGCCGTAAATACGTCCATGTAGGCTCGGCGGCGGCTCCCTGCCGCCGACGCCTGTCAGTCGAGCAACCGCACCCGCTTCGGTTCGCTTACTTTCACAGTAATGCCCGAAACAGCGTGCTTTATGGAGATTCGTGACTGGATTAAACAGAATTTTCTTATCCCGCAATTTGACTCGCTAAGGGTGTATGGGTTGATAGAGGCTGTGGGGGCAATCAGGCTATAACTTCAGTGACTTTTCGATCAGTGAATTGATAATTAATGCTTAGGCAGTGATCCAGCCATTTCAGCAAAAAATAATTTAATTGCCATTTATAATTTAAGATTTCAGAGATCTTGCCGGGGTCTTTGTAGACGCGAGAGACGTCTGATCTGGCATGATCACGCAAAACTTCGGCGAGTTCCGCGTCCAGATAGATACGGACTGTGACATCCGGCACCCATAAATCGTTGGGTAATTGATCAAATCGATGGCTGAGTTTTACAGTAAGTGTGTGTGCCGAGCGTTCGAGCACCTCAAGCTGCAAGTCGGGCTTTTTCGACGCTTTTCCGACAGCCGATTGGGCAAGGTTTCTGATGTTAGGAATTAAGCTTAACAACTTTTGGTAATTAGAGGCACAGATGGTTTCCAAGCACGCCGCTTTGTTTTGCGGATGAATCCTGCTCATGATAGATCAGTCTTCCCTATAACAGGCATGAGCGCTTGCGGTTTCCCATAAGGTTACTTGGTCGACATTGAAACCTTGTTCTTTAATATGTTGATAAATCATTTGACTCAGTACTTCCGCGGTCGGATGCTGGTCCAGAGCTATAAATCGCTCTTGGGTTTCTGTTAAGTACGGAATGATCGGGTCGTTTTTATGCAATAGAAAATTATGATCCAAATGTTCGTTGATATAGTCTTCGACACACGCTTTTATGTCCGAAAAGTCACAAACCATGCCTTGCTCGTTAAGATGTTCTTGTTTAATCGTGATAGCAGCCTTAACGCTGTGTCCGTGAAGATGACGGCACTTGCCGGGGTGGTTCATCAGTCTATGTCCATAGCAAAAATAGACTTCCTTAGTAATCGTATACATGAGTTAGCAATCTCGGCCGAGTTGGAATAATGTAAGTTAATGACCTTTGATGCTCTTAATTGCGGCGGCAATTTCGTAGCGGCCATTATCCTGTTTTGTCGTTCTGACGACTTCTATATAGGCGGTCATGGGCGGAGTAATTGTGTTTTTGGGTGTAATATTGACCTCCATTGCGCTTCCGGGATCGAAGGATTGATCGGCAATGAAGGAGACACCAGAACCGCTAATTGATGTGCAAATTCCTGAATGACTTTCGCTTGCATCGGCTAACTTGTAGGTAAGTTCGCAATCGACGCTCATTCGGATGTAATTACGTTTTTCGTCGTATTCCAGCATGTCAACTCTCTTCTTTATAATTGGATAAATTGTTTTTCCGTGAATGGCAGTGCCCGTGTTTGCTTTCAGACTGTTTGCGCGAAGTTTACTATAAATAAAATGCTTGTTCATGAAAATCACCTTGAAAGTTGAGTAACTTCATATTATAGGATTCTATTTTGGCATCGTTGCGCGCTAGCTACACCTCCATACCTTCATAAAGTTAACCATTTTTTGAGTATAACTTTCGGACTTCAAATTTCGGCGGTGCCTGAGGAGGCGCCGGGGTGTGTGGCAAAGGCTTTGCCAGCATGGAGCTGGCATAGAGCCTACAGGGACGTATTCATGGCGTCCTTTGACGGACACCCCGGCGCCGAATTTTGATCTGCGATGATTATATAAAGGGACTAGTGCGGAAAAGTTTTCGCATAGACTATGGCTATTGGTTGTAAATTATGTAATATTTTGCAGATTTTAACGATGTGAACCCCGTCAGGGTTTTGGGGATTTATTTATAATGACAAAAGCGACCGTTTTAACCGGTATCACAACCACCGGAACTCCTCATTTGGGAAATTATGTAGGCGCGATCAGGCCTGCTATTGCAGCCAGTAAGGATGCAAACGTGAGTCCATTTTATTTTTTGGCCGATTACCATGCCTTGATCAAATGTCAGGATCCGGAAAAAGTTAGACAATCGAGCCTTGAAATCGCGGCGACTTGGTTGGCGCTCGGCTTGGATACGTCGAATGCGGTGTTTTACCGGCAATCTGATGTACCGGAGATCACCGAGTTGGCTTGGATGTTGACGTGTGTAACGGCAAAGGGGCTCATGAATAGGGCGCATGCTTACAAGGCAGCGGTTGCCGAAAATGAACAAGGCGGCGAAAACGATCCCGACAAAGGCATTACGATGGGCTTGTTCAGTTATCCGATTCTGATGGCGGCCGACATTTTGATATTCAATGCACACAAGGTTCCTGTGGGTAAGGATCAGATTCAGCATATCGAAATGGCGCGTGATATCGCCGGACGTTTCAATCATATTTATGGCGAACATTTTGTCATCCCGGATGCGGTCGTGACCGAAAATGCCGCGACGCTGGCTGGTTTGGACGGGCGGAAAATGAGTAAGAGTTACAACAATACGATTCCGTTATTCGAACCCGAGAAAAAACTCAGAAAACTGATAAACAAGATCAAGACCAATTCTTTGGAACCGGGCGAACCGAAAGATCCCGATGGCTGTACCTTGTTTGGAATTTATCAGGCTTTTGCCCGGCCTTCGGAAGTCGATGAGGTTCGAAAACTTTATGCGGAGGGTATTGCTTGGGGCGAAATGAAAAAGTTGTTGTTCGAATATATCAACGACCATATTGCCCCGGCCCGAGAGCGTTATGAAGCCTTAATAGAGGCGCCTGAGCATATTGAAAACGAATTACAGGAAGGCGCTAAAAAGGCTCGCGAGATTAGTGTGCCTTTTATGAAACAATTGCGAGAGGCGGTTGGGATTTCTCGTATTGGTGTTTAATGGTTTTACCGAGGAAAGGTCTGTTAGTTGGGAAAGTCTTAAAAAACACAGTTCTAATTTAATCCGACTATAGTGTTCGCACATCAAATTTCGGTTTTTTTATCCCCTCATCCTAGCCTTCTCCCGGAGGGAGAAGGCATTGAAGCGCCGAAATTTGATGTGCGATAGGTATAGTATAATTGGGTTCCTGAATTCTTAAGGCGCCACTTATACTTCGCATGGCCAAATTTGCTGGTAAGCTCACGCGCTCTTTGTGCGGTATATGAATGGCGAAAACAGTTACATTGCTTAGCTTGACGCCTGTTTTAGCGCCTTGCCATAAAAGCCGTAAACATGACCGCGCGAAGTAAAGGTCATCGTCTGCGGGTTTAATCTCCGACTTTCCTTATTCTATTTCGCTGATGGATTCGCTCGGTAAATAAATCCGCACTTTTTTAGTACGAACGGAGTAAAGGTGTTTCCAACTACCGGGATCGCCGCGATTTTCCTGTTTAGGAGTTAACGTTCAGAAATCCGTACTGATTTTCCGATCAACTTTAATTTAAGCAGTATTTCCCTTGACCGAAAATATGTCTGAAGAATATGTATTCGACCGCGATTACGCAACCGAAGCTTTAAAAGTATCGCCGCATTCAATACAAGCCGAGCAATCCGTGCTCGGCGGTTTGATGCTGGATAACCAAACCTGGGATTCGATCGCCGATAAAGTTGTTGAAGGCGATTTTTATCGCAAGGATCATCGAATGATTTTTCGGGCTATCGAAAAATTGGCCGAAAAACAAGATCCTTTCGACGTCATTACTTTATCCGAGGCACTGGCTTCCGCCGGACAATTGAATGAGGTCGGCGGTCTGGCCTATTTAGGTACCTTGGCAAAGGATACCCCGAGTGCTGCGAACATTGTCGCTTATGCGACTATTGTTCGCGATAAGTCCGTTTTAAGGCAGTTGATCCATGTCGGAACCGATATATCCGATTCGGCTTTTAGTCCTGAAGGGCGCGATACCTCCGAATTGCTCGAAAATGCCGAGCGCCAGGTATTTCAAATCGCCGAACAGCGCCAACGCGGGCAGGGCGGTTTCACGTCGATCAAGTCGTTGTTGGCGCAGGCGGTCGATAAGATCGAAATGCTTTATGAGCAGGAAGGCAATATCACCGGCGCCAGCACCGGATTCAATGATTTCGACGAAATGACCTCGGGCCTGCAGCCGTCCGATTTGATCATCGTCGCGGGTAGGCCGTCGATGGGTAAAACCACGATCGCGATGAACATGGCGGAGAATGTTGCGATTAAAGGCGATAAACCGGTAGCGGTGTTCAGTATGGAAATGCCCGGTGATTCTTTGGCGATGCGGATGATGTCCTCTTTGGGGCGTATCGATCAACATAAAATTAGAACCGGCAAGCTTGACGACGACGAATGGCCGCGTCTGACTTCGGCGATTAATTTATTGGCTGAAACGAAATTGTTCATCGACGATACGCCGGCCTTGACGCCGACCGAAGTTCGTTCGAGAGCGCGACGATTGATGCGCGAACATGGCCAGTTGGGTTTGATCGTATTGGATTATCTGCAATTGATGCAGTCGCCGGCCAGCGGCGATAATCGGGTTCAACAGATTTCGGATATCTCGAGGGGCTTGAAAGCCTTGGCCAAGGAGCTGAACGTGCCGGTTATCGCGCTCTCGCAGCTTAATCGGAACTTGGAACAGCGACCCAACAAACGCCCGGTGATGTCCGATTTGCGTGAGTCGGGCGGTATCGAACAGGATGCCGACGTGATCGTATTTGTTTATCGGGATGAGGTTTACAATCCGGATAGTCCGGAGAAAGGCGTTGCTGAAATTATCATCGGTAAGCAACGTAACGGTCCGATAGGCACAGTCAGGTTGACTTTCCTCGGACAATACACTCGGTTTGAAAACTTTGCCGGAAATCCTTACGGCGGAGACGATTACGAATGAGGCCGGCCGCTTATGTCAAATTGAACTTGGATGCGTTACGTCATAATTTGCATGTGGTTAGACGCTACGCGCCAGACTCGAAAGTCATGGCGGTGATTAAAGCCAATGCTTACGGGCACGGTTTGTTGCGCGTCGCAGAACGATTAACCGAAGCGGACGGCTTTGCCGTGGCCCGCGTCGACGAGGGGATCCGCTTACGCCAAGCCGGTATTTTGCATCGCATCGCGGTCATGGAAGGTTTTACGTGTTCTGAAGAATTGGACGATTTGATCGATTTCGGTTTAGATCCCTTAATTCACTCGTTCGGGCAGTTGGATATCATTGATCGAAAATTCGGCTCTATCGGGATCAATGCTTGGTTGAAAATCGATACCGGCATGAACCGTTTGGGGTTTTCGGCTGACGAGGTCGAAAAAGTTCATCAGCGTTTGAGATCGAGTTCGTTAATCAAGCAGCCGGTTGGTTTTATAACCCATTTGGCAAATGCCGACCTGAGATCCGATCCAATGACTTTGAAACAAATCGACTTATTTAACAGGACATTGTCGGGTTTTGCAGGGCCGCGTAGTATCGCGAATTCAGCCGGGATTTTAGGTTGGCGGGAAGCGTTGACCGACTGGGTAAGACCCGGAATTATGTTGTATGGGATTTCTCCGTTCCCCGAAACGACTGGAGGTGATTTCGATTTAAAGCCGGTCATGGCTTTGCATTCCCGGTTGATTGCCGTTAAATCCGTTCGGCAAGGCGACGCGGTGGGTTACGGCGGTGCTTGGGTGTGCGATAGGCCAATTATGATGGGGGTTGTCGCAATAGGCTACGGGGACGGTTATCCTCGTCATGCTCGATCCGGCACGCCGGTTCTTGTTAACGGCAAGCGCGTCCCGATGATCGGTAGGGTATCGATGGATATGATCACGGTCGATTTGAGCGAACAAGACGATGCCAAGCCGGGTGATCCAGTGACGCTATGGGGAGGCGAATTGCCGATCGAAGAGGTGGCGTCTTGGTCGGGAACCATCCCTTACACACTGGTTTGCGGTATTACCCAGCGAGTGCAGATTGTTGAAGAGTAAGGAATATGCACAAAGTAACTTACACAAGTAGTAGGCTTTGTGGCGGTTTGGTGACTCGCTTGACAGGACGCCGTGAATACGTCCATGTAGATACTCTGTTTAAAATCAAGTTAAAAATAGGCATTTTTCTGCTATTCAGCGATTGACGGAATTGCATAAAAACGCGTGTTATCGAATGGTTTATCATGCTTGAGCATGCCGTGAATCGCATGTAACAATTTACGCATGACCGCACAACAGGCTTGCAACGGTAATTTACCCATATCAAGGAGATGTTGGTAATACGCCTTAATATGGCGATCATGCTGCACAGCGCTCCAGACAGGCATATACAGGGCGGCGCGAATCTGGCTGTTACCGGCCTTGGATATACGCGTTTTTTTGTGGACACTCGTGCCGGAATCA
>JAHJSQ010000026.1 GCA_018830325.1 Gammaproteobacteria bacterium
CAGCCGATTGCTTTTGATCATCGGCTAACGTCTGCGGAATTAAACGGCGAAATTGTTCAAGATAAGACGACAGTTGGCATGAATTTTCATAGCGATGTTTGTGCCATGTTTGCGGTGCTGGTCATAAATGAGTCTCTCTGTGGTGATTTCATGTGCTTATTATAATAAAAACAAGGCATTATGTCTTTATTTTTCTTAAGTCAACAGCATTGGGTCTTGGGGGCGATTTTACTCGAAGCGGATCGACCGCAAGAGGCCGAACTCGTTTATCGCGAGGATTTGCGGCATCATCCGCAAAACGGCTGGTCATTGTACGGACTAGCGCAAAGCTTACGCGAACAGCATAAAAACCGCGAAGCCGATGAAATCGATACTCAGTTCCGGCACGTTTGGGCGGAAGCCGATGTCGAACTGACCGGCTCACGGTTTTAGGCAATTTCCAAGAATAAACATATCTTGACCTGATTAGCAAGCTTCTTCAGCTAAAGCCCAAAGATCAGCATATCCCTGGCAGGACGTAGTTCGCAAGCCATGCGCGTCAAGCTAAAAACGGCCACCCACATCACGCTCTTTCCCAAGCTCCAGCTTGGGAAAGTGCCCCCGGAAGCTCCAGCTTCCTGAACAGGTTACCCAAGCTGGAGCTCTCATCGTTATACATAAATTGTAGGGTACGCTGCGCGTACCAAAGCCGTGCCCTGGCGGCTCGGTTGGCACATGAACATCGCGGGGTTACCATGGTACGCACAGCGTACCCTACGCGGATCGCCTAGCGCTAGGTGATCCGCGAGTGTAAAGTGACAGTAAATGGTATCGAGGTCTTATTGGCTAAGATTGCAAAAGGGTAATTTTTGACTTATGTATAACGATGAGAGCTGGAGCTTGGGTAACAGCATATTGCAGTTTTTGCGACCTCAATGTCATTTATTGTAACTGGCTATTTTCTACCTTCAACCCCCATAAATATTACTACTCAGTTAAATTGACTAATTTTTTCTCTAATCCATTAATACTCAAACCTAAATATCGAAAGCGTTATCCCGGCAGGTTGCTGGCTTCAAGACTACAAAGATGTGGATGCCAATCACCAGGCGCCGAATTTTGATCTACGACGGGTATAACGGAAACATAGCCTTTTTCAAGCTACTATCCATAAAAGCGGCTCACAAAGCCCACGCCATTCACTATCATTTGATCGCCAAACGTTTAGCCAAACGGTGCAAATTGCCTCGATCGACACCAAGACGACGGGCCGTTTTCGACCAATTCGATCCCTCTTCGAGATAAGCAGTCCTTATCAATTGCCGTTGAAACTCATCGACCGCCTGCGACAACGAAACGTCTTTAACATCAGGCATGACCGACTCGACTTGTTTAACCGTCTCATGCCTCTCTGCGAGATCCAAATCGCCTGGCTCCAGTATCACCGAGCGCCCTCGTATCGACGAGGCCCTAAGCACCGCACGCAATATCACATGCTCCAATTCTCGAACATTACCCGGCCAACGGTAATCTTGCAGGACTTCGACAGTTTCAGCGGCCAGTCCAGCGTGAACCAAACCTAAACGCACCCTGGCCTGATTAAGGAAATACCGGGCCAGCACGGCAATATCTACGATACGTTCACGCAACGGGGCAACATGCAATGGATAGACGCTCAGTCTGTGATACAAATCGGCGCGAAAACGGCCTGCCTTGACTTCCTCGGCCAACATTCGATTCGTGGCGGCAATGATCCGCACATCGGATCGATGACTTTTGTCGGAGCCGATACGCTGGATTTCACCAAATTGCACCGCGCGCAACAATTTCGCCTGTATCGTCAACGGCAATTCGCCGACTTCGTCCAAAAATAGCGTACCGCCATTGGCTAATTCGAATTTACCGGCACGGTCGTTATTCGCGCCGCTAAAGGCCCCCTTCACATGACCGAATAATTCGCTTTCGGCCAAGGCTTCAGGCAAAGCCGCGCAGTTGACATAAACCAAGGGCTGCTCGGCTCGCGGCGAACGGGCATGAATGATACGCGCGATGACTTCCTTACCGACACCCGTTTCGCCCAGCAGCAGCACGGTCAAATCGGAACCGGCGACGATATCGATCTCGCCGCTCAATTTCCGCATTGCCGGACTTTCACCCAAGGTTTGATTACTCCGCCGCAGGTTCTCGTTGACCAACTCGCTAGCGACCAATTCACGGTGCTTCGCTAACTGCTCCAAACGATTGATATACGATTCATATCGCAGCGACACTGTTGCCAAGGCAGCAAAAATACGAAACACGCTGTCTTCGATATGATCGAAGGCACCGGGCTCCAACGAATCTGCGGACAACACTCCGAATAGAGTGTTTTCATTATATAAGGCGCAGCCGACACAGGCGTGAACCCCAATCGTCCCATTCGCATCGTTACTTAACAGACCATCATAAGGATCGGGCCTCGGATCGTTGACCGGAAAATGCACCGGCACCCGCGACTGCATGATGACCGATAAACGCGGATGAAACTCCGGTTGAAACTGCATATCGAGGACCTTGGGAACAAGACCGCGTGTTGCGACAGGGATCAATAGACCGTCTTGATAACGCAACAGTGCACACGCATGATTGCCGGTAATTCTGGCAAACACATTCAAAAATTCGGTATAACGCTCACTCATCGACAAATTAGCCGTCAAGGTGAGTACTACTTCACGTATAGCATTATCCATTTCAACAATCCCGGGATGATCCGATCAAAGTATCGTGTTATTTAGACACAAATAGAGTCAATATAACAACTTGTTATTCTACCCCCTCCTCCTACAGTTCTTGCAACACTTGATTCAGCAAATTCCGTTGACTCACGGCAAACCTCATTCCATCGAAAAGTGTCATTATAACAACAATCACTAACAATATAAAAAAATATCCATTATTATTCAATAATATACATATAGGCCCAATAATTGCTTGGCTACTCCTCAAACCATGACGGAACGCCCCAATCAACACGATCAATAGTTTATCCGATACCGAAATCATTTACCGGCACCGTTATTTGCAGCAATCGAATAACTCAAAACAGGAGTAACCCGATGTCAGAATCAATCTTGAACTCGGCGCTAAGCCCCAACACAACCAATAGCCAAGTCTTCGAATACCGAGCACTTTTTACTCGTTTCGGCAAACGACAACCCAACTGCATCAAAATTATCATGACCGGCATAATCGTGTCATTACTTCCAATAGCGCTATCCGGCTGCGCGGCCTCGCCGATCAAGGCACCGGCATACAAAACCGCGCACTTACGCCAGATTCTTGTCGTCCCAATCGAAACGCCGCCGCTCGAAATCGTTCCCGACCCCATCGACGACCGTCTGCCGGTGCAGCGTCACTTCCGGAACATGGAGATCCCAACACCTTTGACCAAAAAGATCTATCTAAATCCGGGCAAACTATTAATATCAGGATTAATAAGCAATGAAGATGTCGTTGCCGAGTTCGCCCTAGATACCGAGCCAGGTTCGCATCGCCCTTCGCTATCGCTCATCGACCAAGACTATTGGCTACCAAGCCTGGCTTTGGCTGAAAACCTAGTGACGCAATTGACCTTTAACAACATCAAATCCCAATTGAGTAGCCATTATTACCGGCTGCCTAGCTCCACGACGCGGCTCGGCAGCGATCCGGCCGACTGGCGTAAATCGGTTGCGCAGTGGTACGAACAAACGCAATCCTCGATCGATTACCGCTCGATTAAAGACTCGGTCGGTTTTGATGCGGTTCTCGAAATCGGCATCGGACATTATCGAATCTTCGAAGGTCAAACAGCGCTACAAATTCTCATGCGCTTGGTCGATCCGGCCGACGGCACGGTCTTCGCCAGAACCAGCGCGGAAACGTATACGATTTCCGGCTCGTCGCAATCACTACTCGACAACGAAGGCCAACGCTTCAAACAACTGATTACCGATATGGGCATGCGACTCGTCGACCGTGGGCTCGGCAACATCGGGTTGCCGCTTCGGAAAACGGCTCTGAACCTATCTAAAATACCCTTCGTCGAAGCCCCGCCGGTCAATACACAATTTTAGCCTTGCCTCGATATGTTGATAGATTCGCAACCCCCATGTTTTAAGGATTTGGCCGTAAATAACTTCCCTATTTTAAGGAGGGTTCGGTTGCTCGATTGGCAGGTGTCGGCGGCAGGGCAGATTTTTGCTCCTCGGCAATTGCTCCTGCATTGCCCTAATACACGCCATCCATGGCGTAATGCAAAATCTGCATTCATGCCATCCATGGCAATCAGATTCCGCCG
>JAHJSQ010000001.1 GCA_018830325.1 Gammaproteobacteria bacterium
CTCCTTGCAATGCGCAAAATCCACGCTGCGCGCACTGGACTGCCCAAAAGACCACAATTAAATCTGGTCTGCACAATTTCTATTTTTAGACGCTAAAAACCTGTCAAGCTTTTTTATTTATTTTATGGGGCGAGTAGTTACCAATAAACTAAAGTTTTGTCCGGAGTTCAAGAAATAAAGCGATCTATTCAAGTATAACATTGGGAATCTTGACAATACAACTTAATACCCAAATAGAACGCCCATGCATCGTGCCAAAAAGCTTCCTGAACTACCCACCCATCGCCCCCATGTGTCATTGGACAAGGCTAGGGATTAAAATGATCTTCCCCGTATCGATCATCATCCGGTAGCAACTGTAACGGAAGTGGTCTTTCCGCTGGGTGTAATGTGGTGCCATACGCAATCCGCAGCGACCACAGATGAGCGACCATGACGGAGAGCGGCGCCGTTGCGCGAGACGCCGCGGGTTTAGGCTTTATTCGCCTGCAATTGCCGTACATTGTGTTTATAGTCCGACCAAGTGATATAAGCCGGTTGATGATCATTGATCAGTTTTCTAACTGACTCACTGCAATACCGTTGTTTTGAATAATGTAACGTTTTCGTAGTTCTGAAATAGCCCGTTCGTCTTGTTCGGGAGTCAGGACAAGACTAGGATTGACCTTCTTATAACACCCTGTTTCGCTGCTAACCTCGACTAGTCTCCAATCACCGCTATAACGACATTCTAATTCAACGTGCGTGCAAATTCGCGAGTTTTTATAGGCCCTCGGCAATTCTTTTCCTGATCGCGCTGTATATCTAGCTCCACTCATTAGTTTCTTATTGGCCAGTAATTGATATAATTTATTTTCAGCAATATTTGCTAATTCAATTATTTGATATGCAGCTATATATGTATGAGCAGTCGCCTTCCCGTTTATTTCATTTAGAATATTATTAATATGAGTGGAGTTCTCAGCTGATATTTTGATCGGTTTATTCAATTTCATTTTTTTATCCTTTTTAGTATTTATCCGAACAGGACGATTCACATTTAGGTAAATTTTGATGTTATTTATTTATCGACTAATGTCGATAATGTATTTTGGTATTAGCCGTCAAAATATGCCCATTCAAATAAATTTGAAACTAAGTCAATTTTTGATGACGTTTTTAAGTAATTGAAATAAATAAAAAAGAATAATCGATGAGGCCTTATGAAGAATGGATTAACACATGCGAGAATAGAGAGCGCCAGGAGCCAAATCGCTATAACCCACCAATCGTCCGAGCGAGTGCAACACGCTCCTGTTTTACACAACGCCATCCCGAAGTTTTGCAAAACCCTATTGATCGCCCATAGCCGCCGACAGGTTACTATCCCTGCGCTTCGCATTTCCAATGATACGAGCCGTCGTTGGCACCATTATTTGAAGTCTACCCACTCTTTATCTTGAGCTGATCTCATAAAACCACCAACACAGCAACCCCACTTTGCTGCATAATGCGTCTTTTGTTGCGGTTCGTTTCAATTTCCTGAATGGCAAAACTCCGAAATTTCGATTGGCGGCAACAGGCCACGTTGTTGAGTAAGGTTCGCATGAATCAGGACTTACCTGACAAAGCGTCGAGTTTCAGCGATTGGTTGAAGCAAAAAGCCGAAAGCGAGGGAATCCAGGTCTCAACCTTCTGGCGCTATTTGAATGCGGCGTCGTATGCCATCGACAATCCCATCGGGCCCTGGCAAGCTGTCACTCAGGCGGAACAGATCCCGGCCGACATCAGCGCCGAGGTCTTGGAGCTTGCCGAAAAAAATCGGTCGTGTCGTGCCGCAGAAGGTCATGACCGAACTGTGGCCGACGTTTATCACAAAAAGCTGCACCGGATGGATTTGTTGAAAATCTGGCAAAACTACCGTGATGCACTACCTAGCGATACCACGGCGCGAGGACGCGGCGCCAAACGACCGGTCGTGAATAAAGGCCGCCCCGAGCATCAGGCGGAGGTATTGAAGGTCGATGCGCTCAATCGATTGCAACAGATGGCTCCGGAGTGTTTGGGCTATCCCGCCGCTGCACAACTCCGCGTCGTCAAGCCGGAATCGGTGTGAAGCGCGGTTCTTGTCGTCCATGACAAGCAGCAGGAGGTTCTCGCCGTCGGTCCGGTTGTGATGGCCTGGGATACGTTTTGCGATGTTGATTCGGCCCGCGATGCCTTGAACCAACAGCGCGCCTGGCTGATCACTTTCACCGAGGCTGATGTCAGTGTCGGCAACGATGCTCGGAACCAGCCCGCCTCGTCTACGCCGCGTATGCCCTCCGACTGGCCGCCGTCATGGGGCCTGATGCAGATGTCGGCAACCGCGCTCACGGTCATCAAACAACCTTCGCCTCCCGCCCAGCCGATTCCTCTGGCTGTCCGTTTGGCCTTGCAAGCCCTGCTCTGAGCGTCCGCCGGCGGACGCTGGGTCTCTTCCCATTCACCACCTTATCTTTATCCTCATATTTATTTTTTGCCTTTTGCTTTTTTTGCTTTGTCGTTGTTTATGTCGTTGTCTTTATTTTCAACTTTATGGGTTTCCCCTTCTCTCGCGCCTTCGCCCTGAGCAGCCACATCTGCAATTCCCGCCGGTGTTGTTGGCGGGACCGCCCGGCATTGGTAAAACGGCGGTGGTGCGTGAGGTGACGAAATTGTTGGCGGTCAAATGCCGCGTGTTAGACACAATGCTGTTGACTTAAGCATCAGCGATCCTTTTAGACTTATCCTGTTGCCATTTATTGATGGGTTTACGGGATACACGAGGATAGGGCTTCCTGGGTCTCTTCGGATGATAATGCTGAACGCGCGCGATTTCCTCCAGAAGCTCACGAAATACGCTGCGTGCGATCTCCGGATAAGCTGCGGTAAATACCACGACCTCACTCGCTAATGCCCGCATGGCATTTTTAAATTGGGGCGTGGATAAGCGATCGGGATTCGGAGTGGAACAATTGATCGACTTCAGTCCTCGGCAAACCAAGATCACGCTGAGGCGCTCGATTGCGGTTGCGGCCGGACGGATCCGCGAACCGGAGAAACGCGCGGCGGTTCTGGCCGAGAATTTGGTCAAACCGAACGACGACCTACGGGACAGGCCGGTGGGCTTCATTTGGTGAGACAACGTTACTGGCTCTTGTTCGCGGGCGTAAAAAACGAATCGAACGACTGAACCCCAATTTGATTATGAATAAATTCCTTGAGCATTGCCTGTTTAACAAATATCCGACCATCTATCGCCGGCATTACCCGGGCCATGACAAAGGCAGTGCCTTGCACTTCGTTTCGGATTGAGCTGCGGCAATATCGGGACGCTGCACCGAGGCGCCAGCATCAAGACGTTGTGCATACCCCATACCCGAAGCCACGACATGACGCCTTGGCATTCAACAGACGCCGCCGATCGGGATCACGACGCGTCACACGGTGAGATTCTGGAACTTCCGGAAGACTATTATTTGGGCTAGGGTTGGGAGCAGCTTATCGAGGCATTACGAGACTCGCTGGTCGATCATGGCCCGCGCGTGTGTCAACAAGGCCAAATGATTCATTTCAAGCAGATCGAATCGGTCGGCGATCATTTGCTGATCGACTACCCAGGCGACAATGAATGGGTGACGAGCCAAATCGACATGCTCATGCATTATGCCCGGCGAGTGGATGAGACAACTGGAGACGCTAAGTCGGTCGAACGATAAATTTCTCTGAACTCAAAATCCCTACGAAAAAACGCGCTTCGAAAAAAACTCGTTTGTTCATTATAACCGACATAAAAACTGCTCAAAGCCCGATATATTTATTGAAAAAGGAGATTTTGTTCATTTTGTCCGACATTCAGTTAACAGCGCGCCGGGTTCAGAGAGCGAAAGATGAGAACAATTTGAAATGAAATTGCATTAAGCGAAATCAAAAGTCATAACGCAGCTGGAGAATTCGAGAAAAAAAAATTCTGGACGGTATCAAGGTATAAGAGAAAAAAGCGCCTCGCCTATTCCGCGAAGTTCTCCCTGAATCCTAACCCATACCTAACCCAGGCACAAACAAAAAAGGCCTGCATATCTACAAGCCTTTGAATTTGTTGGAGCTGGTGATGGGACTCGAACCCGCGACCGGCTGATTACAAATCAGCTGCTCTACCAACTGAGCTACACCAGCGAAGAAGCCGAAATTATACAGAACATTTTTTTTGCTGCAAGTATTTTTTATTTTTCTTTATTATTTATGGATCATTTGAACAGGCACCCGGCACCCAAGCACTTGTTTTACCGGTGATATGATAGGCAGCCAATCCTAGCCATTCTCGGACGCCATAAGTCAATTGTTCTAAATTTTCGCCGAACGCAAAACCGAGACTTGTCGATTCGCCCGGCACTGTCCAGTGATCGACCGGATACGGAATGACCGGCCAATCGACCCGACAAAACACGCCTACCGCTCTAGACATATGTGAAGCGCTGGTGATTAATAACCATTTTTCACCTTTTTTCGGCTTTACCCATTCTTTGCCCAGCAAGGCATTTTCATAGGTGTTTCTCGAGCGCCGTTCGAATTCGATTTTCCCAACATCGAGGCCTTGCTGCTCGAAAAGTTGCGAGGCTATGTCAGCTTCCTGAAAATTCTTATCCTGCTTACTACCCAATCCTCCGGTAAAGACTAATCTTGCATCAGGATATTTTCTAGCCATCTGCATGAAGGTCAACGCGCGTTCCGAATAAGCTTTTAGCTCGACCTGTTGCCAGGCATAGCTGGCGTCGATTTTTTCAGCGCCAGCGAGCATAATGATGCCGTCCAAATGCTCCGGCAACGGCGGGTTCGCCGGAAATTTTGTTTCCAAAGGAAGCAGCAGCCAACTACCGACCGGAAATAAAGTAATCATCCAGCATAAGAAAACCAAGGCACTGAACCCATAAAGCGCTATTTGTTGGTAGCCCGACCAAAACAACCCGCAAACCAGAGTCAGCAAAATCAACAACAAATGATCCGGAGCAAATAAGTCCCAAACCAGTTTCGACACCCAATAAAAGGCCGAATCCATCGTCATGAGCACCGATTAGCCCATTAAATAATCGACAACGATACCTGTAAACACAGCCAAACCGAACCAGTTATTATTGAGAAACGCTTTAAAGCAATCGGCTTTTTCGCGATGAACAATCAGCTTCTGTTGATAAACCGAAAATCCGGCGGCAGCGGTTAGCCCCACATAATAAATCCAGCCCATTTGTTCAAATCGACCGACAATAACCAACAGCATCAAAATAACGATCTGCAAGCCGCCAATAATCTCCCTATCTTTATCGCCGAATAGTATCGCGGTCGATTTCACACCGATTTTTAAATCATCATCTTTGTCGACCATCGCATACATAGTGTCGTAAACCAAGGCCCATAAAATCACGGCTAGATATAATACCCACGACGCTAACGGCAAACTTTGCGTTTCGGCGGCATAAGCCATCGGCACGGCCCAACCGAAAGCCATGCCCAAAAAGGCTTGTGGCAAATGGGTATAGCGCTTCATAAATGGGTAGACGGCAGCTAGAATAGCACCGCCAATAGATAGCAAAATAGTCATCGTATTCAGTAATAAAACCAAACCGAATGCGATAAGGCTCAATACGACGAAGAGCGCCAATGCCTCCTTAGGCCGCACCTCTCCGGTAGCGATCGGGCGCTGTTTGGTGCGCTCGACATGAGGATCGAATTCGCGATCGGCATAGTCATTGATCACGCAACCAGCCGCTCGCATCAAAATGACACCTAACACGAAAACGGTCAAAATTTTCAAATCCGGCGAACCGCTCGAGGCTAACCAAAGCGCCCACAGTGTGGGCCATAAGAGTATCAATATACCGATCGGGCGATCGAATCGGGTCAGGCGCCAATAAAGTTTTGCCCTGTCGACGATAGTTTGAGTATTCAATGACTTACCTTTTTGTCCTAAGTATGTTAAAAAATGCCGGAAAGGCGAATCGATTACAACGAAACCCCAACCTTGAAGCCGGCGAGCCTTACTCTTTAAAAAAATTAAGCGACCTCTTTAGAAAGACGCTTCGTTTCCCATCTGCCGCCCGCATAAATGATGTTATCATAACGTTTCCTGATTAATTACGAGCTTCAGCTAAAATCGGAATCTTATCCGGCACATGAATTCTGCTCCCTAGATAAACATTACCGGAGACAAGATTGCATGGATGAGACCCTATCCAGTATTGTACTTCCCTGTTCACTAGATACGGGCAATCCATGCCGTTATGACGGGTAACTTGGGTCTTGTCGATTTGGCTGAAAGTTCTACGTAATTAGGTAATGTTTTAAACTTGGAGCATGGCCAATAACGATGACTGTCAAAATTTATCATAATCCCCGTTGCAGCAAATCGCGTCAAACCTTGCAAATTCTGCAGGACAAAGGTCTCGATATTGAAATAATCGAATACTTAAAAACCCCGCCTACCGCAGATGAGTTAAACGAAATCCTCAATCTACTTGGCATCGAGCCGCGCGATTTGATGCGTAAAAACGAAAGCGAGTATAAGGAAACCGGCATGGACGATCCTTCGCTAGACCGACAAGCCTTGATAGCCGGCATGGTCGCAATGCCTAAATTGATCGAGCGACCGATCGTGCTAGCTAACGGCAAAGCGGCTATCGGACGTCCTCCCGAACACGTTCTGGAAATTTTATAACTTGTTCCGGCACGACATGGCTCACACTAATACCTAAGACCGGCCAATGACTGCAAAACATTATCACCGCATCGCCTTAGCCGGTTTTTTCGGGCTGTTTGGTTTGTTGATGGCCTGGCCTACCGTATTGACGCCGCCGGATCAACTGCCTACCGCATTGGTATTGCTGCTGAGCGTTTCGCCGTTATTATTGCCGATGCGAGGTTTACTCGCCGGCAAAACCAGAAGCTGTGCCTGGATGGCCTATATCAGCCTGATGTATTTTATCCACGGGTCGGTTGAAGCTTATGCCAATCCGCTGCAAAGGCCTTATGCATTACTGGAAGTGACCTTTAGCTTAATGCTATTTGTCGGCGCAAGCCTTTATGTCCGTTATCATAAAAAAAAGCCTTGATGCATGGCCGAGCAATTACCGTTACTTTTCGAACACAAGTTTAATCTGACCTTTGCCAATTTCTATCCGGGCAAAAACCGTGAAATTATCGGCCACCTGAAAGATTGTGTTTCCGGTACCGGAGAGCAGCAGATTTATCTTTGGGGCAATCTTGGCCTGGGCAAGAGCCATTTATTGCAAGCCTGCTGTCAATTGGCCCAGGAACTGAAAAAAACCACGTTTTACTATTCTTTCGCAGCGGAGGCTCTGCCCAGCACCGAAATTCTAAGCGGACTCGAAGATTACGAAGTCGTCTGCTTCGACAATATCGATGCGATTGCCGAAACCTCGGACTGGGAGCTCGCATTTTTCAATTTCTATAATCGCCACCGGGATCGTGGCTTTAAGTTAATACTGTCTTCGAATTGTCCGCCCAATTGGCTAACCATCCGACTGCCCGACCTGAAAACTCGGCTGAACTGGGGATTGACACTAAAACTTCAAGAACTGTCGGATCAAGAAAGCATTGAGGCTCTGGCCTTTAAAGCCAAACAAATGGGCTTTGAAATCAATCCCACGGTCGGCCGTTTTTTGCTGAATCATTATGCCCGAGACTTAGCCTCGTTGTGGCGCTTGCTCGATCGACTGGATCATGCAACGCTGGCCGCAAAACGTAAATTGACTCTGCCTTTTTTAAAACAATTTCTCAGTCAAGATGAAACCGATTAAAGTCCTTATCGTCGGCGCCGGCGCGATCGGCGGTTTTTACGGCGCATTACTGGCGAAAGCCGGCGCCGATGTATCGGTCGTATGCCGGTCCGAATTCAACCTGATCGATCAATCCGGCTATTCGATCGAAAGCCACGACCTGGGCGACTGGCACTTCAAGCCGCACCATGTCTTGCAACATTCCGAAGACTATCCGGAACAAGCCGATTTTGTCGTGCTCTGCACCAAGGCGATCGATGTATCGGAAAACCTCGAGCTCATCCGCCCCGCAGTTTCGAATAGCACCACGATCGTCTTTATACAAAACGGCGTTGAAACCGAACAAGCTTTCATCGATGCCTTTCCAGACAACGAAATCATCAGCGGCTTGGCTTTCATCTGTTGCAACAGAACCGGACCCGGACAAATAGCTCATTTGGCTTACGGCCGATTGACCTTGGGCAGCTTAACCAACACTATTAGCCCCAAAGCCGAACAGCTTGGCGACTTTTTCAATGCGGCCGGCATCGAATGCCGAATTACCGACGACATCATCGGCGCGCGCTGGCAAAAATGCGTTTGGAATGCGCCATTCAATCCGCTGTCGGTATTATCCGGAGGCTTGGCGACTCAAGACATTCTCAGCACACAAGAACCCTTGGTGCGAGGCATAATGCGAGAAGTTGTCGCGATAGCCTCGGCCTGCGGACACCCATTGGCCGAAGACATCATCGAACGCAATATCGCCAACACGCACACGATGCCGCCCTACAAAACCAGCATGCTGCTCGATTACGAACAAGGCCGTCCGATGGAAACCGAAGCGATACTCGGCAATGCGGTACATGCCGCGAGGCGAAAAGACGTACCCTGCCCGCACCTGGAAACGCTCTATGCCTTAATGAAATTGCGAGAATTGCAACTCGCTCAGGATCCGAACACCGATTAACACAAACACGGCGCCCAGCCCACTTGGCGGCCAACGAATCACCAAGGCATCGTCAACCCCTCGTATTTGATGAAACTACCGCTTTGCCGAAGCGAAAAGGCATCGATCATCTTACGCATGCCGGTGACGCTCTCGTAGGCATCGATCAATCCGTTCGGTCCGCCCATATCGGTCCTGACCCAACCCGGATGAAAAATCAGCACGCCTACCCCGCGATCCATCAAATCGATCGATACGCTTTTCATCGCGGCATCCAACGCAGCCTTGCTGGAACGATAAAAAATACTGCCGCCGCTGGAATTATCGGCAATGCTCCCCATTTGACTGCTCAATGCCACGATCAATTTTTTGTCGCTACGCTGAAGCTGTGGCAAAAAAGCCTCGCTCATTTTAACCGGCGCCTGCGTGTTGACCAGCAGGGTATGCGACCAAGCCTGATAATCCAAATTACCGAAGCCGCCTCCCGACTTATCGCCGTAAACGCCGGCATTATTGATCAAAACGTCGATGGTTTCATTGACCAGTCGCGCCGATAGATCATCGATTTGCGCAAAATCGGCGACATCCAAGGCTTCGATTCGAATACTCGCATGCCTCGCCGCCAAAGTCTGAAGTTTTTCGGATTTATCGGGATGCCGGCACGCCGCGATAACCTTGTCACCCGCCTCGGCATATTGACGGCAAAATTCCAAACCTAAGCCGCGATTGGCTCCGGTGACTAAAATAGTTTGCATGGTACTAACTCCTTATCGATGACAAATTTTTTATGATTTACAACCCTATGAATAAGCAAGGAATAACTTAGAATTTCGTGATAAATAACGTCCTTGAACTATGAGCTTTGTCGAGGGTACGGTAACTCGCTTGGCAGAACGCCGTAAATACGTCCATGTAAGCTTGACGGCGGCGACTGATTGCCAAGGATGGCATGAATGCAGATTTTGCAGGAGCAAAAATCTGCCCTGCCGCCGACACATAAAACCGTCGACATCCTGTTCGGAATACGCGTCAAACTCGAATTCAACGCGTAACTGCGGCAAGCGAAGCTTGCCCTACACACGATCGGAGGTGCTGTGCATACGGATCTTCAGCAACCTCCCTGATTCTTTTAATAACCATGTTTCGGCATTGACCGAATAGCCGTCGGGCAATAAAACCGGCAAATAATTTAACAGTGATCTTCATGAACGGTAAACTAACACAAATCAAGGTATTTCAGTCATTCACTTAGCAAGATTCGATATGCTCATTCTAACCGCAAGCGACATTCGAGACATGACCCGCCATGTTGGCCTTGAGCATTTTATTAAAAAAGCGACTAAGGCCTTGAAACAGGACTTTTCCCGCTGGGATTCATTCCACTTATCGCCGCGTCATGCTACCTATTATCCGCAAGGCGTCATTGAATTGATGCCCTGTGCCGATAACGAATTTTATACCTTTAAATATGTCAACGGACACCCCGGTAATATTAGAAACGGTAACCTCAGCGTTGCCGCGATCGGCCAAATCAGCGACGCAGGCAACGGCTACCCTTTGATGCTTTGCGACATGACCTTGCTAACCGCGATAAGAACTGCCGCTACCAGCGTACTAGCGGCAAGTTATCTCGCGCGGAGCGATGTCAAATCCTTGGCTATCATCGGTAGCGGCGCACAAGCGGAATTCCAGACGATCGCTTTCGCCGGGCACTATGCGCTTAAAACAGTCCGATATTACGATATCGACAGCCAGGCAATGTTCAAGTTTTCCCGAAACCTGGCCAATCGACCCTTCGAATTGAAGCCATGCGGCAGTATCGCCGAAGCCGCGCATGGCGCCGATATTATAACGACAGCAACAGCCGCCAAACATCGACAAACACTTTTCGCTTTTGAAGATATCGCGCTAGGCACACATATCAACGCAATCGGCGGCGACTGCCCCGGCAAAACCGAATTACCGGCGGAACTGCTAAGACAAGTCAAACTCGTCGTCGAATATACGCAGCAAAGCCTAATCGAAGGCGAAATTCAACAAGGAGATGCCGGATTGATCCATGCCGAATTAGCGGAGTTGGTTTGCGGAACGAAAATCGGGCGTGACAATGATCGAGAAATCACGCTATTCGATTCGGTAGGTTTCGCTCTGGAAGACTTTTCGATGCTTCGTATCGTCTACCAACTTGCTACCGAATTAAAGTTTGGCACCGAAATAGTCATGTTGCCCGAAGTAGACGACCCTAAAGATTTATTCGGTTTTTTGGCCTCCTGACAAGACTTCGCGTACCATTTGCTGTCGCCAGGCTACAGTCTCAATTCAACTCATCCCGGATCATCGGCTATTAGCATGGTTAATTTATTATTTTTCCCACCTAAGACATGAATACAATCAATTCCGAAAAACCCGCTTCTTCCACTAAGGTACCGCCTAAAATGCCCGGCGCGTTGCCACTGATCGGGCACATGCTCGACTTCGGCAAGAATCCCTTCAACTACATGATGAAGCTTAGAAATACGCTCGGCGAAATCGGCGAATTCCGCATGTTTCATCAACGCATGGTGCTGATGACCGGCCCCGAGGCGAACGAGGCGTTTTTTCGCGCGCCCGACA
This sequence comes from Gammaproteobacteria bacterium, assembly GCA_018830325.1. Classification (GTDB taxonomy): domain Bacteria; phylum Pseudomonadota; class Gammaproteobacteria; order Methylococcales; family Methylomonadaceae; genus Methylotuvimicrobium. The sequence continues at coordinate 11,332 of JAHJSQ010000001.1, forward strand.
CGCAACTCGACCAAAGCCAGGCCTATAAAATCATGACGCCTATTTTCGGCAAGGGCGTGGTTTTCGATGCACCGCCGGATAAAAAGGATCAACAACTGAAAATGCTGATGCCGGTGTTGCGCGATAAACCAATGCGCGGCTATGCGCAAATCATCGTCGCCGAAGTCGAGCAAATGGTTGCCGACTGGGGCGACAGCGGCGAGATCGATTTATTGGAATTCATGAAGGAATTGACGATTTACACGTCCAGCCACTGCCTGCTCGGCAACGAATTCCGCTATGAATTGAATGAAGAATTCGCCCAAATCTATCACGATCTCGAAAAAGGCGTGAATCCCCTCGCCTTCGTGTTTCCCTATTTGCCGCTGCCGGTCTTCCGCCGCCGCGACAAGGCGCGCACCAGGCTTCAGGAGCTGGTCACCGGCATCATTGCCAAGCGCGCGCAAAAAACCGAAAAGAGCGAAGACGCCTTTCAACTCTTGATCGACGCCCGATATGACGACGGCAGCAGCCTGTCGCCCCATGAAATTACCGGCATGCTGATCGGCACGATCTTCGCCGGACACCATACCACAGCAGGCACCGCTGCATGGACCCTGCTTGAGCTAGCACGCAGGCCCGAGCACATGCTAGCCGTATTGAGCGAACTGGATCAATTATTCGGCGCGGATGGTGAAATCACTTTTCAATCCCTGCGCGAAATGCCGCTGCTGGAAAATGTCATCAAAGAAGTCTTGCGTCTGCACCCGCCGCTGATATTCTTGATTCGCAAGGTCATGCAGGATTTTCATTTCAAGGATTACACGGTCAAGGCCGGGAAATATGTCTGCACGTCGCCGCGAGTATCGCATCGCATCGAGGAAATATTTTCCGAACCTGAAAAATTCGATCCCGAGCGCTATACCGAAGCGCGCCAAGAAGACGCCAAGCCGTTCAGCTGGATCGCGTTTGGCGGCGGCAAACATAAATGCACCGGCAATGCGTTCGCGATGCTGCAACTCAAAGCAATCATTGCCGTGCTGCTGCGCCGCTATACCTTCGAGTTGACTGACGCCAAAGACCATTATCAAGATGACTTTACGCAAATGGTGGTACAACCGGTATCGCCGTGCCGGGTTCGTTACCGCAAACGTCAAGCCATTGACGATACCGCGCCCCAAGCATCGGAAGCCGACACGGCCGAAAAAACCCCGACCGGAGAATCCTTTCGGATTATCATCGACCGGGAACTTTGCCAAGGCCACGCCACTTGCATGAGCGAGGCGCCTGAACTGTTCCAGGTCGATAACGACGGCAACTTGACCGTGTTACAAGAAAACCCGGCGCTGGATTTGTTGAACAAAGCCAAGCAAGCCGAAAAATATTGCCCGACCCAAGCCATTAAAATTCAATTAAAATAGAGAGCGACGATGCCTGCATATCCGAGAGAAGAACTGGAAGAAATGGTCGAACGCTGGCTTCAAGCCAACCGGGACGCCGAAAAAGAAGGCAATTGGCCCAAACACCTCGGCCCGATGTATACCGACGACGCCGAGTACCGTTGGAATATCGGCCCGAATGAAGAATTCGTCGCGCGCAGCCGTAAAGAAATCGAAGAATGGGCTTTGGGTGTGCAAATGGAAGGCTTCGAAGAATGGCGTTATCCCTATCACCGCATCCTGATCGACGAAAAAATCGGTGAAGTAATAGGCTTATGGACCCAAGTCTCTCCTGCTTCGCGCGATGACGGCACGCCTTATCAAGTCGAAGGCATCGGCGGCTCGTGGTTTCGTTACGGCGGCAATTATCAATGGGAATGGCAACGCGACTTTTTCGATCTGGGCAATGTGAAAGCCTTATTCTTCGAATTAGCCGCCGACGGCAAGCTCGACCCGGCCGTCAAACAGAAAATCGGCAAGTTGGCCAAAGGCCAGTTGTTGCCGGGTCATGAGCGCCTGCGTAAACCGCCTAGCTTCGGGAAAAAACTGAAAGGTTTCTTTGCTATGGTGCGAATCGCTTTATTCAATCGTTGAAATATAATTACTCACGCAAAGGCACCGTGGCGATTTCCGCCCCTTCCTTTGGCAGGATTTAGTAGGACGGGTTAAAAACCCGTCCTACAGAGTACGATGCAGACCCCCTTCTTTAGCGTGCCGGCTTCCGTATACTATAAACTCAACACTTCAGGTAATATTCACACTTGAAGCCTATAATTGCGCGAGCCAATGAACCAACGATACCGAAAATAGAGCGCTCCACGAAATCAATTAAATAGCTTCGCGATTTTCGTATATTTTTTGGACAAAATGCTTTTTATAGGTTCATTTCCAATTTTGTAATAAAAATAAAAAACCATGTTAACTGTAAAACCCGCTTGGAAAAAATGGCGTCTATTGAATGACCATGGACGACATATCTGGGCATTCAAGCCCGCCTCCGATCAAATCGACCAACACTTGCACAATGCCGAATCTGTTTCGGATGAGGAAATCGCACAATTCGCCGAAGATTTCCGCTTCGATTCGTCGATCAACCCGAATTCCGCCGACCAGGTCTATCGGCATTGCGCAATCAGCAATCAATATCAGCCTTTCGACGGCCTCTTACCGCAAGCAAAATACGCCGATGACCAAGCCGTTATCGATTCGCTCGTCAAAGGCATAAACTATTTTTCATACTTGCAATGCGAAGACGGACATTGGCCCGGCGATTACGGCGGCCCGCTATTTCTGTTGCCGGGCTTATTGATCGCTTCCTATATTAGCGGCACGCCATTCCCTAAGGCGCACCGCGAAATGATGAAGCTTTATATTTTCAACCATCAGAACTCAGACGCCGGCTGGGGCATGCATATCGAAGGTGAATCGACGATGTTCGGTACGGTCATGCAATATGTTTCGCTACGCATTCTCGGCGTAGATAAAGAGCACCCTGCCATCGTTAAGGCCCGGAACTGGATCAAAAACAACGGCGGGGCAGCCGGTGTTCCTTCCTGGGGCAAATTTTACCTGGCCGTGATGAATCTTTACGATTGGCGCGGCTTTAACAGCCTGTTTCCGGAAATGTGGTTACTACCGAAATGGCTGCCGATGCATCCGTCGCGCTACTGGTGTCATTGCCGAATGGTGTACCTGCCGATGGCCTATTGCCAGGCGCACCGGATTCAAGCCCCCGAAGAAGAGCTGATACTAAGCTTGAGAGAAGAGCTTTATGAAAACTTCGACTCAATAGACTGGCCGAAACAACGCGATGCCGTATGCGACAAAGACCGCTACTATAAGCCGTCGGGCGTACTCAAATGGATGAATTTGTTCACTAACACTTACGAAAAATTCGCCAGCTCCCTGCTCAGAAAAAAAACGACGGATTACATTCTGAAATACCTCGACGCCGAAGATCAACAAACTCAATACATCGATATCGGTCCGGTCAGCAAGGCGATCAATTCGATCTGTATTTGGCATGCTTACGGCAAGGATTCCGACCGATTTAAACGCCATGTGGAACGCTGGTACGATTATTTATGGGTTGCCGAGGACGGCATGAAAATGAATGGTTACAACGGCTCGCAGCTTTGGGATACCACGTTGGCGACCCGGGCTATTTTGGAAAGCGACTTGGGCAAACGATTTCCGAAAACCCTCGAAAGAAGCTATCGTTTCATCGAACGCTCGCAAATCAAATCCGAACACCTGACTCATGCCGAGTTCTTCCGCCACCCGATGATCGGCAGTTGGCCGTTTTCGACAGCAGACAACGGCTGGCCGGTGTCGGATTGCACTGCGGAAGGCTTAAGCGCGGCTTTGGCCATACACCATTCCGGTCTGGTTGAAGCGGTTATCGACGAGCAGCGGATGAAACAAGCTATCGACATCATTCTATCTTATCAAAATACAAACGGTGGCTGGTCGACTTATGAATTGACGCGCGCGCCTCGATGGCTGGAAAAACTCAACCCCTCTGAAGTATTTGCCGATATAATGATCGACTATTCCTGGACGGAATGCAGCGCCGCTTGCCTAATTTCGCTGATGGAGAGTCAAGAAGATTATCCGACCTATAAAAACGATGAGATAAGCAAAGCGATAAACGCCGGGATCGGCTTTATAATTAAGCAACAAAAGGCCGATGGTTCTTGGTATGGCGGATGGGCCGTTTGCTTTACCTATGCGACTTGGTTTGCCGTAGAGGCGTTGAGTAAGGCGCACAATAAAGGTTATTTCGATGATAAGGTTTTAGCCGACAGCATCAACAAAGCTTGCGCTTTTTTAGTTAGCAAGCAAAAAGCCGATGGCGGTTGGGGAGAAAGTTTTAAATCGTGTTCCGAATTGGTTTATACCGAAGCCGAGACTTCACAATCGGTCAATACCGCATGGGCACTATTGGCTTTGCTGTCAGGCGATTTTCAAGATAAATCGATTATCGACAAAGGTATCCGCGTTTTATTGAACAAACAAACCGAGCTAGGCGACTGGCCTCAAGAAAATATTTCCGGCGTATTTAACTATAATTGCATGATAACTTATGCAAATTATCGGAATATTTTCCCTATTTGGGCGTTGAATCGATATAGTAGGATTCATAGTTTAAGGATGTTAGAAAAATGATGATGGGTACCAAGTAACTAAAGATGGAATCTAATTTCGACATTTGCATTATCGGCGCAGGCATGGCAGGCGCGACTATCGCTGCTTACCTAGCGCCCAAGGGCATCAACATTGCTTTGATCGATCACTGCTACAAGGAGAAAAAACGGATCGTCGGCGAGCTTTTACAGCCCGGTGCCGTATTATCGCTGGAACAATTAGGTCTCGGGCATTTATTAAACGGCATCGACGCACAACCGGTCGAAGGCTATGCTCTGCTGCAAGGCAATGATCAAACGACCATACCTTATCCGTCGCCCAATCATGGCATGGGCTTACATAACGGCCGCTTTCTGCAACAAATTAGAGCCGCAGCCTTACAAAACTCATCGGTTACACAAATTCGAGGTAAAGCCTTGAGTTTATTGGAGAACGACCAAAACGAAATTATCGGTGTGAATTACCGCGATTCGGTTTCGAACGAGATCAAATCTATTTATGCGCCGTTAACCATTACCAGCGACGGTTTTTTTTCTAATTTTAGAGAGTTTCTCAGCAACAACGAAAAAACCGTTACCTCTTACTTTATCGGTTTGATTTTAAAAGACTGCGAAACCCCTGTGCCCAAGCATGGCCATGTGTTTTTGTCGGGGCCGACACCATTCATTTGTTATCCCATTTCCAGTAATGAAGTCAGACTTTTAATCGACTTTCCAGGCGACCAATTTCCCAGAAAGGCATTCCTGCAGGCGCATTTAGAAACGAATGTAACGCCTTACATTCCGGTAGGCATGCAGACAAGCTACCAATATGCCCTACAAGAAGACCGGCTTAAGGTCATGCCCAATCACTACATGGCGGCGAAACCAAAAATACGTAAAGGCGCGGTCATGCTCGGCGATGCGTTGAACATGCGTCACCCTTTAACCGGCGGCGGCTTGACGGCGGTATTTTCAGACATACAAATATTGAGCGCGCATTTATTGGCTATGCCAGATTTCAATAACACCGATTTGATCTATCAAAAAATCGAAGCATACTACCGCGACCGACAATACGCCAACGCCAACCTTAACATTCTTGCTAACGCGCTTTATGGCGTGATGTCCAACGATTTACTCAAAAATGCGGTATTCAAATATCTGCAACGTGGCGGAGTAAACGCGAAAGAATCGATTGCGATATTGGCCGGCCTGAACAAAAATCATTATTCATTGATGAAGCAATTCTTTTTTGTCGCACTTTTCGGCGCTTATACTTTAGTGCGCGAAAATATTAGCAACCTACCCAAGGCCACTAAAATATTATCGGATGCGTTGACCATTATTAAGCCTCTGGCTAAAAACGAACTATCGCTAGTGGGCATTTTTAACGATTATTTCAAGCGTTATAGATTTTCCGATAAATAACTTCTTGAAGTTTTGAGCTTAGTCGAAAGTTCGGAGCCTACCAATAGAACAACCGAATCCTCAATAAAATTGGAAAGTCATATCGCCCCGCAAGGCGGGGGGCTTGACGGTTATAGCAGCCCCAAGGGCTGCCATTGTTAAGCTTTTCTTTTGCGGTTTCATTAAAAACCACCGTTATCATCAGACCCATTGCCTTCGATATTGCACTTTTCCCTTTGATGTATCCTACCACTTTTCCACTACCAACCTCCGGCTACCCTAAACAGCGCAGCTCGAATGGAGCATAGCGCAATCCGGGAAGTTCGGTGCCACGTAAGTCCCGTATTTCGCTACGCTGTATACGGGCTACATGCTTTATTAGCCACTTGGGAAAAAACGGATGTGGATTTGGCCATTTTTAGCTTGATGCTTATGCCGCCAAGTCCCGACAAGCAATTTACATGTCTTTAATAACTAATTCTAAAGGCAAAGCCTTGATAGTCTCACTGGTCAAACCAGTGGCTTACCTGTAAACGAGTTATTTACGACCAAATACTAAGTTTCGAGAAGCCGGAGCTTCACGCACTGCATTCCCAAGCAAAGCGCTTGGGAGCGAGCAAATATCCCCTTGAAATACTTGAAGAACCTAATGCGCTTAATAGTTAAATTACCGAGTTTAAATTTATTCTATTTAACGTTTACGCCGGCATTGAGACCTATCGCTTGAGTGTTCGCCAGATAGGCTTCCGTAATGCGGGTCGGATCGTCGATTAGACGTTGTTTCCAATCGCCGAGTTTGATTCGGCTTTGAATTAATCCTCTTAAAACGCCGACATGCTGCGTCAAGCCGACTGCGGTGGCGCCAATCAAACAGTCCTCTTGAAATTGCAAATTGAGATAGCGGTATCGATCCGGATTGTAGCGTTCGACCGAACCCCCCTGCTCTACCCCCATCCATAGACCGAATGAACAGGCGATCAAACCCATCGTATCGAGTACGTTCATGTTAATGTTGCCCTGATGCAAAACTTCGCGACCGCCGGCCATGTTTTTTGCAGCCGGTCGACAAGAATGCCGTGTACGGTAGCTATGCCGCTGCCTTGCAAAAAATCGATATTGGCATTAACGCCGGCCGCGAAACGACAAAGTCGGCAATCAGCATTTCACCGGTGTCGAGTTTCACCCGTAAACCGCTTTGGTCCGCTTCGAAAGCGGTGATCGTCGTGCAGCAATGAATCATAACACCTTTTTCGAGACACCATTGTTTGATCAAGACACCTCCTTTTTCGTTCATCATGCGCGGCACCATGCCCTCGCCCATTTCAATGATGATTAGTTTCGCTCCGCTTTTAACCAGCATCTCCAAAATAATGCAGCCGATAAACTCGGCCCCCATCAGCACGACTCTGGCTCCCGGTTTCAATTGTTCGGCGATTTTCTTAAGAACGTGCCGTTTTCGCCGACTTACCCGATCAAATAATACGGCAAGGCCATGCGCGAATAGGGCGTTTCCGGCTCTATCTGTAGTAACATCATTCGAATACTCCTACCGCCTAAAAAGGTTTAAAGTCGAGCCACAGTGTAAAATAAAAACCGTAAAAAGTACCTTACCGATTCATTTTCGGTTCATCGGTTTACGTTAACTTTAATTACATTCTTCCGTTTCGATGAGTATTTATGAAAAAAATTTATTTGTTGCTGGGATTCTTTTTGTTCGCCTCAGCCCCCGAAGCCTTTGCCTTCCGCTGCGGACAACGGATCGTCCAAACCGGCGACCATATCAGCGATGTTCGAATAAAATGCGGCGAACCCGACTATGCCGATAAGCGTTTGGGCGTTTCGGGCAGTCGTTTTCGTTTTCCGCAAGGTACGCTCGACATATCCGAATACCAGCAAATCACTATCGACGAATGGATCTACAACTTCGGCCCGAGAAGACTCAAGCAACAGCTGATTTTCGAAAACGGTATATTAATGGACATTCGTAGCATCGGTTACGGCAATTGATCGGCAGCCATCTTTTCAATCGGCGAAAACCATGTCGATTCAAGCCTCGGGCGACATTTCAACTCAAACCGACAGATCGACGAAACCATGCAAACCACGTTTCGATTTGACCGCCAACCATTCTTTCAATTCTTTGAGCTCATCGGTTTCTTCCAAATCGTCGAGGCTCTTTTTACTGCGAAGCCGGCGAAACGCCGTTTCGAGCACCTTGTAACGTTCTCCGGTAATCCCGGCGCGCCTGAGACCGATCGTATTCAAACGATAATGTTTGGCCGGACGTCCGCCGATCAACATGAACGGAATCACATCCATGTTGAGCCCGGTCGTACCTTGTACGATGGCGTAAGAACCGACCCGGCAGAACTGATGCACGACCACGCCGCCACCCATGAATACTTTACGACCGATTTCGACATGGCCGCCGATCGCGACATTGTTGGCGAATATCGTGTTGTCGCCGATCGAGCAATCGTGCGCGACATGGCTGTTATTCATGAAATAACACCCCGAACCGATGCGCGTCGCGCCCTTTTCCTTGGTCGCCCGATGCGCGGTAAAGCCCTCTCTAAGTTGATTGCCATCGCCGATTTCGAGCCACGTTACGGTTTCGGGGGTGAACCCTAAGTCTTGCGGCAGGCCGCCGAGCACGGCATGCGGATGCACTATATTGCCTTCGCCCATTTTGACATAACGTTGCACGACTGCATGCGGGCCTATTCGGCAGTGCGCGCCAATTTCGACATCGCTTTCAATGACCGCGAAGGGTCCTATGGTGACGTCTTCGCCTAATTTTACGTTTTCTGCAATGCAGGCTGTCGGATGAATGTTTTGCGCCATCTTGGCTTATCCTCTCGGGTGAAATTTTGCGTGGAGATCTTTCAGTCGTTCGCGCGCGATGTGCGTGTAAATTTGCGTCGTCGATAAATCGGAATGGCCCAACAGCAATTGCACGACGCGTAAATCGGCGCCATGATTGAGCAAATGCGTCGCAAAGGCATGCCGTAGCGTATGGGGCGACAGTTCCTTGGCGATGCCGGCTTCTTTCGCGCGGCGTTTGATGATATGCCAAAACGCCTGCCTTGTCATGCCGTCGCCTCGATTCGTCACGAATAAAAAAGCGCTTTGCCGCTCGCCGAGAATCGCCGGTCGTATCGTTTTCAGATAACCTTCAAGCCATTCCATCGCCTCTTCGCCGAACGGCACCAAGCGCTCTTTATTGCCTTTGCCGGTAATCTTGACGACGCCTTGCCGGAGGCTTACCTGCTCCAAACGCAAACAGACCAATTCGGAAACCCTAAGCCCCGTCGCATAAAGCATTTCGAACATCGTTCTGTCGCGGTAACCTAATAGGTTCGAGGTTTCGGGCGCCTTAAGCAAGGCTTCGACATCGTTTTCCGATAATGAAGACGGCAATTTTCTGCCGATATAAGGCATATCGATCAATGCGGTCGGATCGACGCTGATCCGATTCTCCCGAAACTGATAAGCATAAAAACGCCGCAATGTCGACAGTAACCGGGCACTTGAACGGCTACCGATACCTTGATTGTATCTGAATGCCAGAAATCGAGAAATATCGTCTCCCCCCACATCCAACAAAGAGATGCTCTTGAGCCACTGGGCGAAAATAGTTAAATCGCTACCATAGGCGGACAAGGTATTGTTGCTAACGCCTTGCTCGGCCCACAACGCATCAAGGAACTGATCGATCAAATCGCTTGGGTTCATTGATTAAACGAAGCCTCGAAAGCCAATAATTGGAGCTTGATAGCCATCGACTCGCCTTGTGTTTGCCCCGAGTAGCCGCCGGGGCCGGATACCGAAACGACTCGATGGCACGGCACAATCAACGGATAATCGTTTCGCCGACATGCGCCGCCGACCGCTCTCGGCGCGGAATCTAAGATTTTAGCCAAATCCTTATAAGTCAACGTCGTCCCGAACGGAATCCTGAGTAATGCGTCTTGAACGGTTTGCAAGAACGGGCTACCCCGCCGTAACAGCTTGAGTTCCACGATAGCATTCGGTTCACGCCAATAATTTTCAACCGGATCGAAGCTTTGTTTATTGCCGTTATCGAGGCTGGAAACCATGACTGGCCCGCTGGGCAACCAATCGATACTGCAAATCACCTCGCCGCACCTCTGTACCGACAGTTTTCCGGCAGGCGTTTGGAGGATTCGAATATTTTCGACGCCTTGGCATTCGCTGACCCAGTGAACGATGAAAGGCATATCGCGCTCCCATTCTTAAATAGAATTGTCGTATCGATTAACTGTCTGCAAAAAGTGATTAAACCACGAAATACTCGAAAGCCACGAAATTTTTCAACAGCTTATAATTACCATGGTACGCGTAGGGTACGCTGTGCGTACCATGGTAACCCCGCGATGTTCATGTGCCAACCGAACCGGCAGGGCACAGCTTTGGTACTCGCAGCGTACCCTACAATTTATGAATAACGATGAACGGCCCTCCGTGGGAACCCATACCTTAGCTGCCTAAGCAAGATCGGTATGCTGCAGCGTGGAAACAAGGAAATCCAGGTTTTTCCGGCAATAAAAAAGGCAGCCTTGGCTGCCTTTTTTATTGCCGGAACGAAGCAAAATCTCGACTTAAATTTTTTCTTTAATACGAGCGGCTTTACCGGTCAAGTTCCGTAGATAATACAGCTTGGCGCGACGTACATCACCGCGGCGTTTAACTTTGATATCGCTGATAATAGGGCTGTGCGTCTGAAAAACCCGCTCGACGCCTTCACCGTGAGAAATTTTTCTGACAGTAAACGCAGAGTTCAGTCCACGATTACGTTTTGCAATCACGATGCCCTCAAAAGCCTGAATTCTTTCGCGATCGCCTTCCTTTACCTTAACATTGACGACTACAGTATCGCCCGCGCCAAATTCAGGAATATCATTTCTTAATTGTTCTTTTTCCAATACATCAATAATATTGCTCATCACCACACCTTAATTAAACCAATTCCACAATAAACTCTTGCAGCAGCTCGTATTCCACATCACTCAACTGCTTGTTTTTTAATAATTCAGGACGCCTCTGCCAAGTTCGCCCCAACGCTTGCTTAAGCCGCCAGCGCTCGATATCCGCATGATTACCGCTAAGCAGAACGTCCGGGACGACTCGGCCTTCGATATTTTCCGGCCGTGTAAAATGCGGATAATCCAGTAAGCCATCCATATGCGAATCTTGAAGGGCCGAGTTCTCATCACCGAGCACGCCAGGCAATAAACGCGAGACCCCATCGACAACGATCAATGCAGCTAACTCACCGCCGCTGATAACATAATCGCCCAGGGACCATTCTTCATCGCAAACCGTTTCGACAAAACGCTCGTCGATACCTTCGTAACGCCCGGCAACTAATATTAATTGCTCACAATGGACCGATTCATTCAACAAGCTTTGCGTAATGGGCCTGCCTTGCGGGCTTAAATAAACAACTTTTGCATGATCGCCAAAGCCATTCTCTTTCGCTTCGCTAACCGCATCAAATAGCGGTTGATACTTCATGACCATGCCGGGGCCGCCGCCATAAGGCCGATCATCAACTGTCCGATGCTTGTCGTGAGTATAATCCCGAGGATTCCAAGCCTCCAAACGGACCATACCGTTGTCTATCGCCTTACCGGTAACGCCGTATTTTGACGCTGCCTTGACCATCTCGGGAAACAGCGTAATTACATCGAAACGCATCGACCACCGACTAAAAGTCAGGATCCCAATCGACCGTCAAGCATTTGCCGTTCAAATCGACCTCCAGGACTGTCTGCCCCATTAAAAACGGAATCAAACGTTCTCGATCTCCGCTCACCACCAAAACATCATTGGCGCCGGTTTCGAACAAATGATCGATCACCCCTAATTCTACACCCGATTTCGTGATGACACTGAGACCGACAAGGTCAGCCCAATAGTATTCATCTTTTGCAAGTGAAGGGAACTGATCGCGTTCGATATAAATTTCCCAACCAATCAAACTTTCCGCAACATCACGATCGTCGACAGCTTCAAGATGGGCGACTACATTTTTACCTTGTCGTTGCCCTTCTTTAACTTTAAGCGACTTGATCTCACCGTTTTTTCTTAGCTGCCACGCCGAATAGGACAAAATATTTTCCCGCGGTTCGGTGTAAGAAAAAATTTTGACCCAGCCTTTTAAGCCAAAAACGCCGGAAATTTCCCCGACAAGGATATATACTTCGCGCGGACACATTTGCAGTTTCCTAACGCGCTCTTTTGTCCGATAGCGGCGTTGCGAAAACAGTTACATAGCTTGCTATGCGCCTGTTTTCGCGCCTTGCTCTCGAACAAAATAGCATTGCCATAAAAGCCGCAAACATGACCGCGCGAAGTATACTGTCGATCGGTCAAATTTTAAGCTACGGCTTTCTTAGCGGTTTTAATCAAACTGGCAACACGATCCGATGGCTGAGCACCTTGACCTTGCCAATAAGCAACACGCTCAATATCTAATTGTAGCTTTTGCTCATTACCACGCGCTAATGGGTTAAAAAAACCGACGCGTTCGATATAGCGTCCGTCACGACCACATCTGCTATCAGCGACAACGACTTGATAAAAAGGGCGATTTTTCGCGCCGCCTCTGGAAAGACGAATGGTTACCATCTAAAATCCTCAAAAAACATTAATCAAAAATTTAATCGACCTATTTTACGCATTTTTTTGCATAAGTGAAGGATAATTTACATTCTCATGCCGCGCATGTTGCTTTGCATACCGCGCATCATATTGGCCATGTTGCCTTTTTTAAATCGCTTCATCATTTTTTCCATCACTTTGTGTTGCTTTAAAACACGATTGACGTCTTGTAATTCTTGGCCGCAACCGGCCGCGATACGCTTCTTACGATTACCTTTAATCAAGTCCGGATAACGACGTTCCTGCATCGTCATTGAATTAATGACGGCAATTTGACGCGCCAGCTCTTTATCGTTGACCTTATCCTTCATTCCCTGCGGCACTTGATTCATACCCGGCAGCTTTTCCATCAATGAACCGACACCGCCCATGCTTTGCATTTGCAACAGTTGCTCGCGTAAATCCTCTAGATCGAAGGTCTTGCCTTTCTGAATTTTTTTCGCAAGCTTCTCGGCTTTTTTCTTATCGATCTTTTGTTCGATCTCTTCGATCAAACCGAGCACATCGCCCATACCCAGAATACGTGACGCGACACGATCGGGATAAAACGGCTCCAATGCATCGGTTTTTTCGCCGACACCGATAAATTTAATCGGCTTACCGGTAATATGGCGAATCGACAACGCCGCACCGCCACGCGCATCGCCGTCGGCCTTGGTCAAAATAACGCCGGTCAGCGGCAAGGCATCATGGAACGCTTTTGCCGTATTGGCGGCATCTTGGCCGGTCATGCTATCGACGACAAACAAGGTCTCGACCGGATCAATCGCGGCATGCAACGCTTTGATTTCACCCATCATTTCATCATCGATATGCAGTCGACCCGCGGTATCGACAATCAGCACATCGAGAAATTTCTTTTTTGCCGCATCCAAAGCATTATTGACGATATCGATCGGCTTTTGCGAAGCGTCGCTGGCAAAAAAATCCAACGACAAATCATCCGCCAGCGTTTGCAATTGTTTAATCGCGGCCGGGCGATAAATATCAGCACTGACCACGCCGACTTTTTTCTTATGCTTTTCCTTCAGAAAACGGCCTAATTTTGCCGCCGTGGTCGTCTTACCTGCACCTTGCAGGCCGGCCATTAAAATAACAGCGGGAGGATTGGCTTTTAGATTAAGCCCTTCATTCTCCTCGCCCATAACCTTGATCAGCTCCGACTGAACCAGCTTGATCATCGCTTGTCCCGGCGTCAAACTGGTTTGCACTTGCTGCCCGAGTGCCCCCTCCCTAACGCGTTCGATGAACTCAGTTACCACAGGTAACGCGACATCGGCTTCAAGCAACGCCATGCGGACTTCGCGCAACGTGTCTTTGATATTGGTTTCAGTCAGACGACCCTGACCTTTAATCGTTTTAAGCGTACTGCTTAGGCGGTCGGTTAAATTATCAAACATATCGGCATCTTTTATTTATGATTCAAACGGATGTTCGCTAACGCAAATCGGTTAGAACTATTCAGTCGGATAGTTTAACATAACCCTTTAAGATCGCCTTTCGATTATTCCTTATCTCTCGCCAACGCGACCATGAACATAACAGCCATAGGTATCTTTTCCATTTTGGGTTATTTAGCCGCAACCGGCTTTTTGATTCGAGAAACCGTTACCGAGAATACACAAAAACCTTCGATTTACTTAGGTTGGTTCGGTGCATCCGCCCATGGAGCCTACACCTTAGTCATCATCGAACGACAAAGCGGACTGAACTTTGGTTTTTTTGATACGGCATCGCTAGTATCCATGCTGGTCGCCTTGTTAATTCTTTTTGCCACCTTCGATAAACCGGTGGAAAAACTAGGCATTGCGGTATTTCCGACGGCCGCGATACTGCTCGGCTTGGATATGCTCTTCCCCTTTAAAGCCCAGACAAGCTTGCGCTATGACTGGCCGATGAGCGTACACATATTAACCTCGATTTCGGCCTTTAGCCTATTGAATGTCGCGGCTTTACAAGCCATACTTTTGGCCATTCAAGACCGGCAACTTCGTAGCCACCAGCCTAAACGCGTCATTCGATCCCTGCCGCCTCTACAGGCAATGGAATCGTTATTGTTTCAAATGATCGGAGCAGGCCTTTTTTTCCTAACCATTTCGCTGGTCAGCGGAGCCTTGTTTATCGACGATTTATTTGCTCAACATTTAGTACATAAAACCGTGTTATCGATCATAGCTTGGATCATCTTTTCCGGTTTATTGTTGGGCAGAATCCGATACGGATGGCGCGGCCAGATCGCCATCCGCTGGACACTAGTAGGCTTTGTGCTGCTGCTGCTGGCTTATTTCGGCAGTAAGTTGGTTTTAGAGATTATTCTGCAAAAGCACTAACCTTCAAAACCTGAATACCGAACAATTTATTTGCCATGCGTCAATATTTTGCCACCCACCCGGCAAGCCATCTCCGCTATAAGCATAACTACCTAATAAATATATTATTTATTAACATGGCATAACAATCGCTTATTCCAAAATGACTTCTTAAATTTCGTTTTCATTTTGGAGAATCGCTATGTCAGGCATGGTAATCAATACAAATATCGCTTCGATCAATAGTCAGCGTATGCTGACTCAAACCAATAATAACCTTAAAACTTCAATGGAGCGCCTCTCGTCAGGGCTTCGTGTCAACAGCGCAAAAGACGACGCCGCAGGATTGGCAATCGGCAATAAAATGACTTCGCAAATCCGAGGCATGACAGTGGCGATTAGAAACGCCAACGACGGGATTTCGATGGCGCAAACGGCCGAAGCCGCAATGGGATCGATTACAGAAACCATACAACGCATGCGTGACTTGGCTGTGCAATCTTCTAACACAGGATCGGTTAATGCAGCTGACCAAGCTAAGTTGCAAACAGAATTTGAACAACTACAAAGCGAGATCAGTCGTATCATTACCAATACCGAATTTAACGGTAAGAAAATTTTGAATGGCGGTCTATCGGGAATGGTGTTTCAAGTGGGCGCTAATACGACTTCTGACAATCGGATTTCGATTACCGTCAATAATCTGGCCTCAGCAACCTCAACCGGCTTAGGCTCCATACTAATGAGCTCCGTAGTGATCGGCGGTTCAGCCGGAACGAGCGCTGGCGTCACACCAAAGACCGCAGTTTCTATCGGCCTAGTTATTGACGGCCTGGATAAGGCGTTGACCACGATCGATACTTTTCGCTCAACCCTGGGCGCCATGCAGAACCGCTTTACCACGACGATTAGCAACCTGCAATCTTCGATTGAAAATCAAAGCGCAGCGCGGTCTCGAATCATGGATGCCGATTTCGCGGCTGAAACTGCCGCATTAAGCAGAAACCAAATACTGCAACAAGCGGGAACAGCTATGCTAGCCCAAGCCAACCAATCGAAGCAATCGGTTCTCCAGTTACTACAATAGCCTTATTATCATTGAGTTAATCCCTTTTTATTAAAAAATTAACCAACTTTATGAAGGTATAGAGGATGTTGGCAGCATGGATTCAGCAGCCACCATGGACGGGTTCACCCAGCACCTAAACGCCATAGCCCATTGGCCATGGGAAATTGTCTTAGATAATTTAGGTGCAGGTTCACGGCATCCTTTGACGGCCACCCCGGCGCCGAATTTTGATCTAAGATGATGACATGGGTATAAGTTAGTTTTCCTGGATAATTTAGGTGCCGGGTTCACGGCGACCCTCGACATGATCATATTTCCAACAAAGCCGAACGACTCATCTGTGCGAAGGACGTAATAAAAAACAGGCCTAAAATTGCCGACAAAATCGAAAACAACATGAACAACCCACGATGATATTATCAAACACAGCACATGCCGCACTTGCCATCAATACTTTCGGCGACAAGTATTTCTACTTCATCAATGGCGCAACTTTCAACAAGGTTAGTGCAAAGGTCGTTTTCGAAACATCGTTCAATCCAGCACTGTTTAATGAAGATTCGCTATATATCATTGTCGGGACCGACTCAGGCTTATTACCAAAGTTCATTCAACAACAAGGAATACCCTCTGGAACTCGATATATATTTATTGAACCTGAAGAAATTTTGAACCTGCTTGAACAGCAAGGCTTGCTTGACAATTTGCCCCCCGAAATCGCCTGCACAACCCTCGAAAACTGGCAAAAACTAAGCGATGATTTCAAAATCAACGATTACTTCTACATTAATTCGGTCAAACTGCACAATTCAATTGGCGCACAACAAGCGACACTTCAAGATTATCCCGAGCTAAGTTGGCAATTAAATGAAATACTGCAATCGTTGCACTGGCAATACAATGTCGCCATCGGCTGCGAGGCATTTATGGTCCGCCAATTGGAAAATCTCGCCGACAACATATTGCCCGCAAGCCTCTTACAAGACGCGTATCGCGGCCAAACCGTCATCATATTGGCGGGAGGCCCTTCCTTAACTGATCTATTGCCTTGGATAAAACAACACCGAAACAAATTGACGGTTTTTTCAGTTTCGCGTGTATCCAGACAATTAATCTCGGCAAAGATTGAGCCGGATTTCGTTTTTTCTGTGGACCCCTATGAGATTAGCGCTGAAGTCAGCAAAGAAATGTTTAAGTTTGGAGACAAGACCATTTTTGTCCATTCGCATCACGCCTACCCGACCTTGATCAACCAGTGGCACGGCAAAAGCCTTTACCTAGGTGAACGATTCCCATGGAAGACGAAACTGAACATAGATAATATCAACAGTGTCGGGCCAACCGTTACCAATACAGCGCTTAATACTGCTCACCGCTTTGGCTTTAGCCGAATCTTACTGGCCGGCTTCGATTTATGCTTTACCAAAGAAGGTATCACACATGCTAAAGGCAGTAACGAACAACTAGCAGGCCCCAAGTACGACCTAACGTCACTGCAAGTCGAAACTTATTGCGGAGAAAAAAGACCCACAGGTCAAGATTATTATGCAGCGCTGTCCATTCTTTCTCGACAAGCCCAATCGATAACGACCGATAACCGAAAAATCATTAATCTTGCTAAGACGGCTGCTAAAGTCGCATTCATCGATCATATTCCCCCTGAAAAAATAACACTCGACGAATTAGACACTCCACCGGACGAGTATGCTGCCCAACTGATTCCATGCTTATCGGAGCCGGAACTTAGCGAGCACTATGCCGCCATTTCAATGGAATTGGAAAAAGCATTGCATCATCTTAACGGCATTAAAACACTTGCCAAAAAAGCCATAAAAATCAATGAAGAAATGTATAACCAGGAAGGGCAAATCGCAAATTATCGAGACAAACGCAATCTGGACACGATTGAAAAGAGATTACATCAAAAATATCGAGATTACAGCTCAGTGGTAAAACGATTTGGAATACGAAATTTTCTTAAAATCGCCGCACCGAATAAAGATAACTGGGATGCGGAGTACACCAAAAAAATCGGACGCATCTATTATGAAGCATTCCAAATTGGCTCGACCCGCCTTATCAAACAAGTAGAAGACGCTCTTTCCCGCACACGATCTAGAAAAGAAGAGCTCATAGATAAACCGGATTTTTCACTGCTATTCGATCAATGGAACAAGGACAAAAGTCACAATCGGGCTAGTATATGGCTTAAGCATCATCCGACCGCATATTTATCTCCGGAAACTAAAAATGAAATAGCATCTTTGTCGAAAATGTTCGACACATTTTTAACAAATGGCTTAACAACGCTAAACACTCAAGCGAGAACTTCTTCACGATTACCGGAAGTAAAAACAAGAGCCCTTCTATTATCCAATCATAAGAAAACGGACGAATTAAAAGACCTGCATAATGCTTTGGAACTCGACAGCAAAGAACCCGACAAAGAACCCTATCTATTATTGATTTCAGCGTTTATAGCCGAATTGGAAGGGAACGACAATCAAGCGCTCAATTATTATGACGCCATTTTGAATCTAGACGAGTCTCCGCTAATCGAAGAAGCATTACTGAGAATTACATCAATCAGCATTAAACAGCTTAACGATGAAAATGCATTCATGGCTCTGGAATGCCTTGCTCAAATTAACCCGATCTATCTGCCACTGTACGCTGAGTCCGCCAGGATTTTGGGGCGGCTAATGATTGCAATCGATAGCTATAACACCTATTTATCTCAATTTCCGGAAGACCTTCAGTGTCAATTAAAACTAACCGATCTCTATCTTGAAAATCAAATCCCCGATGCGGCGGAAATGATGCTCAACCATATTCTAGATCGAACCCCGGACTTAGAGGCAGCCATTTTATTGAAAAAGAAAATTGCCGACCTCAAAGACCAGAATCATTAACAACGATCACAATGCGGTTTTCATTCTCCAGGAAAATAAAAACGCTCTGAGGAACGCATTTATAAAAAGCATGATGAACCTAAAAAGAGCAGTTATAGGGCCAGTAGCTAATAAAGCTACATACTGAGCTATAATTTTAAATGACTTATCATAGTGAATAAGTGCTAGCTACAACAACATTAGTGGTGGTCATTATGAACCTAGATTGGTTGGCAGATGGCAGAAAAATACCC
>JAHJSQ010000006.1 GCA_018830325.1 Gammaproteobacteria bacterium
AAGGAGAATCGATGCGAAAAAAAATGAATTCCTTGACTCAAGTTGAACACTTGGCGTAAAAATTCACGTCCACCGATGCGTTAGGTTTTAGGTGTTCAAGTTCGTCCAGAATCAGTGTTCAAATTAATCAGAATACGCATCGGGTACGCCGCGAAGTGTCGATTCGATCCCTGCCGGCGCTTTCCAGACGCCGCGCTGCGTATCGGTGCGCGCCATCACGCCGGCAACCGCGCCGCACGGTACGAACTCTTCGATTTGATTGTCTCGTAACGGGTTGGGTTGCTTGAGGCGTGGAAAGAACAGAGCCGCGTTTTTGCTTTTCGTGCCGACTTCATCGAGGCCGGATTTAGCGGCGTCCTTATCACTCCAATCGCTCGGTGAATCGATCAGTAACATCGCGCGTTCTTCCTCGCAGAGCGCAATCGCCGCATCGACCAGTCCTTCCGGGTAATCCGGAGTTTCACCCTCCGGCGGTAGACATAGAAGATTGAACAAATCGGCTTGCTTCAGTAGATAAAGCCCTTCCTTGGCATCCCTCTTTCCTTCGCCGGTGTAATCTCCAATTTCGAGTGGAGCGCTATCGGAAGCCTCGGTGGTTACCGTGTAATTCGTTTCCGGATCGTTATCGCCGAAAGGATCCTCGCCGGATTGCGGGGGATCGCTGGCTTCCGGCCGGCCTTCCGGCAAGTCGCCGCTGACTCGCACGAGCTTGGACTGATTGTCCAAAACCTTGTCGATTTGCCTGGGCCCAGGCTTTACAGAAACATTCAGATACTGCTCAGTGACGCCGGTTTTGGTGTCTCGAACTGTTAGATTGAAAAGGTCCTCTTCTTCCAAGCCCTGTGCCGTCGCCACTTCGGAAGAAACATTGTGATCGACCCGTGCCCGCAGATAATTTCCCCATGCGCCTTTATAAGCTGCTTCCAGTATTAAAGTATCAGCTGTCAGTATCGCATTCGAGGCAGCGTCGTCTTCCTCATGATACAAACGGCCAATAATGGCCTGACTACCGCCGTTTATAAAAAAATCTCTAACCGCAAAACTCATCGAACTATTGAGATCAAGCCCGCCGAAGATTCTTTCATAATCGGGAAAACTGTTGATGACTTTGGCCTCGTTATCGGGTCCGCGCTTCGCACGTCCGATAAAAGCCGTGATCGATGTTGCGACACCGGTAATGGTTCTGACGCCGCTGGGTATTTCTTCAATGTAGACGCCGGGATAAGTAAGTGTTACAGGCATAT
Source organism: Gammaproteobacteria bacterium (assembly GCA_018830325.1). Classification (GTDB taxonomy): domain Bacteria; phylum Pseudomonadota; class Gammaproteobacteria; order Methylococcales; family Methylomonadaceae; genus Methylotuvimicrobium. Next base: position 1,245 of record JAHJSQ010000006.1, read on the forward strand.
CGATTCCCCTCTAAAAATATTATCTAGGACTTTTTTACTCGGCCACTTCGAAACATGCCGCTATTCAACCCTTTTCGCTTCATTGAACAGATATGACATTAATATTAAGGACGCCGATCAAGAGGCTGAAAAAACAATCGTTGAAAAAATTTGCGAATAGGAACTACAACGGTTTTTAAAAGTAACGCATGGAACATGCCACCTGCGCCCTACCGATAATTAATATAACCTATTGATATATTAATGTTATTAATTAGATGGGAATTGAGATTTGATTGACTGTAACAATAAGCTGTTACAGTCAGCGGCCTATGGATTTACACAATTGTCAAATTAATACAATCAATTAGAAACAGTAATCAGCCAATGTTACAGTTTGTTACAGACTAGTCTTGGGTGTTACATTATCGAATGACAGCGATTATCATTTTGAAGATAACGAATAAGGTTAGATTGTGTAAGCCCCCTGTGTCAGGGCGCTACTGCAGCGCCTTGTTGGGTCATTTGGAAAGAAGACGACTCCGTCAGAATTTACAGGCGCCACCATAGGCGACACCGGAAAGCTCGGCCATGTCCTTCTTCCACGTAGTCAGGTCATCCACGCAAAAGTCGGAAAGGCGCTCGTGGCCGCAAGCGCGAGCCATCACTTGCATCAATGCCACCGAACTGGTGAGGAAGCGTTGCAAACGTTGCGCCGCCACATCCACTTGCAACCGTGTGCGCAACTGCGGGTCTTGCGTCGCCACGCCACTGGGGCAGTGGTTGGTATGACAGATGCGCGCCGCGATGCAGCCGATCGCCTGCATCGCGCTGTTGGCAAGGGCGATGCCGTCGGCCCCCAGACACAAGGCCTTGATGAAGTCCGGCGGGGTACGCAGGCCGCCGGTAATGATCAAGGTGACATCCCCGCGCTCGCTGCGGTCAAGATGACGCCGCGCACGGGCCAGGGCGGGAATCGTCGGCACCGAAATATGGTCGCGGAACAGCAAAGGAGCCGCGCCCGTACCGCCACCGCGACCATCCAGAATGATGTAGTCGGCGCCCGCCTCGAGCGCGAAGTCGATGTCTTTCTCGATGTGCTGTGCCGACATCTTGAAGCCAATCGGAATGCCGCCCGACACCTCGCGTACACGGGCCGCAAAATTGGCGAAGTCCGCCGGTGTCTTGAGGTTTTCGAAGGCTGCTGGTGAAATGGCATCCTGCCCTGCGGGCAGATGTCGAACCGCGGCGATCCGCTCGGTCACCTTGGCCGCCGGCAAGTGGCCGCCGGTGCCCGTCTTGGCCGCCTGACCCGCCTTGAAGTGAAACGCCTGAACCTTCGCCAGCAAGCTTTCTTCATAACCAAACTGGGCGGATGCCAACTCGTAGAAATAGCGAGAGTTGGCCTGTTGCGCTTCTTTCAACATGCCGCCCTCACCCGAGGCGATTCCGGTTCCGGCCAGCTCCGCGCCCTTGGCCAGCGACAACTTGGCCTCCTCGGACAGCGCGCCGAAACTCATGTCCGAGACAAACAGCGGCATCTTCAGGCGTAGCGGCTTGTTTGCATTCGGCCCTATCACGAGTTCCGTCGCCACGGGCGCATCATCCATCCGCGGCGTGCGGTCAAGCTGGGCAGTCAGAATCTGGATGTCGTCCCATGAAGGCAGGCGTTCACGCGGTACGCCCATCGCATCCACGGGGCCATCTCGCCCAACCACCTTGAGGCCACTCTTGGCCATCGCGTGGATGTACTCGAGTGTCGGCTCTTCCTCGGTGTTTTTCGGCGCCGGATCCTTGTCCTTGTCGCTGCTGCGGTCGGGCACAGCCAGCTCGGTGACATCCTTGGGCAGCGTCGCATGCGTACCATCACAAAACGGCGCACTACCCGTTTGCTTGCAGCGACACAACCACGCGTCCTGTTCTTCCTCCACTACAAAAGAAATCGGAGTAATCCCTGTTCCGGCGTGGGAACCGTCACAAAAAGGTTGGTTTTTCGAGCGTCCACACTGACACCAGTGGTACTCCTTATCCGCCTCCAAGGTCACCTCAATGGATGATCGTGCCGCAATCTTTGCCTTATCCATACTACCCTCCGTACTCCACCGTCCTCAGTAATGCACGTTTACAGTGCTACTTACCTACCCAACGACCAAAATAACGAGCCACAAATGATAAGCGATGAGTTATCCAAGTGGCATTAATGTTAATAAAAAAAACGACCATTAAAAAACATACCGCTTATTTGTGGTCGCTGTTGATTTTTTTGTTATGACGAAAACCCTCTGTGTCAGGCTAGTTGTCGCCTCTAAAATTTATAGAGGTAAAAAAATGCAAACCCGTTATAGTGAAGAATTTAAAGCGAGTTCGAGCGCCATGTTAGACGGGCTTGACCACCAACATTTCATTGCCGCCCCGCTGAAACTCGTAAGGTACGCGCTTAATTTCAACCGCGAAGCCATGGTTTGCAAGATGTTTGGTCACAAAATGGAGATGGGTTGATGAAGCGCCGTCGAGGGTAAGCATTGGAAATACGCGCACTTCGCGAGCTACACGCAACATTTCTTGAAGCGCCTGAAGATGAAACTCTGCCGACAAATGCGCACTGTACAAAAACAAAAAATGGGACGACAAGGCGATGTCGAACTTTCCATTTTCAAAAGGCAGCGATGGTAACTCCCCTGGGATGTATCGACCTTCGTATTTTCCCGCATCGAAGTCTGCGAGGAATATTTCCATCGCAGACATGCGAAGACTACCAAGCTGCTCTATCGACGTAATGGCTTCCCAGACGTAATCGTCTTGGTTCTTGCGCATTTGTGCCATAACGGTTTCATACGTTTCGGAGATGCGGCCTCTGATCTGTTCTGCCTCAAAAACGTAGATTGGATCTACCGAGACGATATTCCCACCTTGTTTGGTCAGTACCGTATTGAATGCCGCTGGGCCATCACCACAGCCAAGAATGCGAAGTCCAAGATCGACCTCCGAAAGGCCAAACATGCTGACGTATTCTTCATAAGAACGTCCCCACGGTACAACTTTTTCGAGCGTAAATCCCATTGATGGCCTGCCTGTCTAACGATAAGGGAAACTGCAGAGCGACAATAGGAGCGGCGCTTTTTGCGGTCAAGTTGATCCTTTGGTTAGGTTTTTGCCTATTTCCTGCCCAGCAATTTCCATTAGCAAGCGTAAGGCATGATTTACCGACTCAGAATCTTTAAAAACCTTGGCCACATCTTTATCTAAAAAAATTACATTACTACCCTGTCTATATGATTTATGATGCTTGCCCCGCACGCCTTTTGAAAAATCATATTCAGTACGCATTTCATCAGTTGTTGTATTCATAATGTTTCCGCTCATGATTTGTCGCTTGCCTAGCGCTTATGATACGAATAATATTTTCTCGCTTCTCAGTATACTGAGACCACTAGAAGGTTTCCCAGTTCTGATTTACCAATACTAAGAAATCGATATTCCCCATTTGAGTGGTCAGGATCATCAATTGTGATTTCCAAAGGGTCACCAAAAACGGTTGATGCTTCAGAAAAACTTACACCATGCTTTTTCAGATTATTTTCTGCTTTATTTTGATCCCACTCGAATTCCATAAGCTATTAATTGCTCGAAAACTACTATTCAATTCTACCTGATACTTAAAACCGTATCCTTGCTAGAGGCGCCATTATTTTCATAATAAAAATCATCAATAGATTCGGCTGTCAATCCCTTCACATACGGGCCATTCCAATTATTATAGCCATATGGTCTTGTAATTAATGCTTCTAAACCTTCTTCGGATGAAGGGTATCGTCCAGTCGGAACATATCTAATGCGTTTTGCAGATCTTCTTTTTGAATTTGTTTTGTTTTTAATTTAGTCTCATTAATTTTGGTCTGTATATTTTCATTTATGTCACCTAACACTTTTAAAGACATTAGAATTCCTTACGAAAATTTTTTTAAATGAAGTGGATATGAAAAAACCTAACGCCAAGCTCTGCGGCGTAGCGTTAGCGGAGTCGGCTGGAGCGCATGTTTAAGCATGTAGCGCCTCAACGAATTCATCTGCGGAAATACCAGCCTGTTTCAGAACTCCGCTCAATGTGCCAGTTTTTAGTTCGGCGTGATTTGGCACGACGCAACCCGAGGGCCCGCGCCGCATCACGATATGGCTACCACGCAGCTGTGCAACCACGAATCCCAACCGCTGCAAAGCCCTTACAACCTCCGCTCCCGACACGACCGGGAGTTTAGGCATGTTCCGGTACTTGAAATGAGGTCAGCAAAGGGCGTCCCGCGACGATAAGAGGAAATTCTTCAAGGTAAAGCTCGGTTGCCTCACGCAAATTGGTCAATGCTTCCTCAACGGTTTCCCCTTGTGTAGTTGTGCCGGTTTCCGGATTGAAGGCGACATACCCCCCTTCGGGGGTTGGCGTTAAAACTGCTGAGAGTTCCATAGATTTTCTCCGTTAATGATGCGGGGGGATTGAAGAGCCTAAAGGCAAGAAAAACTTACCTCAATGGCCAAGGTGAATTCGATTATAAATAACTGACGCTATTTTGCTCAATTTTTATATGCTTACGCTTTTCAAGTTCATGGATAATTGCGTCGATATCCGCCTCTGAAATGCCTCCCTGAAATTGAAACATTGACTTAATTGAATTGGCCAACGTCTTTTTCTTGCTCGGTCTCAATTTCAAAAGCCTTTCAACAACGTATCCTATGGTGTCAATTTCGTCAAACGCCTGTGTTGTAATGATTTTGGAACTCTTTGTAGTAATTTCTGATTCTGATCGATTTTGTGGGTTTGTATTCTCTTCTTCTTTTCTTGCCACCTGTATTAATAATTGAGCCAAGCGCGCCAAGATTTTTCGCGAAAGCTGAAATGGGGTCCGTCCGATTTCAGCAGCGAAAAATGACTTGGCGATTATTGCCTTCGGCGGCCCCGATTCGCCCTGCGTCCGTGCCACTACGCCACATCATCGTAAACTCG
>JAHJSQ010000027.1 GCA_018830325.1 Gammaproteobacteria bacterium
AAGGCAAGGCTTTGAAGCAATTGAAGGATAAGAACTACGCCGAGAAATATAAAGCCGAAGGGATACCGATACATTTGATCGGGGTCGAATTCAGCAAGGAAAGCCGTTCGGTAGTCGGGTTCGACATCGAAACGCTCGGAGGCGGCGTATGAACAAAAAACTGCCGATCGGCATAAAAGTCTTTCGATTGGAAATGCTTCATGTTACCGAGCTCAATTCGGATCAGGTGTGACCTGCACGTTTAGCAATTTAGTGAGTTTCACTTTGGAAGGGTTAAAGAACATGGAAAATTTAGCGGACTGGTTTTTAAGATTATCGCGGCCAAAAAAAGCGGCGATAACGATGAGTGCTGACGTGTTTTTCGCGGTCTTCGCACTGTGGCTGGCGTTTTCTTTGCGGTTTGGTGAGTTTTATGTTCCAGAAGACCGCGTTTGGATCTTGTTTGTGTTGGTTCCTTGTATCGTCATTCCGATTTTTATCAGAATGGGTTTATACCGGGCGATTATTCGTTATATCGGTGTCAGAGCGTTAGCGACGATTGTTCAAGCTGTCACTTTATATGCTTTGATATTTGCCGCATTGGTGTTCCAATTGAGAGCCGGTTTAGTGCCGAGAACGGTGCCGCCGCTAAATTGGTTGATTATGTTGTTCTTTGCCGGCGGGAGCCGGTTTATGGCGCGATGGTGGTTTGGCGAGCAATATGCGCGCATGGCAAGGAGTGCCGATCCGGAATTGTGTCGCCGCAACAATGTCATCATTTATGGCGCAGGAAGTGCGGGTGTGCAGTTGTCTTCAGCATTGGCACATGGTCATGATTTTCGGCCGATTGCATTTATCGACGACAATGCCTTGTTGCATGGGCAAAAAGTAAACGGCGTTAAGATTCATCCTTTTACAGCGTTAAGTTATTTAATCGATAAATTTGCCGTTACCGATATTCTGTTGGCGATGCCGTCGGTTGCCAGAAGCCGGAGGAGCGAGATAATTCGCCTATTGGAGCCTTATCCGGTCCATGTTCGTTCAATGCCGGGAATGTCCGATATCGCGCAGGGGAAGGTGACGTTCGATGAATTGCAAGAGGTGGATATCGCCGATTTGCTGGGTCGGGATGCCGTGGTTCCGGATCAGACTTTATTGACCGCCAATACGGCTGGGAAAAAGGTTATGGTTACCGGTGCCGGCGGTTCGATCGGCTCGGAGTTGTGTCGGCAAATTATTCAATTGCAACCGAAGGCATTGATTTTATATGAGCAATGCGAGTTTGCGCTCTATGAGATCGAGAGGGAGTTAAATCTTTATTTGGCAAAATCGGATGTTGTCGATACACAAATCATTGCTGTTCTCGGATCGGTGGTTAACGGGAGTCGAGTCGAAAAAATTTGCCGGGCATTCGGCGTGCAAACGATCTATCATGCCGCCGCTTATAAGCATGTGCCGATGGTTGAGAAAAACCCGGGTGAAGCGGTTTGGAATAATATATTCGGCACTTTACATACCGCCCGCGCTGCTATCAACGCGAATGTAGAGACTTTCGTATTGATATCGACCGATAAGGCGGTACGGCCAACTAATACGATGGGAGCGACCAAACGCTTTGCCGAACTGATTTTACAAGCCTTAAGCATTGAAAATCAAAAGCTACGGGCAACGCGGTTTACGATGGTGCGTTTCGGTAATGTGTTGGGCTCTTCGGGCTCTGTCGTGCCGTTATTCCGTGAACAAATTGCCAAGGGCGGACCGGTGACTGTGACCGATCCGAAAATCATTCGTTATTTCATGACGATACCTGAAGCCGCTCAATTGGTGATACAGGCCGGTGCAATGGGACAAGGCGGCGATGTTTTTGTTTTGGACATGGGCGAACCGGTCAAGATTTTGGACTTGGCGAAACGCATGATCAAGCTTAGCGGTTTAACGGTCAAGGGTGATGCGCGACCTGAAGGCGATATCGAGATTGTATTTACCGGTTTGCGATCGGGAGAAAAGCTCTATGAAGAGCTATTAATCGGGGACAATGTTTCCGTAACCGAGCATCCGCGTATCATGCGGGCCGAAGAAGAGATTATTGTTTGGACTGAGCTTGAAAAGCTGTTGTCGGCAATGGAACAGGCTGCCTTAATCGACGATTATCGGCAAGTCCGAATGATTTTGAAACAAGCGGTATCGGGCTTTTCCCCTCAATGCGATGTCGACGATTGGCTGTTCATCTGCTCGACGAATAGTTTTGCTGCGAATAATATACTTCGCGCGGCCACATTTGCGGATTTCTGACGCGCTCTTTTGTCCGGTAGCTGCGTTGCGAAAACAGTTACATAGCTTGCTATGCGCCTGTTTTCGCGCCTTGCTACTGAACAAAATAGCATTGCCATAAAAACCGCAAACATGACCGCGCGAAGTATACATCGCCGAATTATTTGGAAAAAATAGTAGAGCATGATTAAAGAGGCAAAAAAAACCTCCCAATGCTTGAAAGCAGAGGGAGGTGAAAAATCAAGCAGAGTTTTGAGGAGGAACTGCTTGTTGGTACTACACCAGGAGGGTTAGAACATGGTAAACGAATCTGCATAGGAATTTTCTATCAAGTCGATGGTATTCCGGCAAGTTGCAGTTAAATTCAACGAATAAGGGTTCTCCGATGCATGGGTATCGTTGACTATTAGCGAGCCAATGAAGTTTTACAGCGGGCTTGGGAAATACTATACAGAGATTATTTCAGCAGACAATAGGCTGATTTGTTGATAAATTGTTTCTTGATTGGAAACAAAAAGGCATGCAAACTAGCGATCTTTTTCTTGGGCTAATTTATCGAGATGTTTGTTTGGAAGGTGGAGTCTTGAAATTTCGCTTATGGCGCTACTATAGCGGCGGGAATATTAAGTAAAAACGAAATAAATGGCAAGCGATAGTTGCGTATTGTAGTGGCGGATCGATTCTAAAACGGAATTATCGTGAGCAACGGGTTAAGCTGTTGACTCGAGCAATTGAAACTCAAAGAGAGATAAATGGACAAATTAACCAGTATGAATGTTTTCGTTCGGGTGGCAAAGGCCGGCAGTTTTGCCGGCGGCGCACGCAATTTGGATATTTCGAGAGCCATGGCGACCAAGCATATCATGCAATTGGAAGAACATTTAGGCACTCGGCTGTTTAATAGAACCACGCGAAGTCTGAGTCTGACAGAAATGGGCGCATCGTATCTGGAACGTTGCCAACAGGTGTTGGATGATATCGAAGAAATGGAAGCTACTGTAACGCAACTGCAGACCGAGCCGCGCGGAACGCTGAAAATCAGTGCGCCGCAAGTCATCGGCGCCACCCAAATTGCGCCGGCGATATCGGAATTTCTCAAGTTGTATCCCGATCTGGAGGTGACTATCATTTTGCAAGGCAATATGGGTGACCTGATCGATGAGGGTATTGATCTCGCGATAAATTTGGGCGGTGTCGAAGATTCCAGTATGATTGCGCGCAAACTCGCCAGTTCGCCTTTGGTGGTTTGCGGAGCTCCCGGTTATTTCCAACAATATGGCATTCCTAAAACGCCCGAGGACTTAACCGATCATAGCTGTTTGGTAAATTGGTCGATTCCGCCGAGGGATCAATGGCGGTTCAAGGGCCCTTATGGTGATTTGATGATCAAGGTGAAAGGGCGCATCGTCGCTAACGTGGCCGATCCGATTCGAGTCGGTGCGATAGAAGGCTTGGGAATGGTGATGTTGCCTAGATATATTGTCGGTAGAGATATTGAAAAAGGCAAATTGATGCCGGTTTTGGAAGACTATGAATTGGCGCCCCTGGAGATACACGCCGTTTATCCGCATCGAAAATATCTGTCTACCAAAGTCAGAAAGTTTTTGGATTTTTTGCAGGAGTGGCTGCCTAGGCGAGTCGGTATCGATGGGATCTAACGCAATTAATGAAATTGCGGCAAAATGGGATGCCGTTTACCGTCAAGCCAATATTTCGGAATACAGGCCTGCTGAAGTTTTATCGGAAAATGCTTTTTTGTTGCCGCAAAATGGCGCGGCTTTGGATTTGGCTTGCGGCTTAGGTGCTAATGCTCGATTACTTGCTGCGGCAGGTTTGTCTGTTTTTGCCTGGGATATATCGACCGTAGCGGTAGAAAAATTGCAGCATGATGCCGACAAGCAAGGCTTGGCTATTCAGGCGAAGCAATGGGCCATAGATAAAAAATCTTTCTCCGGCTATCGCTTCGATGTCATTGTTATCAGTCGATTTCTTGACCGGAGTCTGTGTGATGCGATAATAGACGCGTTGAATCCCGGCGGTTTGTTATTTTATCAGACGTATACCCGCGAGAAAGTCGTTGAAAGAGGGCCGAACAATCCCGATTTTTTATTGGCTGAAGGCGAATTATTGGAATTATTTGCTAAATTAAAGCCGATTTATTATCGGGAATACGGATCGATAGGCGACATAGAGTTAGGCCTCAGAAATGAAGCTCAATTCATTGGTAGAAAATGATATACCGTTCACACTTGAAATTTCGGCAGTGCCAGAGGAGGCGCCTGGGTGTCCGATAATGGCTTTGCCTGCATGGACGTATTTACGGCGTCCTTTAGCGGACACCCAGTCGCCGAATTTTGATCTACGACGGGTATATTTTATTCAAATTCTAATGGCTTTAAAAGCAAGAAATTGAATCCGTCCCGATCTGTTTGAAAAGCATCTCCCGAATACCATCCGTTAAATTTAGTCGATCGATTCCATTATGGTAGAAAACTTAGAACCGAAACAAGCATGGCAATTATTGCAAACCGATCGGAGCGCCGTACTGATCGATGTCAGGACTAAAATGGAACATAGCCACGTCGGACACCCGATAGGCGCGGTTCATATTCCATGGAAAGAATATCCGGATTGGCAAGTCAATAGCTCGTTTGTCGAGCAGGTAGCCGAAGCGGTTCCCGATAAAAATGCGCCGGTGTTGTTGCTGTGCCGAAGCGGGCAGCGATCGTTGGATGCGGCGGCGGCTTTAGCGGCGGCTGGGTATTCTCGTCCTATCAATATATTGCAAGGCTTCGAAGGGCCTCTCGACGACGGCAAACACCGCGGCAACCGGGGCGGTTGGCGTTTTCATGATTTACCTTGGGAACAAAGCTAACCATTCAATCTTGCCTTTCTCAATGTTCGGCGTCTGACTTCTCAATCAGAAGTTCAGGTTGCCACATAATTCATTAATCTTCAGAGTTTATTTAAGTGATCGAAAATTTAAGAAATATCGCAATTATTGCGCACGTAGACCACGGCAAAACCACCTTGGTCGATAAGTTGTTACAACAGTCCGGCACGTTCAAGAGCCATGAAAAGGTTTCCGAGCGGATCATGGATTCGAACGACATTGAAAAAGAAAGGGGCATTACGATTCTGGCCAAAAATACCGCGTTGGATTGGAACGGTTATCATATCAACATCGTCGATACTCCAGGCCATGCCGATTTCGGCGGAGAAGTCGAGCGCGTATTGTCGATGGTCGATTCTGTGCTGTTGTTAGTCGACGCCGTCGACGGGCCGATGCCGCAAACTCGTTTCGTGACGCAAAAAGCGTTTGCATTGGGTTTAAAGCCTATTGTCGTGATCAATAAAATCGATCGCCCCGGCGCTCGTCCGGATTGGGTGGTCGATCAAACCTTCGATCTGTTCGACCGTCTTGGCGCGACCGACGAGCAATTGGATTTTCCGATCGTCTATGCGTCGGCGCTAAACGGTTATGCCAGTTTGGATACCGATGCGACCGACGGCGATATGACGCCGTTGTTCGAAACGATCGTCGAAAAAGTCAGTCCGCCGGATGTCGACTTGGACGGGCCGTTCCAAATGCAGGTCAGTAGCCTGGATTACAACTCCTATGTCGGCGTGATCGGGATCGGGCGTATTCAGCGTGGCAAAGTGAAAACCAATATGCCATTGACGTTGATCAATCGCGAAGGGGCGATCCGCAAAGGCCGTATCTTACAAATCTTCGGTTTCCATGGCTTGGAGCGCGTCGAAGTACCGGAAGCGCAAGCTGGGGACATCATCGCGTTTACCGGCATCGATAAGTTGGAAATTTCCGAAACCTTATGTCATCCCGATACGGTCGAGGCCTTACCGGCCTTGTCGGTCGACGAACCGACCGTGACCATGACTTTCCAAGTCAATACCTCGCCGTTTGCCGGTCGGGAAGGTAAGTTTCTCACCTCGAGACAAATTCACGATCGCTTGCAAAAAGAATTGCAGCATAATGTCGCATTAAGAGTCGAAAGTACCGACGATCCGGATAAGTTCAAGGTGTCTGGGCGCGGCGAACTGCATCTTTCGGTATTGATCGAAAACATGCGCCGTGAAGGCTTCGAATTGGGGGTGTCCCGGCCGGAAGTCATTATCAAAGAAATCGACGGCGAAAAATGCGAGCCTTTCGAATTCGTGACGATCGAAGTCGAGGAAGCGCATCAAGGAACCATCATGGAAAAACTCGGCGAGCGCAAAGGCGATTTGTTGAATATGGTGCCGGACGGCAAAGGCCGTATTCGGCTGGAGTATATGATCCCGTCACGCGGTTTGATCGGATTCCAAACCGAGTTCATGACATCGACCTCCGGTTCAGGGTTGCTGTATCATGTTTTCGATCATTACGGACCTATTAAGAAAGGCGAATTGGGCGCGCGTAAACGCGGCGTGTTGGTCTCTATGGCTCAAGGTAAAGCATTGGCCTATGCCTTGTTTGCGTTACAGGAGCGTGGCGAGTTGTTTTTGGTGCATGCCGATGAAGTTTACGAAGGCATGCTAGTCGGCATTCATTCGCGAAGCAACGATTTAGTCGTGAATCCGACTAAAGCGAAGCAGTTGACTAACATCAGAGCGGCGGGAACCGACGAGAATCTGATTTTAACGCCGATTCAGAAAATGTCGCTGGAGCAAGCCTTGGAGTTTATCGATGAAGACGAACTGGTTGAAGTGACGCCGGTATCGATTCGCTTGCGTAAGAAATTGCTGCAGGAGCATGAGCGCAAAAAGGCATCGAGAACCGCGGCGGCCTAAGAAACATAAAAAAAGCCTCGAATCGACTAGCGATTCGAGGCATTTATCGCCGAGTGGTTGGCTTATGCGATCGTCCTTAAGACATCCTGTCGAAATCTATCCCTAACTCCTATGTTTTGGCGACGGCTTATTGTGCCGCAAAATGACTAAAAAAGAAGTCAGTCAAAGCTGAAATTTATGTACGCTTAGGCTTACAAAATAAGACTAGCCTTAATTTAGCAGCGAATCGCTGCATAATTGATTTTTTTCATAGTAGAATAAGCCCGCTAATTACTAACAACGCAGTCTTTATGACCTCACGAAGCGCGCGAATCGAGCGCAATACACTCGAAACACAAATAACAGTCGCAATTAATCTGGATGGTACCGGACGCGCGGTTTTTTCGACCGGCGTGCCTTTTCTCGAACACATGATGGATCAAATTGCGCGGCATGGTTTGATCGATCTCGATATTACCGCTAAAGGCGATCTGCATATCGACGATCATCATACCGTCGAAGATATCGGTATTACACTCGGTCAAGCTTTTGCCCAAGCGGTCGGCGATAAAAAAGGCCTGTATCGCTACGGTCATGCTTATGTGCCGCTCGATGAAGCCTTATCTCGCGTCGTAATCGACTTTTCAGGTCGTCCGGGATTGGTGTACGATGTCAAATTTCCTAGAGGCGCAATCGGCCGCTTCGATGTCGATTTATTCCGCGAGTTTTTTCAAGGCTTTGTCAACCATGCCGGCGTAACCTTGCACATCGATAACCTTAAAGGCTCCAATGCGCATCATATTGCCGAAACCATATTCAAAGCGATGGGCCGGGCGCTACGCATGGCGGTCGCGCAAGATCCACGAATGGCCGGAATGATGCCGTCAACCAAAGGAACTTTGTAACCCTACCCCACTATGTCATCAGTCGCAGTTATCGATTATGGAATGGGCAATCTGCATTCCATTGCTAAAGCTTTGCAACATGCGGACCCTCGTACCGAAGTCAGGGTCGTATCCGATATCGAATCCGTTTTGCGGGCCGATCGAGTCGTTTTCCCCGGCGTTGGGGCGATCGGCGATTGCATGCAAGCGCTCAATGCTTCAGGTCTTGCTTCGGCGATCAAGACCGCCGCGCAAGAAAAACCGATGCTCGGTATTTGTCTAGGCATGCAGGCCTTATTAACCGATAGCGAGGAAAGCGATGCGACAATGTGTTTGAATATCATTCCGGGTCACGTGCAGCGCTTTTCGGATAACCTTCAGGATAACAACGGCGAACGGCTGAAAATTCCCCACATGGGTTGGAATCGGGTTAAGCAACAGCCGCATCCGCTTTGGCAAAATATCGAGCCGGGCAGCCGATTTTATTTTGTGCATAGTTATTATGCCGTTCCCGAGGATGAATCAGTCGTATCCGGTACTTCGGATTATCCGAAGCCATTTGCCTGTGCATTGGCAAAGGCAAATATTTTTGCCGTGCAATTTCACCCTGAAAAAAGTCAATCAGCCGGCTTACAGCTGTTGAAAAACTTTTTGCAGTGGGACGGAACAATTTAACGTTAATTGATAGGGCGTCCGGTTAATCCGGCATTAAAATCTTGAGGATGTTGATCTTATGTTGTTGATACCTGCAATCGATTTGAAAGAAGGAAAATGTGTCCGTTTGCGGCAGGGCAATATGGACGATGATACGGTGTTTTCAGACGATCCGGTGAGTGTTGCCGGGAAATGGGTCGAAGCCGGTGCGAAGCGCATTCACTTGGTGGATTTGGACGGTGCGTTTGCCGGTAAACCGAAAAATGCTGCGATTATCCGGAGTATTGTCGAAGCCTATCCGGATATACCGGTACAAATCGGTGGCGGTATTCGCGACGAGGATACGATTCAGGCGTATCTCGAAGCCGGCGTGCAATATGTCATCATCGGAACTAAAGCGGTCAGCGAGCCGCACTTTATCAAAGATGTTGCAATCGAGTTTCCGGGGCATATCATCGTCGGGCTCGATGCTAAGAACGGTAAAGTGGCCATCGACGGTTGGTCTAAACTTTCCCATCATGATGTGATCGATATGGCGCAGAAATTTGAGGCAGACGGTGTTGAAGCGATCATTTATACCGATATTTCACGCGATGGCATGATGAGCGGCGTCAATGTCGAGGCGACCGCCGAATTGGCCCGTTCGATCCGAATTCCGGTGATCGCCTCGGGCGGTATAACCAATTTGGACGATATCAAGGCGCTCGGCAAGCATGTCGGCGATGGTATTGTCGGTGCGATAACAGGGCGTGCAATCTATGAAGGAACGTTGGATTTTGCCGAAGCTGCGAAATTGGCCGAGTCTTTCGGCGATTGATTTATGAGTCTGGCTAAACGCATCATTCCTTGTTTAGATGTCGATAACGGGCGTGTCGTCAAGGGTGTAAAATTCGTCGATATCCGCGATGCCGGCGATCCGGTCGAAATCGCCAGGCGCTATGACCGAGAAGGCGCGGACGAACTGACTTTTCTTGATATTACTGCGACGCATCATGATCGCGATACGATCGTGCATGTGGTCGAACAAGTGGCCGGCGAGGTTTTTATTCCGTTGACGGTCGGCGGCGGTATCAGAACGCTCGACGATATCCGGCGCATGCTGAATGCCGGCGCCGATAAAGTCGGTATCAATAGTGCGGCGGTAAGCAATCCCGAATTTGTGCGCGAAGCAGCTTCGCGATTCGGTTCGCAATGTATCGTCGTTGCGATCGACGCTAAAAAAGTTAGTGAAGCGGGGCAAACCAATCGTTGGGAAATATTCACTCATGGCGGCCGCAAGCCGACCGGTATCGATGCGGTCGAGTGGGCAAAAAAAATGACCGATTACGGTGCCGGCGAAATATTATTGACCAGTATGAATAGGGACGGAACGCGCGAAGGTTTCGATTTGGCTTTGACTCGCGCGGTCAGCGAGGCTGTGGCCGTGCCGGTGATTGCTTCGGGCGGGGTCGGCAATTTGGATCACTTGGCTGACGGCATTATAGAAGGCAAGGCCGATGCGGTCTTGGCCGCGAGTATTTTTCATTTTGCCGAATATACCGTGCAGCAGGCCAAGGAACACATGGCCGGAAAAGGTATCGAGGTGCGTTTGTCATGAGTGAAAGATGGCTAGATGAAATTCGCTGGACTAGTGACGGCTTAGTTCCTGTCATTGCGCAGCAAGCCGATAGCGGCAAGGTGATGATGTTTGCCTGGATGAACCGCGAATCGCTGGCGTTGACGGTCAGCGAAGGCTATGCGGTGTATTGGTCGCGTTCCCGTAACCGACTATGGCGTAAAGGCGAGGAATCGGGTCATCGGCAAAAAGTGCTCGGCGTCTATCTAGATTGCGATGAAGATGTTATTTTGCTGAAAATTGAACAGCAGGGCGACATTGCTTGTCATACCGGCCGTGAAAGTTGTTTTTATCGAACTTTGAAAGACGATCAATGGCAGGCAGTCGAACCGGTTTTGAAAGACCCTCAAACGATCTATAAAAAATGAATCAAGTATTGCAAGAGCTGGCTACAATTCTGGAGCAACGCAAAGAGGAGTCGGCCGACAAGTCTTACGTCGCAAGCCTTTATGCGAAAGGTTTGGATAGTATTTTAAAGAAGATCGGTGAAGAAGCGACCGAGACGGTCATGGCCGCGAAGGATGGCGATAAAGAAAAAATCGTTTACGAAACGGCCGATCTTTGGTTTCACAGCATGGTGATGTTGGCGCATCAAGGATTAGGCCCTGACGATGTGTTGCGCGAACTGCAACGCCGTTTCGGGCTGTCCGGACTCGAGGAAAAAGCGAGCCGGGGGAAATAGAGAAGGGTCAATAGTGAATAGTCAATGGATGGCGGAAAGTCATGTTGATTAGCGGGTTCATTGTGTCCTTCGTTTAAGCTTATGCTGCTGAATAGCACGATGCATAAACACAAAAGCTAAAGTACGAACTCAATTTACGATTTTCCATTTACTATTCACCAACTATCATTCGCTATTCACTAAAACAACCGGAGTTAAGAAATGGGCATGAGTGTCACGCAATTGTTGATTATTTTGGTGATCGTGATTGTTTTGTTCGGTACCAAGCGCTTGCGCAATATCGGTTCGGATTTGGGCGGGGCGATCAAAAGTTTTCGTTCGGCGGTAAAAGACGGCGAGGAAGGTAAGCAACTGGCTGAGGACGACACCGAAAAGTCAAAAGAAAAAACGCCATCGGAGCAGGACAAAGTTTAAATTATGTTCGATGTCGGTTTTTGGGAATTAGTTCTGATCGGCTTGGTCACCTTATTGGTCATCGGGCCGGAGAGGCTGCCGAAAGCCGCCCGGATTGCCGGGTTTTGGGTGGGTAAATTGCGTAATACCGTTGCCTCGGTGAAAGCAGAAATCAAGCAGGAATTGCAAGCCGAGGAAATTCGTCAAGTGCTCAAAGAGCAATCGGCGTTCGATGAGATACAAAAAACCTTGGATGAAACCAAGGAAGCGGCACATTCGGTTCAATCCAGCATTGAATCGGCTTCGGAAGACCAAAGCAAACCAAAATAAATTTTATGAGCCGCGATAATTTTGACGAAACGCAAGAACAGCCGTTTATTTCCCATTTAATCGAACTGAGAAATCGTCTATTAAAGGTCGTTTTATCGGTTTTAGTCGTATTTCTCGGTTTAGCTTCTTATGCTAATGAAATTTATAGTTTTCTGGCGGGGCCATTACTTGCCCACTTGCCGGAAAACAGCACGATGATCGCGATCGATGTCGCATCGCCGTTTTTTACACCTTTCAAGTTAGCCTTGGTACTGTCGATTTTTATTGCGGTACCGATCATTCTGTATCAATTTTGGGCTTTTGTCGCTCCGGGGCTCTATAGAAACGAGCGTCGCATGATTTTGCCGCTCTTGATTGCAAGTACGTTTCTGTTCTATCTGGGCGTTGTGTTTGCGTATTTCGTTGTGTTTCCTTTGATCTTCGGCTTCCTGACCGCAGCCGCGCCGACCGGCGTCGCGGTAATGACCGATATTGCAAAATATCTGGACTTTGTGCTGACCTTATTTTTTGCCTTTGGCTTGGCGTTCGAGGTGCCGATTTTTACGATCGTATTGGTCTGGACCGGCCTGATTACCCCGAAAGCTTTGGCTGAAAAACGCCCTTATGTGATTGTCGGCGCTTTTATCATCGGAATGTTTTTGACGCCCCCAGATGCAATATCTCAGACTTTGTTGGCTATTCCGATGTGGCTTTTGTTCGAACTCGGTTTGTTGTTTTCCCGATTATTTGTGCGTAAGCCCGCCGAGGCGTTATCGGGTCAATTGCAGAGTTTTAACGATAGCGACAAAGATTGATAATTTTCTAAATTTTACTGTGAAAGTTCGACGATTTGCATACCTTATTTAATTTTTCGATAAGCAAAAGCTTAGCAACGAAAATGCGGTTCCGAAGAGGGTGCGGTTGCTCGTTCGACAGGCGTCGGCGGCAGGGTAGATTTTTGCTCCTGCAAAATCTGCATTCATGCCATCCATGGCAATCAGTCGCCGCCGTCGAGCCTACATGGACGTATTCACCCAGCACCTAAATTCCATAGCCATTTGGCTATGGTAACTATCTTGCATAATTTAGGTGCTGGGTTCACGGCGTCCTGTCGGGCGAGTGACCGCATCCTCCGCCACGCCCGAACTTTTATTGCCGGGGCGATGACGGCTTCTTCATGATCGTTAGGCTGGCGCCAACGCGCCTGTTTTAATCAATAAATCTCGGATTTTTTCAGCGAGCTTTCTGTAGCCGGCAGGATTCAGATGAACCGGGTCCGATTTGAATTCGGTATTGCCGAGTAATTCAGGCAATGTATTCAGGTCTGCCGGAATGGCATGTTGTTCGGCTATGGTGCGATAAAATTCCGCGCTATCCAACAAAAATAACGCGGGCTTAGGGACGCCCATCATAATCACGCCGATATTGCGCTGCCGCGCTTCTGCGATCATCGAGTTGAGATGGTCGATGGTTTCCTGGGCGGAGATTTTCCGTAGCATGTCGTTACCGCCGTGAATCAAGATCAACAAGTCCGGGCGATATTCGTCGAGCAACGCCGGCAGGCGTTGCGCACCCGATTGACTGGTTTCTCCAGAGAGGCCTTCGTTGATGACTTCGCGGCCTATCAATTTGGATAATACGCGAGGATAGTCGTCACCGTCAGAGGCGCCGACGCCATAAGTCAAGCTATCGCCGAACGCGAGAATGACGGCATTTTCGGGTAGTTCAGGAAGTGTGGGTGGCGATTCGCTACAAGCGTTGATTAATAAGTAAAATCCGATGAGTAGTAAGGTTTTATTCATAAGCGAGAAGGGGCGTCCGTGCGCAAAAATGTATTAATTACCGGTGGCGCCAAGCGTATTGGCGCGGCCTGTGCAAAGTTGTTGCATGAAAGCGGATTTAATATTTTGTTGCATTATAGATCATCGGAGCGTAATGCTCTGCAGTTGCGCGATCTGTTGAACGACATTCGGCCCGATTCGGCGCAGATAATTAAGGCGGATTTGGCGGTAAAGGCTGAATTGTTATTGTTGGCCGATTATGCGAAAACGACCTGGGGCGGTATCGATGCCTTGGTCAATAATGCGTCTTCGTTTTATCCGACCGGAATCGGCCAAGTTTCCGAGCATGACTGGGATGAATTGATCGGTAGTAATCTGAAAGCGCCGTTTTTTTTAACGCAAGCCTTAGTCGAGGAGCTTTCGGCAAGGCGGGGCTGTGTCGTGAATATTACCGATATTCATGCGGAACGAGGGCTCAAAGGCTATCCGGTTTATAGTATAGCCAAGGCCGGTTTAGTGGCGATGACCCGGGTTATGGCCAAGGAACTAGGCCCCGACATCAGGGTCAACGCAGTGTCGCCCGGTGCAATTTTATGGCCGGAGCAGGATATGTCGGAAGCGGTTAAACAGGAAATTGTCGAACGGATTGCGCTAAAACGTAACGGCGCGCCCGAGGATATTGCTCGCGCGGTACGGTTTTTAATCAAGGAAGCAGATTACATTACCGGCCAAGTCATTGCGGTCGATGGAGGGAGAACATTGTTTTGCTAACCCTTCAGCGAACGCATTTGGGGAATCGTCTTTAGTTGCCGTAGTTTCTTAGGGTTTTGAGTGTTTGGTATGCGTATTTTGCATCTTTTCCTAAATAACGGTGCAGCAAAGCCAGCAGTCCGTAAATCAGCCAAACTTGTCTTGCGAAGGAAAGTGTATTGCACCACATGGATTTAGGCGCTAGCTGTCGGTAGAGTTCGATGGCTTCTAGTATCATAGGCCGATCATCGGCCAGGTATCGATGTAAGCTATGGAAATAAAGCAAAGCATCGCGCAACATGCACTGAGCCGGAGTCAGTACGCCGCCCGGATCTTCCTCGAAATCTAAAAATCCGAAGAATTGACCATCGTAAGCCATGTCTCTGAAAGCGGGGCGGCCGTGCCACAGTCCTTGACTGTGAAGCAAGGCCAATTGTTCGGAGGCCTTTTTGACGATTGTGCGTTTTTGTTCCCGCGAAACTTCGGGGTCTCTAATCCAGCCTGTCAATGGGCGGCCGATATCATTAAGCATGAACCAGTCCTTGCCCTCGGCAACGATTTGGGGAACGCTGACGCCTAAAGCCGCAAGCTTTCTCAAGCGGTTAGCCTCGGCTTTCAATGCCTCGGGCCCTCCGGTAGCGACGGTGGGTTTTAGTAAGGGATTGCGGCTCAGTATCGCGACAACTGCTCCGAGCCAATGCCAAATTCTACGGTGAGCAATCTGGCTCTGTTTAATCCAAAAAGCTTGTTGTTGATGATAAATCTTGAATGTCCTTGCGCCTGCGTGTTCTTGCAGTTGTTGCTTCGCCAATCGATGTAAATCCGCGTTAAACGACTCAAGAGATTTATCGAGTCCGCGGTTTGTGTGAGAAATGTTTGAGGTCATCGAAAATTATAATGATTTATTTTAGTTAAGGATTTCGTGACAAATAAATTCCTGGGACTATGAGCTTTGTCAGCAATTCTCGGTTTGAGAAATTTCTCCGTGTTCAGGGTACGGGGTATGCCTGTCGAGGAACGCCGTAAACCCACCCATGGGGGCTTGGCGGCGGCTCCCTGCCGACGACATCCTCGCCAAGCACGCTCCGCCCCCTTTTTTATTCTCAAATTGGGAATTGCTGGAGCTTTGTTGAGGGGGCTTGACAGGGCGCCGTAAATACATCTGTGTAGGCTTGACGGCGACTGATTGCCAAGGATGGCATGAATGCAGATTTTGCATTACGCCATGGGTGACGTGTATTAGGGCAATGAAGGAGCAATTGCCGAGGAGCAAAAATCTGCCCTGCCGCCGACACCTGTTAATCGAGCAACCGAACCAGCTTACCTTGCATTAAAAATAGGGAAGTTATTTATGACCGAATCCTAAGTATGAAAAATGCTGAGAGATTCGATTTTTTATCGACCAGATTTGAATGTAAGTTAAGAATGCCAGTGTAGCTTAAATTTTAATTTTAGAATGACGAAGTTAAAAAACAGATCATTGCTTAAGAGGCCAATCGGGTCGTATACGCGTTTGCTTGACATTGCCTTTGTCTAGATTTTGCCATAATTCTTTGTAACTTAATCGGCTAATCGGATGTTTGCTGTCCGGAGCAATTTCTGCGAGCGGTTCAAGGACGAAGGCGTATTGTTCGATTTCCTTGCGAGGTATTTGTAATCGCCCATCTTCGATAATTAGGTCGTCGTATAACAGTAAATCAAGATCTAGTGTTCGCGCGGAAAATTTTTTACTGTCGCGAACCCTGCCATGCTCTAGTTCGATTTGTTTGAGTATTTTGGCGACGCACTTGACATCGAGCTCGGTATCGAATCCCACGACAAGATTATAAAAATTATCGCCGTTGAAGCCAACCGCTTCCGATTCGTAAAGACTGGAAATGATCAGTTGGCCGAAATGATGGTCGAGCGCGCGCAAGCTAGAGGGGATGTTGTCATCCCGGTCAATGTTGCTGCCTATGCTTATGTAGCATCGGGCCATGATTTATTTTTTACCTCGTTCGATGATAATGCCGACATCGCTGGCTCCGCGAATGGCGCCTTTTTTGTTTAATACGATTTTTACCCATGGTACATGAAATTCGCTTTGTATCAGTTTAGCAATTTCTTCGATTAATTTTTCGACTAGAAAAAATTCGCTCGCTTCGACAAACGAGATAATGCGTTTGGAAACGGACTTATAGTCAAGGGCATGCTTGATATCGTCGGTCTCGGCTGCTTTGCTAATATCGAAGGCCATTTGGATATCCAGTACTACGGTTTGTTTTTGGGTTCTTTCCCAGTCATAGATGCCAATGATCGTTTCGATTTCTAGACCACCTAAAAAAATGATGTCCATTGAATTTTCCGTTTATTATGTCGTTGAGTTATTATCGATATAAGAATGATATAAGGCAAATTTATAGCAATTGGCCGTAAATATCATCAAATTTATTGAATATTGGGGAAATACAGTTCTATGTTGATAGGTGAAATAATGCTTGAAGGGTTGTTTGTGCTGTTCGCGTATTTGGCAGGTTCGGTTTCGAGTGCGATTATTGTTTGTCGAATGATGGGTTTACCTGATCCTCGTGAGCAGGGGTCCGGAAATCCCGGGGCGACGAATGTGATGAGAATCGGCGGAAAAAAAGCGGCCGGCATTACGTTGTTAGGCGATATGTTGAAGGGCTTATTGCCTGTGTATTTGGCAAAAATACTGGGCATGCCTGTCGATGCGTTGGCCTTGATCGGTTTGGCGGCATTTCTTGGGCATTTATATCCGGTTTTTTTCGGATTCAAAGGCGGTAAAGGGGTCGCGACATCGGTTGGCGTATTACTGGGTTTTGCCTGGCTGTTGGGTTTCGCGATCATTGCAACTTGGCTGTTAATTTATAAAATTTCCAAGATTTCGTCTTTATCGGCTTTGATTGCATCGAGCTTATCATCCGTTTATGCATGGTATATTGTCGAGAGTCCGGGTCTGGTCGGGTCTTGTGTGTTGATGACCGTATTATTATTGTGGCGTCATAAAAGTAACATACAGAGGCTATTGGCCGGCGAGGAGAGCTAAGCAAGGAGGGGTTGCTTATAATTTTAGTTAGCAGTTCAGGTGTGTTTGACGAGGGTTTCGGCGCTTCCTTAAGCAATGCCGAACCTCCACAGTGCCTAAAACTTGTAGAAGTAAATTTGTGCATATTCCTAAACCGGCAGCAGTTCTTCAATCGGCCAGCGCGCGCGTGCAAATATAACGCTTCCCTGGTGTTGGTCGGCCATCAATCGTTGGCAGCCGGCATAGGCAATCATTGCACCGTTATCGGTGCAAAATTCAGGTCGTGGAAAATAAATTAGGGCTCGTTCTTTGTAGGCCATTTCCGTCAAAGATTGGCGTATGACCGAATTAGCGCTGACGCCGCCGGCTACGACCAATTTATCCAATTGGGTTTGTTGTAGTGCGCGTTTGCATTTGATGCTCAATGTTTCAGCAACGGCGGTCTGAAAAGCGAAAGCGATATCGGCTTTGTCCTGATCGGATTGTGCTGTGTCGTGCAATGCATTCATTGTGTAAGTTTTTAGGCCGCTGAAACTGAAATCGAGCCCGGGTCGGTCGGTCATAGGCCTTGGGAATTTAAAGCGTGGCGTACCGCGTTTGGCTAGTTCGGATAGTTTGGGGCCTCCGGGATAACCCAGGCCGAGCATTTTGGCGGTTTTGTCGAAGGCTTCGCCGGCAGCGTCGTCGAGCGATTCTCCCAATAAGCGATATCGGCCAATACCTGTAACTTCGACCAGCATCGTATGGCCTCCCGAAATCAATAGGGCTAGAAATGGAAATGACGGCGGATTGTTTTCCAGCATTGGCGCGAGTAAGTGCCCTTCCATGTGATGAACTGCGATCGCCGGTTTGCGCCAAGCCCAAGCTAAGCTGTTTGCGGTAGCCGCGCCGACTAGCAAGGCGCCCATTAATCCAGGCCCTGCAGTATAAGCAATACCGCCGATATCTCGGCTCGTTAGCCCGGCTTCGTTCATGCATTGTTTGATCAGCGGGACGAGTTTGCGAATATGGTCGCGGGAGGCCAGTTCGGGAACGACGCCGCCGTATTCGCTGTGCATGTCGATTTGACTGTAGAGCAAATGGTTGATGAGACCTTTTTCGGAATGATAAATAGCGACTCCGGTTTCATCGCAGGAAGTTTCTAAGCCTAAAACGTACATGGTTTTTGAAAAAATGCTAAGAGGGCGTATAATAATGAGTTCATTTTTATATAGGGACTATCGTCCCTCGATTTTTAAATATTAACACAGTTGGATCATTAATAATGCCGTCAGTAAAAGTTAAAGAAAACGAACCATTCGATATTGCTATTCGCCGTTTTAAGCGTGCTTGCGAGAAAGCCGGTGTCCTGTCCGAAGTCAGACGTCGTGAATTCTATGAAAAACCCACTGCCGAACGTAAAAGAAAAGGTGCGGCGGCGATCAAGCGTCATTTAAAAAAATTGGCTCGCGAACGTTATGCGTTGAAAAATCTGCGCCGCGGTCGTCCGCAATTATAATTCGACCGGAATTGATATTGGTATGGAATTACTAAAAGACCGTATCAAGGAAGATATGAAAGCCGCTATGAAGGGCGGCGAAAAAGCGAGACTCGCCGTGATACGTTTAATCATGGCGGCCATCAAACAGCGCGAGGTCGATGAGCGTATCGAACTCGATAATGATCAGATCATTGCCGTGCTCGATAAAATGGTCAAGCAGCGCAGGGAGTCGATTAGGCAGTACTCAGGGGCAAACCGCATGGATTTGGTCGAGGTCGAAGAAGCCGAGATTTTGGTGATTCAGGACTATCTGCCGCAGGCGCTAACCGAGCAGGAAATTGATGAAATGGTTGCCGAAGCGGTTGAGCAATCCGGTGCCGAATCGGTTAAGGATATGGGTAAAGTGATGGGGTTGCTGAGGAATAAAATGCAAGGCCGCGCCGATATGTCGATCGTTAGTGCAAAAATTAAAGCCGTTTTAGCAGGGTGATAGTCCGATTCGTCTATTAAAGTTTGAGTTCCGGGTAATCTATGTCCGGTAGAATTCCTCGAGACTTTATTAATGATCTCCTACTGCGAGTTGACATCGTTGATTTAATCGACTCGCACGTTCCTTTAAAAAAAACGGGTAGCAACTTTGTAGCGCGCTGTCCGTTTCACACAGAAAAAACGCCTAGTTTTTCGGTTAATCGTAAAAAACAGTTCTTTTATTGTTTTGGTTGCGGAGCCAGCGGCAATGCCATCAGTTTCTTAATGGATTTTAGCCATTTGGATTTTGTCGAGGCGGTCGAAGATCTGGCTGCATTTGTCGGTGTTTCGGTGCCGCGCGAGTCAATTGTAGCGCCGGCAGGAAGCTCCCGGAGCGATGTCGGGCCGATCTACGAATTGATGGATCAAGTAGCCGCATTTTATGCTGAACAATTAGCGAGCGGAGACGGCAAGAAGGCTATCGATTATTTAAAGCGTCGTGGTGTCAGCGGTGCAATCGCTAAGGCGTATCAATTGGGTTATGCGCCTGAAGGTTGGAATACGTTGGCTTCCCGTTTCAATTTTGAGGCGCTTACTAAAGCCGGGTTGCTTGTTAGCAAGGAGGGCGGGGGTGGATATGATCGCTTCCGCGGGAGAGTCATGTTTCCTATCCGCGATAAGCGTGGGCGCGTCGTGGGTTTCGGCGCGAGGGTATTGGATGATTCTTTGCCGAAATACTTGAATTCACCGGAAACGCCCATATTTTCTAAAGGTAATGAAGTTTACGGGCTTTATGAATTACTGCAAAGCCATTCAAGGCCGGAACGGATTCTGGTGGTCGAGGGCTATATGGATGTGGTGGCCTTGGCTCAGTTCGGTATCGGCTATGCCGTTGCGACTTTAGGTACGTCGACGTCCAAGACGCATATGGAATTATTGTTCCGTTTTAGTTCGGAATTGGTGTTTTGTTTCGATGGCGACAAGGCCGGAAAAGAAGCGGCTTGGCGTGCGATGGAGGCGACTTTTCCCTGTTTGAAAGATGGTCGACAGGTAAAAATCATGCTGCTGCCCGAAGGACAGGATCCCGATTCATTAATTAGAGTGGAAGGTGTTGCTGCATTTGAGCGTGGCATTGCTTCGGCGGCAACGCTATCTGAGTATTTTTTCGGCCGTGTTCAAGACGAATTGTCGCTGGAGTCGATGGAGGGCCGCGCGCAATTGATTAGCCGTTCGAAAAAGTATTTAGAGCGGTTGCCGATTGGTGTATTCAGGGAGATGATGTATCAAAGACTTCAGGATTTATCGGGTTTCAATAAACTGGACGTTTTAGAAAATACGGCTACACTGACAAGGGTGCATAAGGCTGCTGTCCATAGGGATAAAAAGCGCTTGTCGCCTGCAAGGGTGGCCGTTTCTTTGCTGTTGCAAAATCCGGAATTAGTCGAGATTGTCGAGCAAAAAGAGCTCGATTGGAATAGTTTGAACTTTCCCGGCAAAGAATTGTTTAAAGAGGCTGTCGATCTGATTTCGAGCGAACATCCGAAAAATCTTTCCATGCTTTTAGAATTGTTTCGTGGACGAAATAGTGAGAAAGTCGTGAAGCAACTGGTCTTTTTGGATGTAATGGTTCCCGAAGAAGGGGTTCGTGCCGAATTTTCAGACGCTTTGGAGCGATTGAATGCGCAAGCGAGAGAAAGTCGTATTGAGCAGTTATTAGAAAAAGAGTCGGCGGAAGGCTTAAGTCGAGAGGAGCGAGAAATATTAGGGAGATTACTGGTAAGCCGATAAAAGGGAATTCGTATTAACATAAAAAAGAATATGTTGTATAATTTCCTGTTCAGCGTAATTGTGCTGATCGTATTCTGTGAGTGAGTGATGAATCAAGAACAACAGCAGTCCCAACTTAAACAATTGATAGCCAAAGGTAAAGTACAAGGTTACTTGACGTATGCCGAGGTTAACGATCATTTGCCCAGCGATATTGCCGATCCGGAACAGATAGAAGATATCATCGGTATGATAAACGACATGGGTATTCAAGTTTATGAGGATGCCCCCGATGAAGACTCGCTCATTACCGACGGCGCTGCGGTTACCGGTGATGAGGATGATGATGACGAAGTAGCGGCCTTAGCCTCGGTTGATAGCGAGTTCGGCAGAACTACCGATCCGGTTCGCATGTATATGAGGGAAATGGGATCGGTCGAATTACTGAACCGGGAAGACGAATTAAAAATCGCCAAACGCATAGAAGAAGGACAGCAACAGGTTGTCAGAGCGATTTCTCGATCCTGTAAAGTCGTTGATGAATTCATTAGTGACTTCGATTCCATATCGGACGAAGAGGGCGGTATTCGTTTGACGGACTTGGTTTCCGGTTTCGTTGATCTTAGTGAACCGGAGGCGGTTTTCAGTAGTCAAGCGGCTAATGACGACTCGGTCGATGAGGACGCCGACGAAGATGAGGTCAAAGGACTTGACTATAATGATGTCAAGGAAAAAGTCGAAGTGTTGCGTAAGCTGCATAAATCGGCGGCGGCAGCAATCAAGAAATATGGTTACGGTGATCCTAAGGTCAATGAAAAACTAGATGAGCTTGCAGAAAGTTTTATCGAGTTTAAATGGGCTCCGCAATATTTTAAAAGGTTGACGGCTACCGTTTCAGAGGCGGTCGCTCTTATCCGTGAAAAGGAAAGATTAATAGCGGATTTGTGTGTCAATGAAGCCAAAATGACACGCAAAGAATTTATTATTGCAATGACCGGTCATGAGACCGATTACGAATGGTTGGTTCAATATCTGCGATCGACGGGAATTGATAATCAGGCCATCGCGGAAAATGAGCAGGAAGTCAAGAAGGCGCAATCGGTATTAGCCGATATTGCCAGTACCTATGGCTTGTCAGTTAGCGATATCAAGGATATCAACCGACGCATGTCGATTGGCGAAGCAAAAGTCCGGCGCGCTAAGAAGGAGATGATCGAAGCGAACTTACGCTTGGTCATTTCGATCGCAAAAAAATATACCAACCGCGGCTTGCAATTCCTAGATTTGATTCAGGAAGGTAATATCGGCTTAATGAAAGCGGTCGATAAATTCGAGTACCGACGCGGATATAAGTTTTCGACTTATGCGACCTGGTGGATCAGGCAGGCGATCACGCGTTCGATTGCCGATCAGGCCAGAACGATTAGAATTCCGGTGCATATGATTGAAACGATCAATAAATTAAACCGGATTTCAAGGCAGATTCTGCAAGAATTGGGTCGTGAGGCGACCCCGGAAGAACTGGCCGAGCGCATGGAAATGCCTGAAGACAAAGTTCGTAAGGTATTGAAAATTGCGAAAGAACCGATTTCTATGGAAACGCCGATCGGAGACGATGAAGATTCTCATTTGGGAGATTTCATAGAAGATGCTAAAGTATTGTCCCCCATTGAATCGGCGACGATTGCAGGTCTTAGAGAGTCGACCCAAAGCGTGTTGGCCGGTTTGACAGCTAGAGAAGCAAAAGTCTTGAGAATGCGATTTGGGATTAATATGAACACCGATCACACTTTGGAAGAGGTTGGTAAACAGTTTGATGTGACTCGCGAAAGGATACGGCAAATAGAAGCAAAAGCATTAAGAAAATTGAGACATCCGTCGAGATCCGAACAATTGCGCTGCTTCTTGGATGGCGAATAAAAGTTTAAGGGCCCTTAGCTCAGTTGGTTAGAGCGTCCGACTCATAATCGGCAGGTCGTAGGTTCAAGTCCTACAGGGCCCACCATCATTTGAAAGGCTGCTGATGCAGCCTTTTGTGTATTAGACATTAGATAGTAAAGGCGGTGTCGTGAGCAATAATTTTATTTTTACATCAGAATCGGTTTCGGAAGGTCATCCAGATAAAGTCGCGGATCAAATTTCCGATGCGGTATTGGATGCACTCCTAGAGCAAGACCCTCGCTCGCGGGTGGCCTGCGAAACAATGGTTAAAACCGGTATGGTTATTTTAGCCGGCGAAATCACGACCGATGCATGGGTGGATACCGAAGCACTGGTCAGAAAAGTCGTCTGCGAGATCGGTTACGATCATGGCGATATCGGTTTCGACGGACAAAGTTGCGCGGTCTTGAACGCAATCGGCAAGCAGTCGTCCGATATCGCGATGGGCGTCAACGAGTCCGATAATCATGAACAAGGTGCGGGCGACCAAGGCTTGATGTTCGGTTATGCGACTAATGAAACTGACGTGTTAATGCCGGCTCCGATCACTTATTCACATTTATTGGTCAAACGCCAAGCCGAAGTTCGCAAAAATAAAACCCTGCCATGGCTTAGACCGGATGCGAAAAGCCAAATTACTTTCCGCTATGAGAACAATAAGCCGGTCGCGATCGACGCAGTCGTATTGTCGACCCAACATTCTCCGGAAATCGGTGCCAAGCAGATTCATGAAGCAGTCATGGACGAGATTATTTTGCATGTTCTGCCTAAGGAATGGTTGCACAAAGACACCCAATATTTCATCAATCCGACTGGTAATTTCGTGATCGGCGGTCCGGTCGGCGATTGCGGTTTAACCGGCCGTAAAATCATCGTCGATACCTACGGCGGGATGGCAAGACACGGCGGAGGCGCATTTTCCGGCAAGGATCCGTCGAAAGTGGATAGATCTGCAGCTTACATGGCGCGCTATGTCGCAAAAAATATTGTTGCGGCAGGCCTTGCCGAGCGTTGCGAAATCCAAGTTTCCTATGCGATCGGTGTTGCCGAACCGACTTCGATCAGCGTCGAGACTTTCGGGACCGGAAAAATCGGTGAAGAAAGGTTGGTACAAATTATTCGGGAACATTTTGACTTAAGACCGAAAGGTTTAATTGCAGCTTTGGACTTATTGAAGCCGATTTATCAAGCGACTGCTGCGTACGGCCATTTCGGTAGAACCGAAGCGTCCTTCAGTTGGGAAAAAACAGATAAAGCCGATGCATTGAGAGATGCGGCCGGACTCTAATTAAATTTAGGAGATAACAATGACTCAACCGGACTACAAAGTCGCAGATATTAATTTAGCCGAGTGGGGCCGTAAGGAAATCAATATTGCCGAAACCGAAATGCCGGGCTTGATGGCTTTGCGCAAGGAATTCGGCAGTGAACAACCACTGAAAGGCGCACGGATCGCAGGCTGTTTGCATATGACGATTCAGACGGCAGTTCTGATCGAGACTTTGATCGCACTGGGCGCTGAAGTTCGCTGGTCGTCCTGCAACATTTTTTCGACACAGGATCATGCGGCCGCGGCGATTGCCGCTAAGGGTATTCCGGTTTTCGCTTGGAAAGGCGAAACTGAGGAAGAGGCTGAGTGGTGTATCGCGCAAACGATCGAAGGCCCGAACGGTTGGCGTCCGAATATGATCTTGGATGACGGGGGCGATTTGACGTTGATGATGCATCAGCAATATCCTGAGCTCATGGCCGATGTCAAGGGTCTTTCCGAGGAAACGACCACAGGCGTGTTGCGGCTAACCGAAATGGTTGCCAAAGGCAAGCTGATGGTCCCGGCCTTCAATGTCAATGATTCGGTCACCAAGTCGAAATTCGATAATCTTTACGGTTGCCGCGAATCCTTGGTTGACGGTATCAAGCGCGCAACCGATGTCATGATTGCCGGTAAAATTGCAGTCGTCTGCGGTTATGGCGACGTCGGCAAGGGCTGTGCGCAATCGTTACGTGGTTTGGGTGCGACCGTATGGATTACCGAAATCGATCCGATTTGCGCCTTACAGGCGGCGATGGAAGGTTATCGTGTCGTTACATTGGAAGAAGCCGCGCCGGTCGCCAATATTTTTGTGACGGCGACCGGTAATTTCAATGTCATTGCGCATGATCATATGGCGGCGATGAGAGATCAAGCTATTGTCTGCAATATCGGGCATTTTGATTCCGAGATCGAAATTTCTTCGTTACGACAATACCAATGGGAAAACATCAAGCCGCAAGTCGATCATGTTATCTTCCCGGACGGCAAGCGTTTAATCGTATTAGCCGAAGGGCGGTTGGTCAATTTAGGTTGTGCGACAGGTCATCCGAGCTTTGTCATGTCTAACTCGTTCTGCAATCAGGTCCTGGCGCAAATGGAGCTATGGAATCATGCGGATAAATACGAGAATAAAGTTTATGTGTTGCCTAAAAAATTGGATGAAAAAGTCGCCGCGTTGCATCTAAATCAATTGGGTGTGAAATTGACCCGGTTGACTGAGAAGCAAGCCGAGTACATCAATGTGCCGGCGGATGGACCGTTCAAGCCCGAACATTACCGTTATTGATCGATATAGACACAGACAAGTCATTGATTGGCTTGTCTGTTGTTTCAATAATCTGAAATCATGCAAACACAACAAAAATATCCCAAGCTGTTCAGTTTCGAATTTTATCCGCCCAAGACCGAAGCCGGCGAGGAAAGTTTGCAGGCGGTACATGAAAAGTTGAGCCGGTTGAATCCCGATTTTTTTTCGGTGACTTTCGGCGCCGGCGGGTCGACACGGGATAAGACTTTCGATACGGTCGTCAAAATTCAAGAGCGCGGCGTTGCTGCAGCGCCTCATCTGTCTTGCGTTGCATCGACGCATGAAAATATCAGAGAGATTCTGCACGGATACCGCTCGAACGGGATAAAAAAAATCGTCGCGTTGAGAGGCGATTTGCCATCCGGAATGATGTCGGCCGGGCAATTTCGTTATGCCAATGAATTGGTCGAATTTATTCGTAGCGAAACCGGTGATTATTTTCAGATTCATGTCGCAGCCTACCCCGAGACCCATCCTCAGGCGCGTAGTGCTGCCGAGGATTTAAAGAATTTCAAACGCAAAGTCGATGCCGGTGCGAATGCCGCGATTACGCAGTATTTTTATAACGCAGAGTCTTATTTTTATTTTGTCGATGCCTGCGAAAAAATGGGTATCGATATTCCGATTGTTCCCGGCATCATGCCGATTACGAATTATTCGCAATTATTCCGTTTTTCCGATATGTGCGGCGCGGATATTCCTCGCTGGCTGAGGAAAAAACTGGAAGGCTTTGGTGACGATAGGGAGCAAATCATCGCGTTCGGTTGCGATGTCGTAACGCGTTTATGTCAGCAATTGTTGGATAATGGCGCCCCGGGATTGCATTTTTATACGATGAATCAATCCGCGCCAACGTTAGCGATTTGGAATAATTTGAATTTATCGGATTAATCGAAAAGGATCTGTGGTTTGTCGAGAAAAGGGCGAAAGCCCTTTTTTTGTGACCGCACGAAGTTTAACTCACAGGTCATGGGTATTTGAGATGAGAGTTTCCCGTTTGTATGTGCAAGAAGGTCTTGGCAAAAGTCAAACCGTAGAGCTTGACGACGATGCGGCTCATTATGTCAGAACGGTTTTACGACTGAAGAGAGATTCGAGCTTGATCGTTTTCGATGGCACGGGCGGCGAATATACGGCAGTTGTTGCAGAAGCGAGTAAAAAAAGAGTTGCTCTGGATCTGGGGCAATGGCGCGACCGGACGGTTGAGTCTAATTTGATGATTAATCTGGGCCTTGCGATATCGCGAGGCGATAAGATGGATTGGGGCGTACAGAAAGCCGTAGAATTAGGGGTTAACAGGATCACTCCGTTGGTGACCGAGCGTTGTGTCGTGCAATTGAAAGGTGAAAAGCAACAGCAACGGTTGATGCATTGGCAAAAAATTGTGCAACATGCGGCCGAACAATGTGGTAGAACCGTTTTACCCGCACTGAGTCCGATTTATGATTTGACCGATTGGGTCGATAAACAAGCAGGTTTGAGAATTTTCTTGGATCCTTATGCCGAAACGAGCTTGTCTCAGCTTAAGCCGTTAAATGATCGGGTTACCTTGCTATCCGGTCCGGAAGGTGGGTTTGCCGACCATGAGCGGGATATGGCCAAAGCGGCGGGTTTTATAGGGGTTCGTCTAGGGGGCAGGGTCTTGCGTACCGAAACGGCTGCGTTGGCCTCAATCGCCTCTCTACAGATGCTATGGGGTGACTTCAGTAGCACGCAATCATGAAATATCTTGTTTATATTTTAATGCCATTGGCGGTCTTGTTGGCGGCGGCGTCGCTGGGTTGCGTGGTGGGTTATCTGATATGGCTGGGTGTCGGCGATCAGCTTCCTCTGCATAAAATCATCAGCAAGGTCAGTAAGTTATTCTTGGTGTTGAGCATTTTTCCGGTCATGGCGGTGCTTCATCTCAAGGGGCGGGATTTGGGCTTTGCCGATAAGGCTACGATGCTGCGGCAGTTCGGTAACGGGTTAGGCTTAGGTGTTTTGACGTTGCTACCGGTTTTTATCGTGCTCTATCTCGCGGGCGTTCATGTCATCGATGAGACGCGATCCTGGTCTTTTGCTTGGGTTTTACAAAAATTCGTCACTGGGTTTTTATTGGCTTTATTGATATCGCTGGCCGAAGAGCCGATTTTTAGAGGTATTCTATTCGCTGGCCTTAAACAAAGAATGCCGGTGATCGGAGTGGTACTGATCAGTTCTTTTTATTACGGTATACTACATTTTCTCGATAGTCATAGTCGTTTTGCGAATGAAGAGGTTACCTTTTTTAGCGGATTCATTTTGTTGAAAGAGGCGCTGCTAAATGTTTTGAATCCCGATATTTTGCCCGCCTTTTTGGCGTTGCTCATGGTCGGAGTTTTTCTGGGAGTCGTTAGGTCGAGGGTGCCGAACAGCTTGGCTTTATGTATTGGCTGTCACACCGCTTGGGTTTGGCAGATAAAGTTTAATAAGTCCTTATTCAACGTCGATGCTCAATCGCCTAATCTTTATTTGGTGAGTAGTTATGACGGTGTGGTCGGCCCGTTGGTGACAGTTTGGATGTTCTTAGTGCTATTCTGCTATATCGGTTATCGATATTTAAAATTACGCTGATTCGGTTTAATCGCGAAAATTATTGAATTGCAGAGGTATTTCAAAATTTTCCGCCTTGAGCATTTGAATGACTTGTTGTAAGTCGTCTCTTTTATTACCGGTGACCCTCACTTTTTCGCCTTGTATAGCAGCTTGTACTTTAAGTTTTTTATCTTTGACCAACTTGACGATTTTTTTGGCAAGTAGTGATTCAATGCCTTGTTTGAGCTCTATGATCTGTTGAGCCGTTCTGCCGGTAGTTTTGGGTTCGTTGATTTCCATGCAACTGATGTCGATGCCGCGCTTGGTCAGTTTCATTTGCAAGATGTCGAGCATCTGCTGCAATTGAAATTCCGAGCCGGCGCTCATCGTGACTGTGTTGTCCTTGAGTTCGTATGTCGCGCCGGAGCCTTTAAAATCGAAGCGTGTGGTAACTTCCCTATTAGCCTGGTCGACGGCGTTATGCGCTTCGTGCGAGTCGTATTCGGAAACTATGTCAAAAGATGGCATGGTGTAATTTATCGTTTAAAAGGGCAATATAAGGCGAATGTCTTTTTAATTCAAGACAGGTTTGCATTAGTGTTTTTTTGTTGTTTCAGATTTTCAGTAATCGCATGTATCCTTAACCTGCGAATTGCCGCACCAATTTGCGCACCTTCCAGGCCGGATTTGAGTACGCCGGAAATATCGATGGCTGCCGCTGCTTTAGCGGCTTCTAAAATGTAATCGGCCTGCGGATAGGCGGTGTTTTCTGTCCCGCCCCTGCCTCTCGCATCCGCCTCGCAAGCTAATAAGAAATCTTTTAGGGTTGAGGTATTTTTAAATGCCCCTAGGTCTAACAACAGGTCGGTTAAGGTAGCAGGCCGCAGTTCGAAAGCTCTATGCGCAAGTGTGTGGTAGCGCATGACCCGTTTAGCGAGCATTCTATAATGATTTGGTACTCGTATTCGGTCAGCTAATTGCTCAAGCAAAGGCAGACCGGTTTTTTCATGACCGTAGTGATGCGGAAGTCGTTCTTTCGGAGATATCGCCTTGCCGAGATCATGCACTAAGACGGCAAAGCGAATTTCGGGTTTCTCGGATAGGCGAGCCGCTTGTTCGAGACTCAGCATCGTATGAATGCCTGTGTCGATTTCAGGGTGATGTTGTCGCGGTTGTGGAATGCCGAAGAGGGCGTCTATTTCCGGGAAAATTTTGGCTAACGCTCCGCATTCTCTGAGGGCATAAAAAAATGCCGATGGCGTTCTTTCGATGAGCGCTTTATATAGTTCGGCCCAGACGCGTTCGGGAACAAGATAGTCGATTTCACCGCTACGTACCATTTGTTGCATGAGTCTCAAGGTTTCATCGGCAATATGAAAGCCTAAATGCGCATAACGAGCAGCAAAGCGTGCAACGCGCAACACTCGGACCGGGTCTTCGCTGAAAGCTGGGGAGACATGGCGTAAAATACGATTTTCTAGATCGGCAATACCGTTATACGGATCGATGACTTTGCCTTCCGAGCTCATCGCGATAGCATTAATAGTCAAGTCGCGGCGTAGAAGGTCTTGTTCCAGACTGACGTCTGGTGCGCTGTGAATACTGAATCCTTTGTAACCTGGGCCGGTCTTGCGTTCGGTGCGTGCCAGCGCGTATTCCTCCCTGCTCTCGGGGTGTAAAAATACCGGAAAATCTTTGCCTACAGGGTTAAATCCTTTTTTCAGCATTGATTCGGGTGTTTCCCCGAGCACGACCCAATCTCTTTCCGTCACAGGGAGGTTGAGCAGCTGGTCGCGTACTGCGCCGCCTACTAAATAGGTTTTCATGATTATGATTTGTCTTCGTCTTTCTATGATGGCGTTAGTATAACGCTTGATTAGAGTCTAAAAAAAATACGCTGTTAACAAAAGGAGGGCAAGTGGTCGAAATTTTTATATTAAGCATGATTGCCGGCACGGTAAGCGGATTATTAGCAGGATTATTCGGCATCGGCGGCGGACTGATATTAGTGCCGATACTTGTTTTTTTGTTTAAGGCGCAGGGTTTTTCAGCCGATTTTATCATGCATATGGCTGTGGCCACGTCCTTGTCGACTATCGTGTTGACTTCAATTTCGGCGACTCTTGCGCATCACAGGTTGAAGTCTGTGATATGGCATAAGGTTTACAACTTGGTTCCGGGCATCGTAATAGGGTCGGTTTTAGGCGCCGTCATTGCCGACACTATTTCGGCAGACTCGCTGCGTATTATCTTTGCTATTTTTCTGTTGTACATAGGGTTTCAGATGGCATTTCAACTCAAGCCCGAAGCGGGCGCGATGCAACAATCGCGACCGCTGGATGCTGCGGTCGCCATAGTTATTGGAATCCTTTCGTCATTGTTGGGTATCGGGGGCGGGACGATGACGGTACCTTACTTAGTGCGAGGGCAGTATCCGGTACGCAATGCGGTAGGTATTGCCAGTGCGTGCGGATTACCGATTGCGATTGGCGGGACGCTCAGTTACATGTTCTTAGGCTATGGAAAAACCGGCTTGCCCGCAGGCAGTTGGGGTTATGTTTATTTGCCCGCGTTTGCAGGTATTGTGCTATTGAGTATGATCACGGCACCGGTGGGTGCAAAATTGGCTCATAAGCTTCCCGCGCAAACCATGAAGAGTTATTTTTCATTATTAATTTTTATCATGGCGGCAAAGTTACTTTCGGAATAATTGGGTTGTTAGCGCGATTGTCTAGCGGTTTGGAAACTATATCGATTAAGCTGATTCTAATGCAAGATATTTCATAGTATAATTTTCGGTTATTTTTCTGACTGTAAGGAGTGAGTATGCGAGTTATTCAGGAAGCTCTCACGTTTGATGATGTATTACTAGTTCCGGCCCATTCGGCGGTGTTGCCTCG
This sequence comes from Gammaproteobacteria bacterium, assembly GCA_018830325.1. Classification (GTDB taxonomy): domain Bacteria; phylum Pseudomonadota; class Gammaproteobacteria; order Methylococcales; family Methylomonadaceae; genus Methylotuvimicrobium. The sequence goes on from JAHJSQ010000027.1 coordinate 30,847, forward strand.
CGATGTGGATTTGAAAACCCGCTTGACGCGCGACATTACGCTTAATATCCCTTTGATTTCCGCGGCTATGGATACGGTAACAGAATCGAGGCTCGCCATCGCAATTGCACAGGAGGGCGGAATCGGTATTATTCATAAAAATATGACTGCGGAGCAACAAGCTCGAGAAGTGTTGCGAGTCAAAAAATACGAAAGTGGGGTGATCAAGGATCCGATTACGGTATCGCCGAATATTAGTATTCGTGAAGTATTGGCGCTGACACGAGCAAAAAACATTTCCGGCGTGCCGGTTGTCGATGGCGATAATTTAGTCGGTATTGTGACGAGTCGCGATTTACGCTTCGAAACCCGTTTTGATGAGCCGGTTTCGAAAGTGATGACGCCAAAAGAACGCTTGATTACGGTTAATGAAAATGCCGACCACAAGGAAGCTATCGAACTGCTGCACAAATATCGGATCGAGAAAGTATTAGTGGTCAATGATTCATTTCATTTGAAAGGGATGATCACGGTTAAGGATATACAAAAAGCAAAAGACTATCCGCAAGCATGCAAGGATGAGCAAGAACGTCTTCGCGTAGGCGCGGCGGTCGGGACCGGTCAAGGTACCGAAGAGCGCGTTGAAGCATTGGTGATGGCAGGCGTCGATGTGATTATTGTCGATACGGCTCACGGGCATTCTCAAGGCGTATTGGATCGGGTCGGTTGGGTTAAGCGAAATTATCCGGAAGTGCAGGTGATCGGTGGAAATATCGCCACGGCAGCAGCTGCGAAAGCCTTGGTTGAGGCAGGAGCCGATGCGGTTAAAGTGGGTATCGGTCCGGGCTCGATCTGTACGACTCGTATCGTTGCCGGTGTGGGTGTGCCTCAAATAACTGCAGTCAGTAATGTTGCCGATGCGCTTAAAGGCACCGGCGTTCCGCTGATCGCGGATGGCGGCGTTCGGTATTCGGGGGATGTCGCCAAAGCATTGGCAGCGGGAGCTCATGCGGTGATGTTAGGTGGCTTATTCGCCGGTACTGAAGAAGCGCCGGGCGAAGTCGAGCTTTATCAAGGGCGCTCTTATAAATCGTATCGAGGCATGGGGTCGCTGGGCGCGATGTCGCAGTCACAAGGTTCCAGCGACCGATATTTCCAAGAGGAAACCGATAAAGTCGAAAAACTGGTGCCTGAAGGTATTGAAGGCAGAGTGCCTTACAAAGGCAGCCTGTATGCGATCATCCATCAATTGTTAGGCGGCATTAGGGCGAGTATGGGTTATACCGGTAGCCGTACGATCGATGACATGCATCAGCGGTCCGAATTTGTTCGGGTTACCAATGCCGGTATGCGTGAAAGCCATGTCCATGACGTTACGATCACCAAGGAAGCGCCAAATTATCATATGGAATAATGGTTAATCCATTCGGTAAGCTCATCAGGGGTTCGTTGGAGTCCTTTTAATTTTTGTCGTTACAATATTCGAGTGTCAACGTGAGCCAACAAGCATCGACCAACATTCATCTCTATAAAATCCTGATTTTGGATTTCGGGTCCCAATACACCCAATTGATCGCCCGAAGAATACGAGAAATCGGTGTGTATTGCGAGATACTTTCTTGTGATTGCGGGGTCGACGACATTATTCGATTTGCACCGAATGGCATTATATTGTCGGGTGGTCCGGAAACGGTCACTAGCGATGATACGCCGCGTGCGCCTCAACGGGTTTTTGAATTGGGTGTGCCGGTATTGGGTATTTGCTACGGCATGCAGACCATGACCGAGCAATTAGGAGGTAAAGTCGAGTCGTCCAGTCACCGTGAATTCGGTTATGCACAAATTCGCGCACATGCGCATTCCAAGTTATTGAAAGGTATTGAAGACCATACATCGTCGGAAGGCTTCGGTTTGTTGGATGTTTGGATGAGCCATGGCGATAGAGTTGTCGACTTGCCGGAAGGTTTTATCCGTATTGCCAGTTCCGACGGAGCTCCTATTGCCGGTATCGCGCATGAAGACAAGTTATTTTATGGGTTGCAATTTCATCCGGAAGTGACGCATACCCGGCAGGGTTCAAGAATACTGTCGCGTTTTGTACTCGACATTTGCGGTTGCGAGGCGCTGTGGACGGCCGATAATATCATCGAAGACAGTGTTCATGCGGTTCGCCGTAAAGTCGGCTCGGATCGAGTGATTCTAGGGCTTTCGGGTGGCGTGGATTCGTCGGTCGTGGCGGCCTTGTTGCATGAGGCAATCGGCGATCAATTGACTTGTGTGTTCGTCGATACCGGTTTGTTGCGCTTGCACGAAGGCGATCAGGTCATGGCTACATTTGCCGAACACATGGGCGTCCGGGTAATCAGGGTCGATGCCGAGCAACGTTACCTTGAGGCTTTGCAAGGAGTGGCGGATCCGGAGCGGAAACGAAAAATTATCGGTAACTTGTTCGTCGAGATCTTCGATGAGGAAGCCGCTAAACTGGCCGATGCGAAATGGTTGGCGCAAGGCACGATTTATCCGGATGTGATCGAGTCGGCCGGCGCGAAAAGTGGTAAGGCTCATTTAATCAAGTCTCACCATAACGTCGGTGGGTTGCCGGAAAATATGACGCTTAAGTTGCTGGAGCCCTTGCGTGAATTGTTCAAGGATGAGGTTAGAAAGCTTGGTTTGGAGCTTGGCTTGCCTTACGAAATGGTATTTCGTCATCCCTTTCCAGGGCCTGGCTTGGGTGTGCGGATTTTAGGTGAAGTCAAAAAAGACTATGCCGATTTGTTACGACAAGCCGATGCGATATTTATCGAAGAATTATATCGTCATCAATTATATGAGAAGGTCAGTCAGGCATTTGCGGTGTTCTTGCCGGTCAAATCGGTCGGCGTGATGGGCGACGGGCGGCGTTACGATTATGTGATTGCCTTGCGCGCGGTTGAAACCATCGATTTCATGACGGCGCGTTGGGCGCATTTACCTTATGATTTTTTGGATTTGGTTTCGCGTCGGATCATTAACGAAGTCTCGGGTATTTCTCGGGTGACTTACGATATTTCCGGCAAGCCGCCGGCTACGATTGAGTGGGAATAGCCGATAATCATAACGACGAAGCGTGGATGCGGCATGCCTTTAGATTGGCGCAACGTGCCGAGGGCATGGGTGAGGTGCCGGTTGGCGCGGTTATCGTCAAAGATGGCGTATGCATTGCCGAAGGGTGGAATCGGCCGATTGCGAGTCACGATCCTTCGGCGCACGCGGAAATGCTTGCGATTCGTGAAGCCGGGAAGGAATTGAAAAACTATCGACTGATCGGTACGACGCTCTACGTTACGCTTGAACCTTGTGTGATGTGTATGGGTGCGATCGTTCATGCCAGAATCGATCGCCTGGTGTTTGCTGCCAAAGATCCTAAGCGTGGCGCAGTATGCAGTGCAATCAATCTGTCCGAATCGCCAATTTTAAATCATCGAGTCGCATGGCGATGCGGTGTTTTAAAAGATGAGTGTTCCGAAATGCTTAAAGACTTCTTTCGGGCGCGTCGTTAGTTTGGTACTGATCAATTTTCTGCTTTACGTAATTCTTTATACGCATTAATCAGGCCATTCGTGGAGCAGTCATGACTGCTGATGGTTTCGTCATTTAGCAGTTCGGGTAAAATGACTTTAGCCAGTACTTTGCCCAGTTCAACGCCCATTTGGTCGAAAGAGTTGATATTCCAAATAGCGCCTTGCACGAAGATTTTATGCTCGTAGAACGCGATTAAAGAGCCTAATGTTTTAGGTGTAAGCTTATCGAAAAGAAAAGAATTAGACGGCTTGTTACCCACAAAGACTTTAGATGCGACTAATATGTCGTTATTTCTATCTTGTTCGGGTAGTTCAGCAATGACTTCTTCGGCGCTTCTGCCATGCATCAAAGCTTCCGGTTGGGCAAGAAAGTTTGAAATTAAAATATCATGATGTTTCGGTAGGTGATAATGTGAGTTAGCCGGAGCCAGGAAATCACAGGGTATGAGTTTAGTGCCTTGATGGATCAATTGGTAAAACGCATGCTGTCCATTCGTTCCCGGCTGGCCCCAGATGATCGGTCCGGTACTATAGTCGACCGATTGGCCCTCTCTGTCGATGCTCTTACCGTTACTTTCCATGTCGCTTTGTTGTAGGAATTCGCAAAAATAACGCAGTGATTGGTCGTAGGGTAATATCGCATGAGATTCTGCGCCATAAAAATTATTATACCAAATGCCTAGTAAACCCATGATGACCGGAATATTGCGGTCGAATGGCGTATGTCGAAAATGTAAATCGGCTTCGTGTGCGCCTTGCAACAATTGTTCGAAATTATCCATCCCTATTTGTAAAGCAATGGACAAGCCAATTGCTGACCATAATGAATAGCGTCCGCCAACCCAGTCCCAAAATTCGAACATATTTTCCGGATTAATGCCAAATTCAATGACATTTTCAGGGTGTGTGGAAATCGCGACAAAATGTTTACCGATGGCTTTTTCGTCATTAATTTGCTCGAGAAACCAGTTTCTTGCGGAGTGCGCATTAGTCATGGTTTCCTGAGTGTTGAACATTTTTGATGCAACGATAAACAGAGTCGTTTCGGCGTTGAGCGTTTTGAGTGTTTCGACGAGATCTGTTTGATCGACGTTTGAAACAAAATGAACATTTAATTTATCGGAAGCATAAGGGGTTAGCGCAGTAGCAACCATCTTCGGGCCAAGGTTCGAGCCGCCTATGCCGATATTGACGATGTCCTTAACGGGTTTTCCAGTGTGTCCTAGCCATTGTTCTTTTCTTACCTTATCCGTAAAGACACGCATTTTGGCCAAAACCTGATTGATGCTTGGCATTACATCGACGCCGTCAACTATGACCGGATGGTTGCTTCTGTTGCGTAATGCGGTATGCAAAACAGCTCTTTGTTCGGTATGGTTGATTTTTTCGCCGGTAAACATGGCTTCGATTTTTGAACTAAGTGCCGAATCAGTTGCCAAATCGACCAACAATGAACGTGTATCTTCTGTGATTAAGTTTTTCGAGTAGTCGAATAGAATGTCGTTGAAATGAAGTGAGAACTGTTCAAAACGACGAGGGTTTAGATTAAATGCTTCTCTAAGGTCGAAGTTTTGAAGGGCGGCGCAATGACTAACTAAGGATTTCCAGGTGGGGGTCCGGGTCAAAGATGGCATGTGATTAGTTTCCTGTATGAGTCGGTCAGGTTTGCAAAAGTCTACGAAAACACGGCTAATTGCTGATACAAATTAAATAAGCATTATATTACTATGTGCCTTTTTGGGGCAATTTACCCCGCGCCTAAATTCAAAGTGCATTGTTTTATGATGGATTAGGTGGTGTAGTAGCAAGGAAATCTAGTTGTAGTATTACAATATCTGAACGAAATAACGACTAATAAGCAAAAAGGTGTGCTGTATTTCGTAGAGATGTCGATAGCTGGTTAAAGCCGCCAAGCCACAGCGGATGGGTTCAAGGCGGTTCTCGACGGACATGCTTTAACCTGAATCGGTTATTGACTAAGAAGGGAGTGGCTTTATTTGTATTGGGTGATATGTTAGAGTTCATAAGTGCATCAGTGATAATAAAAAAATTAATGCAGTTTTTTGCTTATTCGAAACTTTGGTTTATCGCTGGTTTTAATCTTTAAAAGAGCAACAAGCAATTATAAAAATTATAATTAACCGACAAAACTGGAAGGTATTATGAACAGAAAGAACATCGTAAGAAATAGTCTCCTAGCGCTTATGGGCTTGGTTTTTTCCGCTTCAGTTTGGGCTCATGGCGGTGCGGCTGGTACCGATACCGATCAATGTAAGTTTGAATTGGAGCCTGGGCACTGGGTTCATTACACGGCTTATCAACCATCTGCTTTCCCTGCCGAAGAGTTTTGTGCAAATATTCCTAACACTAACACTTTGACTCAATTAGTTTTCGATTATCAAGATCCACGATACAGAAAGATGTCTGTTGAGTTTGAAGTGACAAAAGAACCTGAAGGTACTCGTGTTTTTCATATGCCTGCGAAAAAACATAAATCCGGGACAGTCACTTTAACTTTAGATAAAGGTGTTCCAGAGGCGGGAAATTATCTGATTCATATCACACTAGTTCCAGACGAAGGCGAAAGGATGGATGTACATATGGGTTTTGTCGCGGGTAAAGGGCAAGAGACTAGTACAGGTTTGATGGCGCTATATGCCTTTTTTGTATTCGCGGGTCTTTATATCCTCTACCTGTCGCATGCCGGATTTAAGAAAAAAGTCGACGAGTTGTTAGGAAAAATCAAAGAAGTCTGAGATTTATTATGGCGGCAAATACGATCGAAAGGCGCCAATTTCATCTTCTCGCATACCAGGCTTAGTACATATATAGAAATGGGCTTTGCCTGGTTATGGCAGAGGTGCAGTATTTCCTATGTTCTATTTTCTAAAATTATTTCAATTAGCTATTTGCCCGGTTACGGAAATGATAGGAGCGTTTTACCGATCTAAAAAAGCTTTTGACTGTTGTATAGGCAGAGCAACGGTTCGGAAAAGGGCAGAAGAAAACCGCAGTTTTGAATGAGTGGAATAACTCAAACGAACGATTAAGGACTTGGTCGTAAATATACCGGTCGTAGATGAAAATTCGGCACCGGGGAGCTCAAAGAACATCGTAAACCCGGCATCCAAATTATCCAAGACAATAAACCATGGCAAATGGGCTATGGAATTTAGGTGCTGGGTGAATTCGTCCATGTAGGATGTGGCCAGCTCCATGCTGGTTCCTCGCCTAGCGTTACGTGAGGGACCGGGCACCCTGGTACTGCCGAAATTTGAAGTGCGAAAGGTATATCTACCCTATTTTTAAAATAAGGTAGGCTGGTTCGGTTGTTTGATTGACAGGTGTCGGCGGCAGGTGCACTACCCTGTCAAGAGAGTAACAGAGGCCGCTACAAAGCTCATGGTTCTAGGATGTTATTTGGCACTAAATCCTAAACGCTCAGCTCAATTAAGAATGTCGACGAAAGTTGTTAAAGAAGACGAATTTTAAAGTTAAGGTGAAAATATGAGGTTTGGATTTTTCTCAATTGTTGCTACAAGTTTTATGTTGGCATCAACGGTGCTTCAGGCAAAGGAGTATGAAGAGCACAACAATATGATGGATCACGGTGGCGGCCATCTGATGGACATGGGCGGCGGAATGGTAATGGGGCAAAATACGGATACCTTGCCCGGTGGTTGCGATAAGATTGCTGCAACTAAAGAAATTACAGTTCGCGCAGGGCATCAATATGCCGAAAAATTTCCGGGGCGAATGTTTGCATTCGATACCCAGGAGTTTCAGTTCGAACCCTGTACCAAATTGACTGTTAATTTCATTAACGATGACAATGTTCGACATCAATGGATGATGCATGGTCTACCTAAATATTTGTATCCGAAAGGCATGTTTCATTTGGAGGTAACCGGTCCAGGAAAAATATCGGGTACATTAATTTTACCGCCTGGAGATAAGACCTATTTAGTACACTGCGATATCGCCCAGCACATGGAGAAAGGGATGAAGGCGCAATTGAAGGTAGGTAAGGGCGCCGGCGATTTGCCGAGTATCCCGGGCGTTACCCCCTATGTGATTCAGGATAGTTACGAAGTTTCTCCAATTCTTGATAATCCGATCCAGTCCCAAGACGCTTCCTCGGCAACATCAAGCAACACAGCTTCGCAAGAGAGTAGCTCATGGTTTTCAGGGGTTATGGTAATCGGTTTGGCGATTGGTTTATTAATCTCACCTTTATTAGCGAAGAAATTTAAAGGGATGAGTTTTTCCGAAGGAGTCTCTTTTATATTTGAGTTAATCGGAAATGTATTAGGTTTTATATACAGACTTTTTTCCAAAGTGCTACAGTCCGTTTTTTCAGGAAAAAATAAAGTATTGCCTGAGAAATAAATGTAAAAGTTGGGTCAAGCCCCTGTAACCTTTGGGTTTCAGGGGCTTTTTTGTGGGTTAAGTAAATGCCGGAAGATTTTCTAGGTTTGGCGGGTTTATTTTTTAGTGCCTTTATATCGTCGACGATTGCTCCAGGAGGTTCCGAAGCCGTGCTGGCTCTGATGGTGTCGGAACATCAGGACCAAGTGATACTATTAGTCGGAATTGCGACGATCGGCAATACTTTAGGGGCTTTAACAACTTGGTTTTTAGGATATTTAGCGGCAAAGAAATATTCTATCGATTCATTGTTAGACACTAAAAAACAAAAAGCGATAATGTGGGTTAGAAAATGGGGACGATGGGCGCTTTTATTTTCATGGTTACCGGTTATCGGAGATGGATTTTGTTTTGCCGGAGGGTGGTTAAAATTATCTTTGTATTCATCAATAGCATTCATTTTTATTGGAAAATTAGTTCGATATGCGGCGATTTCCTGGGTATTCGCGGGAAATTAACGATGAGAGCTGCTTTTTAAATATGTGTTCAACGAGGAAGTTTGATGTTAAGACATTTTCCGGAGCCGGGTATTGCTTACGAGCATAGACCGCGCGACTATTTTATTGCAGGATTTACATTTTTTTGTGTGGCTGTTTGTTTGGTCGTAGATGCTAACGCTACCTTGGAAAAACAAAATGCATTGGGAGTTTGCGGATGGGTTTTTCTCATAGGTTTGTTGTTAGGCGAGTCGAGTGAAGTAAGGATGCAAGTTATTATTGCCGTAGCATTTGCGACAGTCGGCGAGCATTTTGCGTCTCCTTATATGGGGGGGTATACCTATCGTTTTGAAAATGTGCCGGCTTATGTTCCCCCAGGTCATGGTATGGTTTACTTGACCGCCGTTGCATTAGCGCGTTCCGGATTTTTTATGCGGCAAGCACGAATGATTGCGCTATTCGTTGTAACGGCTTGTGGTCTTTGGTCTATTTGGGGCATCAGTGGCCTAGCTGCGCAGGGTGACTCTGTAGGGGCACTGTTGTTTTGCATATTTTTAGGCTATTTATTCAAAGGGCGGTCTCCGTTAGTGTATCTGGCTGCATTTTTTATTACAACTTGGTTAGAGTTAATTGGGACGGCTTCCGGAACTTGGACTTGGGCTTCTATTGATCCTGTACTGAGTCTTCCGCAAGGAAACCCGCCGAGCGGAGTGGCTGCTTGGTATTGTTTGGTCGATGCGGTTGCAATGGGTGGGGCTGCGCCGGTTATGAGAGGGTTAACAAATGTATCTACTTGGTTGCCTATTATAGGGCGAAGCCGAGTCGCCGCTTATCAATCGGCGGATGAATAGATAGAGTTTACGTGAGCAAAAATTCTTTATCGTGAATGTTGCTATACCGTTGATCAAATTTAGGCACCAAAATTTGGTTGGTAATGAGCAAACAAAAAGTGAGTATTCAGTCCCTCGGCCATTCTCGTTCCCATGCTCTGCGTGGGAACGATAGGGGGGGTTGAATAATGACAACAAAAAGGTTTTTCATGTCACTAGACCCAGTCTTAAAAAATGTGGTGCTTAGGGTTTAAGGCGTTGATTTATAATAGTCAAAAATCATGCCAATTTTTACTGAGCGTCTACAAATAAGTTTGGGTTGAATTATTGGCGTATAAAGTAGTCGCGTGTTTTTTGCATTGTTTGGGTTTTAAGCAGAGGTTGAAAATGAAAAAATTAGCATTAATTGTGTTGGTATTGTTTGCGCCAACGGCGTTTGCCGATTGGGTCTTAAATCAAAAATTATCGTCATTAAGTTTTCTCACTACTAAAAATGCAAGCGTTACCGAGAAACATACGTTCAATAAAATGTCTGGATCGTTAAGTGATGAAGGTCTGGCGAAACTAGTTATTCAGTTAAATAGTGTCGAAACCGGTGTGCCGATCAGAAATGAACGAATGAAGGAGTTGTTATTTCAAATTGAACGTTTTCCGGAAGCGTTAGTTGAGCTGAAATTTGATAAGACTAAGTTGGATTCGTTAAAGGCCGGACAAATGATGGACCTGCCCGTAACAGCGAATCTTAAATTGCACGGTTTTGAGCGTTCAATGGATGCTAATTTAAGGATTATTAAGTTAACCAATGCTCAAGTCTCAGTGACAACTGTCGAGCCGATTATCATGAATACCGAATGGTTCGGTTTGCAGGCGGGAGTTGAAAAGTTACGTGAAATCGTTAATTTGCAGAGCATCACCGGAGCGGTGCCCGTCACGATGAGTCTTGTTTACAATTTACAATAAAAAATTTTTCAATAGATTTGTTTGCACGGCCCTCTTCTTGGTTATTGAGGTTTAAGCGTCTGGTGTTTATCGGGAGAGTGTTTATATTTGCTTCATGCAAAATTCACATTCACTCATCCAGGGGGGGCAGATTGCCGCAAGTTCCCATGAATGGATTCGCCCAGCACCTAATTTATATAAAGACAATTAGCCATGGCCAATGGGCTATGGAATTAGGTGCTGGGTAAATACGCCCATGTATGCTCTATGGCAGCAGCATGCCGGCAAGACTTTTGCCGAGCAGCCCGTCGTTTCCTTAGGCGCTGCCGAAATTTGAAGTGCGAAAGGTATAGACAGATCTCATACCTTTTATTCTTAGACGGGTTTTCGATCAAAAGGGAGTAAGTTGGGAAGTTGTCAATTTTTGAGCGAAAGGGCGACAAAAACTAAATCTTGAGCCTGCTTTCAGATAAATAAAAGAGAACAGGGCTAAATATAAATTAATCAGTTAATCGGCCGGTTCGTTTCGTTACGAATTAGACTGTGGGATCATGAAAATTTTTAAGTCAAAAAAAAAGAACAAATCAAAGACCGGTTATCTAGTTTATAAAAGATTACTGAGTTATGTTCGCCCCTATAAAAGCTGGTTTTTTTTCAGCATAATCGGTTTCTTGATATATGCGGCGACACAACCTTTATTTGCGGCAATCTTAAAACACATCATCGATTCGTTACAGAGCGGCTCGAGAGAAGATGTCGGTTTAATGCCCTTGCTCTTTATCGGCTTGATATTATTAAGAGGAACCGGATCTTATCTTGGTAATTATTTCATTGCCAAAGTGTCTACAAGTATCGTTCATGCATTGAGGTGTGAAATATTCAATCATTATACGGGGTTGCCTACGAATTATTTCGATTCAAACAACAGCGGTTACATGATGTCTAGGATCACGCATAATGTTGGAGAGGTGACGCAGGCAACGACAGACTCGGTACAAATCGTAATTAAGGAAGGATTGACTGCGCTTGGCCTAGTGCTGTATTTGTTTTATATGAACTGGTTGCTGACATTAGCATTTTTGTCAGTCACGCCATTTATAGTGTGGTTGGTCAAGTATGTGAGTAAAAGATTACGCTTATTGAGTAAAGATATTCAAAATTCGATAGGTAATTTGACGCACATAACGTCTGAGCTGGTCAGTGGGCATCGAATTGTGAGGAGTTATGGAGGCGAAGAATATGAAAAAAATAGATTTAAGATTAGTAGCCAATTTCATCGTCGACAATCATTAAAACTTGCGGCAACATCTGCGTTACATGGGCCATTGCTGCAACTAATTATTTCTATTGCCTTGGCTGGTTTAATGTATTTGTCTTTGACTCTAATGCAAGAGGCTACTGCGGGTGAATTTGTTGCGTTTTTAACAGCCGCTTTTCTTTTGCCGCGCCCTATTAGGCAGTTGAGTGATGCTAATTCAAAAATACAAAAAGGAGTGGTGGCAGCCGAGTCCTTGTTTACCATATTAGATGAGCCAGTCGAGAATGATTCTGGCGAATATGCGCCAAAGCATTGTGGCGGAAAAATTGAATTTAAAAACGTACGATTTAAATACCAGGGAGCGGAGAGCGAAGCATTAAAAGGAATTAGTTTTACGGTTGAGCCAGGACAGACTGTAGCTTTAGTTGGTGCTTCGGGAGGAGGCAAGAGTACGCTGATTAATTTATTGCCAAGATTTTACGAATATTCGTCGGGTCAAATCCTTCTTGATGGTGTAGACATAACCGCTTATAAGTTGGAAAACTTAAGGCGACAAATTGCAGTAGTAACCCAACAAGTCACATTGTTTAACGATACGGTAGCGAATAATATTGCTTATGGCGCTTTGCAAGGGGTATCTTTGGAAAGCGTGGAGCAAGCGGCAAAAGATGCCTATGCGATGAAATTCATCCAAAAAATGCCGAAGGGTTTGCAAACCGAAATCGGAGAAAATGGCGTCAAGTTATCTGGAGGGCAAAAACAGCGATTAGCATTAGCGAGAGCTTTATTGAAAAATGCGCCGGTGTTAATCCTAGATGAAGCCACTTCTGCTCTCGATACCGAATCAGAGCGGTATATTCAAAAGGCCTTGCAGAACATTCTTTCAAATAGGTCCACAATAGTAGTGGCACACCGTTTGTCTACTATAGAGAATGCCGATGTAATTCTTGTAATGGATAATGGTCAAATAGTAGAACAGGGCGGTCACAAGGAATTGCTCGCAAAGAATGGGCTCTATGCCAGGTTATACGACATGCAGTTCAATGGCGAGACCAATGTAGCCGGTTAAAGTATGCCTTTTCCACTTCAAATTTCGGTAGTGCCCGAGGAGGCGTCTGGGTGAATGACAAAGGCTATGCCAGCATGGATGTATTCACCCAGCACTTAAATCCATATCCTGTTGGCTATGGTTAACTGACTTGGATAATTTAAGCGCTGGGTTCACGGCGACCTTTGGCGGACACCCGTCTCCGAATTTTGGTCAACGGCGGGTATAAATTGACAAAATGAAACAAGCGCGCCAAGATTTTTCGCGAAAGTTGAAATGGGGTCCGTCCGATTTCAGCAGCGAAAAATGACTTGGCGATTATTGCCTTCGGCGGCCCCGATTCGCCCTGCGTCCGTGCCACTACGCAACATCATCGTCAACTCGATGCGGCTCCGTAGCACTCCCACAAATGGCTTGACGCCGTGTCGCGATGCCTTGTATATTGCCTCCGCCCGCGCTATTCGCGCAGACTCCGGCAAAACACCCGGCGCTACGGCTATCGGGGACTAAAAATCTTCACTTCGCTGGCGCTCCGTTTCCAAGATTTTCAGCG
>JAHJSQ010000028.1 GCA_018830325.1 Gammaproteobacteria bacterium
AAGGTGTGTGTAAGTCATAAAGCTCTCCCGTCAGTGATGTTTCGGGATGCTTTTTACCACATCTTGCGCCTGATCTCATGGAGTAAGCCGCATCCCGTCTCGATAAACGGGTTATGCACTTATGATACGAATTCGCCTAAATTAATATTATACAAAAATCAGTTAATGAGCAATGATCTTTATTAGTCAAATTTTCATATAGTCTCTGTTTTTAAGAGAGAGAACTTGGCTCGAACCCTGGAATTATTTTTACTTCGTAACATCATTCAGTGAGAGCGGTCTGGCAGCAAGCGGGTTAATCAATATTGCTTTCAACTAATGAGTCATCTTAGAGTCTGATGTATCCCCAGAACATTTTGTTTTATATCGATATTTTCTGGGGATACATCAGTCTTAGAGTACGATTTTTTCCGTTTCGTGAGCAGACCCCATCTAAGCTAAAACAAACTGTCAAAAAACTATCGTGGAAGTCGATTTTGGATCGATAGCTACAATATTTTTCTATAATTCAATGACTGCTTTTGTCAAAAATCAATTTATCCAATGATGGATTGACCTGCCTCTTTTAACGATCCATCGCCGTTGACATACATATAAAGGGTTGTGGTCGTGATCCCAAGTCTTTTGGCCACATCGGACGCATTGGCTTTAGGGTCGGACAACGCCGACATCGCCATCATCAAGGTTGGCTTGTCCATCTTGCGTGGTCGACCGCCTTTGCGTCCCCGTGCCCTGGCCGCAGCAAGTCCGGCACGGGTGCGTTCAGCGATGAGTTCCCGCTCAAATTCGGCAAGTGCGGCAAATATCCCGAAAAACAAGCGTCCGTTCGGTGTGGTGGTGTCAATCTGAGCTCCGGCACCGGCTAACACCTTTAGGCCCACATTACGCTTTCTGAGCTCGTCAATGACCGTGACCAAATGTTTTAAATCACGTCCAAGCCGATCCAACTTCCAGATCACTAGGGTATTTCCCGGTTGCAGCGCTTTAAGGCAAGCATTCAGTCCCGGTCTGTCATCTTTGCGGCCGGAAGCCAGGTCTTCATAAATACGGTTTTCCTCAACACCGGCGACCAACAAAGCGTCCCGTTGGGGCTCCAATGTTTGGCTGCCATCACTTTTGGAAACCCGAATATAACCCACCAGCATAATGATCAACAAATAGTGCAAGAAAAGATAAAGGCAAAGGTACAATATTGCTTTGATTTTCTCAATGGGTTTTCTTGTGGTTTTCCGCCCCGATTATTGTATGATTCTATCTATCAGATAAACGGACGTTTTTCTTGTACTAAATCCATTCCCGGTTTTCAACTTTGCAACCCAGCGATACCGCCTATCCCCGATTCAAAAGCCGACTTGCCCAATCGGAATTGGAGCGTTTCTACACAGTGACGGATGCCGAACGGGCCTATTGCGATACTGCCACTCGCTCAAGCACCACGCGCTTGGGATTTGCTCTGCTTTTAAAAACCTATCAACGACTGGGTTATTTTGTAACCTCCGAGCAAGTGCCGAATGCCATTGCCGAGCATGTCGCCTCTAGCATGGGCGAACCCTATGACCGGGAGAATTTGCGGCAGTACGATGTTTCGCAGGCCAGACGCAAACATTTGTCGGCGGTGCGTGAATTTTTGGCGGTCAAACCCTTCGGCAACGATGGCAAAGAACTGATGCGACAAACTTTTGCCGAAGCGGCACTGACCAAAGAAGACGTTATCGATATTATCAATATCGGCATCGAAACGTTGGTGCGTCATCGTTACGAGTTGCCGGCATTCGACACTTTGCTACGGGAAGCTCGCGTCTCGTGGATTGCAACGAACCAGGCGCTGCACAGGCAAATTCACGATGCACTTGGGGATGATGGCCGGGCTTTTCTCGATAACCTTTTCGTGGTGGGTGATGATCCGCGCCGCGTGAGTCCATGGAACGACATTAAGCAAGATGCGGCCAAGCCTACGATAGACGGCATGCGGGAATGGTCGAACGCTATGACCGGCTGACTGAGCTGACTTGCTACGCAGACCTATTAAAAATCATGCCGGTCATCAAAATCAAACAATGGGCGCTGGAAGGCAATAGTCTCGATGCTGCCAGTATGATGGATATGGTGGCCGCTAAACGCTACGCCGTTGCCTTATCCTTGATTAGGCAACGGCTGGCGATTGTGACCGATGATCTGTGCAATCTCTTTTGCAGGCAGATGAAGCGTGCGTTGCACAGCGCCGAAGAAGCCCTTGAAAAATATCTGACTGACAATCAAGAAAAGACTGATGAAATTTTGCGCCGGTTTGCGATGCTGGAAACGCTCTTGAACTCAACACAATCGGCAGACGAACAATTGAAAGGCGTTCGCCAAGCGGTGACGGCTCGCCCCGATTTGTGCGAATTCTCGCGCTTGCATGCGGAATACGGCGGGAAGAATGAATTCCGTTTTGTCTGGCAGTTCTTCAAGCCACGGCGAGCGGCGATGCTACGGATTTTGAGTAAGTTAAAGCTGAAATCCACCAGTCAGGACGCCAGTTTTGAGCGGTCGCTGACTTTTATGCTGGAAAACAGTCATCGGCAAAGCGAGTGGCTAACGCTCAAGGACAAAGGCAAGATTGCCTTAACGGCGGACGATCTGGGCTGGATTTCCGAAAAATGGTGGAAGTTGGTGACTGGCGAAATCAAGCGCGATACTGCTCCGACCCGAATCAATCGCCGCCAGTTCGAAGCATGCGTCTGTTCGCAAATGGTTAGGGAACTGAAATCTGGCGACCTTTGCGTGATCGGCAGCGATGCATATTCTGACCACCGGAACGAGTTGGTGCCGATGGCCGAAAGCGAACGTACACGCGCGGATTATGGTGAGAAAGTGGGCTTGCCAGTCGAGAGCGCAGCCTTTATCGAGCATGTCCGCACCCTACTGACCGAGGCGGCACAACAGGCTGACAAGACTTATCAGGAAAATGCATATTTCAAGATCATAAATGGCAGGCCAAAGCTGGGCCGGCAACAGAAAAAAGAGATTCCGCCAGGCTTCAAGGAAATGGATGATACGTTAAGGCGAAAACTCGATAGCATGGGCCTTTCGTTGTTAGACGTGCTTACCGATACCATGCAATGGATTGGGTGGGGTAAGCATTTTGGCCCGTTGAGCGGTCACAAAGGCAAATTACGTGAGGAAGACCGGCGCAAGATTCTGACGGTGTTCGCTTATGGCACAGGTTTAGGGCCGACACAAATTGCCTAGAACATTGCCGATGTCAGTGTGCGGCAAGTGTCATTCGTCAATCTACCCCAAGTCACGACGGAAAAGCTGGAGGCCGCCATTTCTACGATTATCAATGCATACAATCAATTTCAACTGCCACGCTACTGGGGCGATACAAAACGCGCGGCGGCAGACGGTACGCAATGGAATCTGTATGAAAATAATCTGCTGTCGGAACGGCATATCCGTTACGGCGGCTATGGCGGCATTGCTTATTACCATGTCAGCGATACCTATATCGCGCTGTTTTCGCATTTCATTCCCTGCGGTGTCTGGGAAGCCGTTTACATCCTGGATGGGCTGACAAAGAACAAGTCGGATATTCAGCCCGATACTTTACATGGCGATACCCAGGCGCAAAGCGCCCCGGTTTATGGCTTGGCATTCTTGCTGGGTATCAAACTGATGCCGCGTATTCGCAACTAGAAAGATCTGAAATGGTTTCGCCCGAGTGCCGACGCAGTGTATAAACACATTGATGATCTGTTTACCAAGGATGCCGTCGATTGGGATTTGATCGCCTGTCATTTGCCGGACATGCTGCAAGTGGGGCAATCGATTCGTGCCGGGGGTATTCAACCATCGACCATCTTACGCAAGCTCGGTACTGCAAGCCGGAAAAACAAACTGTATTTCGCCTTTCGTGAGTTGGGCCGGGTCGTCCGCACCCTATTCCTGCTGGAATATATCAGCGACGATGCGTTACGCCAGGTCATCCAGGCAGCGCAAAACAAGTGCGAAGGGTTCAACAATTTTGCGCAGTGGGCATATTTCGGATCGGACACCATCGATGAAAATGTGCGCGAGGATCAGTTGAAGATAATCAAGTACAATCATCTGATTGCCAATCTGATGATTTTCCACAACTGCCATACGATGACGCAGGCATTCAAAGAACTGGAAGCCGAGGGGATGAAGTTAACGCCGGAACTGGCCGCTGCGTTTAGTCCATTTCGGACGCATCACGCCAATCGTTTTGGCACATACGAACTTCGGGATCGGGATTTGGAGCCAATTGATTACGGCGTGACGTTCCAGATGTAACCAAGCCAAGGATGTTACTCATTTACGAGGGAATCCTTACGGTCCCCCAGTTTGAGGGACTTCACCAGGTCGGTGAAAGTGTTGTAGACCGTTCATGCTTCGCCTTGGCTCAGCACGAACGGTCTACAACACATGCCAAATGCTCTTTTCAGGATTAAGTATAGTGTTCCCACACATTAAAACTCGGTTTTTTTAACCCTCTAGCGTTAGGTGATTCACGTAGGGTACGCTGTGCGTACCATGGTAACCCCGCGATGTTGATGTGCCAACCGAACCGCCAGGGCACGGCTTTGGTACGCGCAGCGTACCCTACAATTTTTGTATAACGATGAGAGCTCCAGCGTGGGAAAGAGCGAATCCCCCTTTTCCAAAGGTGGAGGAAGGTTTAGCTTAATGGCAGTGACGCAGCCTCCTGAAAACGAGTAAAAACTCATTTCTTCAAACAACCGTGTAAAAATAGATCGACGGCCTGCCTAACCCAAAGGTCTATTTCGGTCTCTTCCGGCGTTGATGCCAATCCAAGCTGCAACTTCTGAAAATGTTCGTTTCGCAGACAACTCAAAAAATAATCGGCTAACACCCTCGGCGACACATCCGAAAAATGCCCTTCTTGCTGTTTTTTGACGAAATAATCGACCAGCGTATCCCGGGCGCGTTGCGGACCTTGCTCGTAAAACTTTGCCGCCAATTCCGGAAAACGCAGCGACTCGCCGATCAAAATCGTCCTGATACGCACCGCATCGGACCGGGTAATGAGGTGAACATAGTGTTTTGCGAAAACAGTCAGCGCCTCTCCCGGCTCGAGATTTTCGGGCAGTCTGTCGACGAACTGGTCGCTGCAACGCTTGATCACGGCGCCGAATAACCCCGCCTTATTACCGAACCGGCTGTAAATCGTCCGCATCGATACATGGGCATCCTTCGCGATCGTTTCCATGCTCAGATCACCGTAACCGTGTTCCAGAAACAGTTGCAACGCACTGTCCAACAAGCGCTCGCGGCTTTGACACTCCTGCCCTTTCGGCGGACGTCCACATTTAACCATGCTGTCTTACTCATAAAATACATTGACAAGAACGACGATCATACCTAAATTAAACGGTAATTTGTATTACCTTTTAATCCACAGCGATCGAGGTCGCCTTACCGATGAACCCAAAAACCGAACCAGCACTTGCGATATATCGCCCCTCCGTCAACGAAGTTTCGCTTACGAGCGGTGGAAACATTCCGTCTTTGTCGCCAAGACTGCTGACATTTTGGGTCATCACGGCTATTGCGATCGCGCTGACCGGTTGCGGCGACAAGGCCGAAATTCAAGCTCCGCCGGCGGCCAAGGTCAAAATCGCGCACCCGCTGTCCCGTGATGTCACCGAATGGGACGAATTCACGGGCCGCATCGAAGCGATCGAAGCAGTCGAAGTACGGGCGCGGGTTGGCGGTCATTTGGAGAAGGTCAATTTCTTCGCCGGCGAAAAAGTCAAAAAAGGCGATTTATTGTTCACGATCGATCCGAAACCCTATCAGGCTCAATTGAATCTGGCTCAAGCCGAATTGGAAAGAGCAAAATCCAAACGAGAACTCGCGCAGAACGACCTTGAGCGCGCGAAAAACTTATTAAAAACCAAAGCGATATCCATAGAGGAATACGACGGGCGAAGCAAGGGCCTTCGCGAAGCATCCGCCTCGGTGCAAGCCGCTGAAGCGAACGTTTACCGAGCCAAGCTCGATCTCGAATACACGCGCATTCATGCGCCGATCGACGGACGCGTCGGGCGCGAATTGATCACGGCAGGAAACCTCGTCAACGGCGGCGGCGCCGCGACGCTGCTGACCCACATCGTCTCGACCGATCCGGTCTATGTCTACATCGACGCCGACGAGCGTTCGGTATTGAAATACAAACGTCGACTCAGCGGCCGCGAGAATCTTCAAGGCATGCCGATGCAACTGAACTTGACCGACGAAAGCGATTTTCCGCATCGCGGCACGCTCGACTATATCGCGCCGAGCGCCGATACCGATACCGGCACCGTGACTCTGCGCGGCGTTTTCGAAAACACCCATAATCTGTTGAGTCCGGGCTTTTTCGCCCGCGTGCGCATACAAGGCGGCGCCCCCTATCCGGCGCTATTGCTGCCGGATCGCGCTATCGGAACCGATCAGGCACAACGCTTCGTCTGGGTATTGAATCAAGACGATCAAGCCGAATACCGTAAAGTGATTCCGGGCGCGCGCATAGACGGCTTGCGCGTCATCTCCGAGGGCTTGACGGCCGAAGACAAAGTCGTAATCGAAGGTCTGCAAAAAGTCAGACCC
Source organism: Gammaproteobacteria bacterium (assembly GCA_018830325.1). GTDB lineage: Bacteria > Pseudomonadota > Gammaproteobacteria > Methylococcales > Methylomonadaceae > Methylotuvimicrobium. Next base: position 6,616 of record JAHJSQ010000028.1, read on the forward strand.
GGGGCCAAAGTTGCGCCCGAACTCGTCACGTTTGGCGGAGAATAAAAAATCATGTACCGATTCACACACTTTTTCATCGACCGCCCGATCTTCGCGTCGGTCTTGTCGATCCTGATCGTCATGGTCGGCGGGCTCGCGCTGATCGCATTACCGGTCGCCCAGTATCCTGAAATCGCGCCGCCGACCGTGATGGTCAGCACCGTCTATCCCGGCGCGAATGCCGCGGTCGTCGCCGAAACGGTCGCGACGCCGATCGAACAGGAAGTCAACGGGGTCGAGGACATGCTGTATTTGTCGTCGCAATCGACCAACAGCGGCAATATGGCGCTGACGATCACGTTCAAACCCGGCACCGACCTCGACAAGGCACAGGTCCAGGTGCAAAACCGCGTCGCGCTGGCCGAACCGAAACTGCCCGAGGAAGTCAGGCGTCAAGGCATCAGCGTCAAGAAACGCAGCCCGGACCTCAGCCTGGTCGTCAACCTGATCTCACCGGATCAACGCTATGACAGCGTGTACCTGAGCAATTACGCATTATTGCAAATCAAGGATACGCTCGCGCGGCTGCCCGGCGTCGGCGAAATCCTGGTGTTCGGCGCGCGCGATTACAGCATGAGACTATGGCTGGACCCGGAAAAAATCGCTGCCCGCAATATGACGGCAAGCGACGTCGTCAATGCCGTGCGCGAACAAAACATACAAGTCGCGGCCGGCGTCGTCGGCCAACAACCGTCTCCGGAAGCGACCGACTATCAATACACGGTCAGCACCTTGGGCCGGCTGACCGATCCCGAACAGTTCGCCGATATCGTCATCAAGCAAGGTTCCGACGGAAAAATCACGCGTCTCAAGGACGTCGCGCGCATCGAATTGGGCGCGAAGGATTACAACTCCAGTTTGTATTTGGACGGCGAACAAACGGTCGGCCTGGCCGTTTTCCAATTGCCCGGCTCGAACGCCTTGGACACCAAAAAAGCCATCGAAGCCGAGATGGAAAAATTGAAGACGCACTTTCCGGAGGGCCTCGACTATACGCTCGTCTATGATACGGTCGTGTTCATTCAGCAATCGATCGACGCGGTCGTCAAGACCCTGTTCGAAGCGCTGCTGCTGGTCGTCGTCGTGGTTATCGTCTTCCTGCAGAACTGGCGCGCCGCGATCATTCCGCTGCTCGCCGTGCCGGTGTCGTTGATAGGCACTTTCGCCGTGATGGCCGGCATGGGCTTGTCGTTGAATACCTTGTCGCTCTTCGGTTTGGTGCTTGCTATCGGCATCGTCGTCGACGACGCAATCGTCGTCGTCGAAAACGTCGAACGCCATATCGCCGAGGGCATGAGCGCCCGAGACGCGACGCGCAAGGCGATGGAGGAAGTGATCGGGCCGATCATCGCGACGACGCTGGTGTTGGTCGCGGTATTCATACCGACCGCCTTCATCACCGGCGTATCCGGCGCGTTTTACAAACAGTTCGCTTTGACGATCGCGGTTTCGACGCTGATCTCGACCTTGAATTCGCTGACCTTGAGCCCGGCGATGTGCGCATTGTTGCTGGACCGCGCGCACGGCGACAAGGATGCTTTCACGCGCTTGCTCGACCGGCTGTTCGGCTGGTTTTTCGCCGGCTTCAACCGCTTTTTCGATCGCTTCGGCGAAGGCTATGCGCGCCTGGTCGGCCGCTTGATCCGGATGACTGTCTTGGTATTGACGCTTTATGTCGGACTGAACGGACTGAACTGGCTGGCCTTCGAAAAAGTGCCGACCGGTTTCATTCCGCAACAAGACCAGGGCTATCTGATTCTGTACACGCAACTGCCCGATGCCGCATCATTGAGCCGCACGCAGGACGTGGTCAAGGAAGCCACTCGCATCATTCTCGATACCGAAGGCGTCGCGCATGTGATCGCTTATTCCGGCTGGTCGGTCCTGACCGGCGCCAATCAGTCCAATGTCGCGACGATGTTCACCCCGCTGGACAAATTCAAGGACCGCGCCGGCAAGCCCGAACTGCATGCCAACGAGATCATCAAAAAACTGCAACAACGCCTCGCGCAAATACCCGATGCGCATATCGCGGTATTCGCGCCGCCGCCGGTGCGCGGCATGGGTTCGGTCGGCGGTTTCAAACTGCAGATTCAGGACCGTACCAGCGCCGGCATCGATGCCTTGCAAGACGTTGCCAATGAGATGATCGCCGAAGGAAACCAACAATCCGGACTTGCCGGATTATTCACGACCTTCCGGGCCGGCGTGCCGCAATTATTTCTCGACGTCGACCGGACCCGCGCGAAAGCGATGGACGTACCATTGAAGGAAGTCTTCGAAACGCTGCAAATCTATTTGGGCTCGATGTACGTCAACGACTTCAATAGCTTCGGGCGGACCTACCAAGTCGTCGCGCAGGCCGACGCAGACTACCGAATGCATCCGGAAGATATCGCCGAATTGAAAACCCGGAATGCGGCCGGCGGCATCGTGCCGCTCGGCTCGCTCGTAGACATCAAGGAAATCACCGGACCGGACAAGATCACGCGCTACAACATGTATCCTGCCGCCGAAATCAACGGCGGCACCTTGCCCGGAATCAGTTCCGGCCAGGCCATCGATATCATGAGCCGATTGCTCGACCGACAACTGCCGCCCGGCTTCGGCTACGAATGGACCGAACTGAGCCTACAGCAAGTTTTGGCCGGCAACGTCGCGTTCCTGGTGTTTCCGCTCAGCGTCGTCTTCGTATTCCTGGTGCTCGCCGCACAATACGAAAGCTGGTCATTACCGCTTGCGATCATCTTGATCGTGCCGATGTGTATCTTGTCGTCAATGACCGGCATCTGGCTCAGCGGCATGGACAACAACATCTTTACCCAAATCGGCTTCATCGTGCTGGTCGCGTTGGCCAGCAAAAACGCGATTCTGATCGTCGAATTCGCGAAACAGCGCCAGGAAAGCGGACTCGACCGCTTCGCAGCCGTCATGGATGCTTCGCGCGTCCGGCTGCGCCCGATTCTGATGACATCGTTCGCTTTCATCATGGGCGTTTTGCCGCTGGTGCTGGCGCAAGGCGCCGGCGCCGAGTCGCGGCGACTGCTCGGCACCGCGGTATTCAGCGGCATGATCGGCGTCACGCTGTTCGGCCTGTTGTTGACGCCGGTATTTTATGTCAGCGTGCAGGGCCTGGTCCAACGTCTGTCCTCTTCTCGGAAACAAAAGCCGCAACACTCAACATCGGACTCTGAATGATGAAACAAGTAATTTTCACGAATAGCGGCCGGTCGCGGTCCAATCTCGGATTGGGTCTGACTTCGTTATGCCTGACATTGCTCAGTGCCTGCGCGGTCGGTCCCGATTATCGACTGCCCTTTATCGAAACGCCGCAAGAATTCGGCCAGGCCGTCCATCCCGAATTTTCCAAGGAAGGCATCGAGCTTAACTGGTGGACCTTGTTCGAGGACGACCAACTGACCGAACTTGTCGAAACGGCCGTCGAGCACAATTACGACCTGAAAACGGCCTATGCCAATCTCGAGGAAGCGCGTGCACTGTATTTGGAATCCGGTCTGGATCTTTTGCCGGCGATCACATCAAAAGCGAGCTATACCGACCAGAAACGCAGTTTCGGCGCGATGAATAACCGTAACTTCGCGCCACGGGAATTAAAATTGTATAACATCGGTTTCGACGCCTTTTGGGAGCTTGATTTGTTCGGTCGCGTTCGCCGCAGCGTCGAAGCCAGTGACGACGAAGTCGACGCACAAGAAGCGAGCCTGCGTGATTTGAGCGTTAGCCTTATCGCCGAAGTCGCGCGTAATTATTTCGAGTTACGGGGCTTGCAAAATCAATTGGCCGTCGCGCAAAAAAACGCCGAGAATCAGGCCGAAACTGCCGAAATCACGCAGTCCAGGCTCGTCAACGGTCGAGGCACCGAACTCGACACATCGAGAGCGCTTGCCCAACTCGAAGCCACGAAAGCCGGTATTCCGCCCCTAAAAAGTGCGATTCAAAAAACGATACACCGTCTGAGCGTATTGACGGGGCAATTTCCCGGCGCACTGACCGAACGATTGTCGCGCCCTGCCCCGTTGCCGAAATTGCCTGAAACGATTCAGATCGGCTCGCCGGCAGAACTGCTACGCCGCCGCCCCGATATCCGCATTGCCGAACGCACATTGGCCTCCTCGACCGCGCGCATCGGCGTCGCGACGGCCGATCTTTTTCCGCGCGTCACCTTCGTCGGTTCGATCGCACTCGAAGCCAGTTCCTTATCGGGACTCGCTACGGGCGGTTCGGATGCCTTTTCGGTAGGTCCGAGAATTACTTGGGCGGCGCTGGATCTCGGCCGCGTGCTGGCACGTATTGATGCCGCCGATGCGCATGCCGAAGCCGATTTGGCGCAATACGAGCAAACCGTTTTGAATGCCTTGGAAGAAACCGAAAACGCGCTGATCCAATACAATCAGGAACGCGCCAGACGCAACCTGCTGGCTGCGGCAGCCGAGGCGAGTCAAAGAGCCCAAGAACTCGCTCACTTGCGCTTCAATGCCGGACTCAGCGATTTTCTGACGGTATTGGATATCGAATCGAGACTGCTGCAGGATCAGAGCAGTCTAGCCCAAAGCGAAACCGCGACCGCAACCGCGCTCGCTGCGTTATACAAAGCCTTGGGCGGCGGTTGGGAAACGACTGTAGAGACTAATGATGACGATTAATTTAAAATAATTTTTACGACGTTCATTAGACTTCGCTCATTCCCAAGCTCTTTGCTTGGGAATGCAGCACGGGAAGCTCCAGCTTCGCGAATTTGGCAAACTAGAGCTTGCGAGACTGAATACCAAGGAGTTTGGGAAACAATAAAATTTACCGCGTCTTGAACAGCGTTTGCGGCTATAGGCGTCATTGTTCGCTAATTTTCCAGGGAAATGACCTCACCGGATCGGCAAAACTGCCTTCATCATTGTTCTCCTTGACTTACGGCTACCATAGCTAGTCTGCGGTACATCATCAAAACCATGATGAATACGCATGTTAGCCCCAACACGGCAGGGAATAGTACGGTTGTCACTGAATAGTGCTCAAGCGCCATAACAACCAATAGATTGCGGATGGCGAACAAAGCGTAAAAGTTTAACGGCTCGGATTGCGGCTGGTGATAGGCCTTGCGAATCGTAGGGCCGAACCCCAGCACATCCACTGTTGTGAGAATAACAACCGCCCAGAGCGGATCCGAGGTGAAATACCACAGCGGTAAAGAAGATAACGCCGTTATTAGGAATAACCAATCCGTTTTTGTGATCGTTACATCCCCGCGCTTTGTGAAAGCCAAGATGGCAATGAAGATCGTCAGAATCCCCGATACCCCGACTGGCCAAGCCCCAACGCCGCCCTTGTTATTAAGTTGCGCCAGGAAAACCACGAAGGTAGTTGTCCCCCAAATCACCCATGAAAATACATGCGGTTTGGTCGCACCTTTCAAAATGGAATATATGTAAGGAGCCGTCGCCAGAAAAGTCAACACGATGGCAACAATGCTCAATAGCTCTTTGTATGATATGGTTTCCATTGTTTCTATTGCCTATTTGCCTAACATTACCAATCACCCTGCGGCGACGAGTGATCGATTTGAAAACGCCAGACTTTGCCGCTGGGGTGCATTGGATTGTTATTCGCTCGGGTTACGCCTCAACCCCATTTAGCTTCAGGCGCATTGCCATTGGACCAATTTTGGAGATGTCATCGACACGATATTGTAGCGTCAGATTTTCCCTAAATTAACTGCTCCGCAGTTGTATTTAAATCTCTGTACAAGTCAATTTTATTGAACTTCAACAATTAAAGGCGCATCGAAACCGGTCAGCCACATATCGCGGACGATAACGAGCTTGACTTCATCATTGTTATCCTTCATCCGTTCGGCCAAGGCTTTGCGTTGCTGCTTGGTGGTGTGATGTTTGGCCAGCTCGGAACCGTCTGACGAGTCATCCATTGTTACCATTGATTAAATTGATTATGACCTTGACGATGGTATCTCTTTCTTCCGGTTTGCTTTCGGCAATCAACAAAGTAAAGGCGACCAAGGCGTTATCGGCAATGCGTTTTTCTCCGTCTTCGTTGCTGGCGCGCAGTTTTTGTTCGTTGAGCGCGTAGCCTTGCAGTAGGTATTGCTTGAGGATAGTGTTGGCCCAGATGCGGAATTGAGTGCCACGTCGTGATTTAACCCGATAACCTACGGAGATGATCACGTCGAGGTTATATCGATTGATTTCATAGGTTTTGCCATCGGATGCAGTTGTCCGGAATTTCCGGACAACTGCAATTTCTTGCAACTCGCCTTCCTTGAAAATATTACGGATATGCTCGGAAATTGTGCGCTTGTTTTTGTCGAATAATTCGCACATTTGCGCTTGGCTAAGCCAAACGGTGTCTGTTTCCAGGTGGACATCAATGCGAATGCTGCCGTCTTCATTTTGGTAGATGGCGATTTGTTGGGGTTGGTTTGTTGAAGTCATGCGCTGATGCTTAGGGTTGATAGCTCATTGTGAGCTGCGTAGTAACGGCCAGTAGTCGGTTATCGCGTGTCGATAAGGTGGCGTTAAGCGCCAATTTTGCAGCGGCTAACAGATGCACATCGACAAAACCGATGCCCAAACCAAACAAGGCATTCGCTTCAATAAACCGGTTGATTTCCTCACCGAACGCAACCGGCGCTTGCGGCAAGTGATCTAATAGCTCCAAAAGGGTATGCCGTTGCGGTAAATGACCTAACGCGAGTTCACTCCGGACCAACGGATGACCTAAAACGTGACCGTTTTCCAATAAACCGACTAACGCCGGTTCTTTTTTGCGAAAGTGGTCGATCCATACCGAGGTATCCACTAAGACCGGCATTGTTACAACTCGGTTTGCCGGCGCGGGATGGGCTGCAAATCGGGGGCAATACCGCCTAAGCTGGCTAGGCGTTTGGCGCTTTCGCGTTCAATCAGAGCCTTTAAGGCTTCTCTGATGAGACTGGATTATTCTTTTAGGTTGGTTAAGGCTTGAGCCTTTTCGAGTAATTCATCATCTAATACAACTGTCGTGCGCATAATGGCCTCCATAAAATGTCATCGAATGATGCGCTTTTTTGTGCAGTTAGGCAATTTTCACCCGCACTTCACCGCTCATCAGTTTGGGAAGCAGGGTGTCGCGGAGTTTTTCGAGAGTTAGAATCTGATCTCTATTCGTTTTGAGCTTGCCGACAAAATCAGCTACAAGCTCGTTAAAGGCATGTAATTTGTCCTCTGGTGGAATTCTTATCTCTGTCGATAGCGCTATATCGCGGTTTAATCCCGGTACTGCGGAATCGGTATTCATGTCCTCAAAGCCTATCGTTTTCAACAGAAAATATTCATACAACAATCCCGCAGACTCTACATTTGACTTTACGTAATAGGTTGTATCGATCGGATAAAAATTGTCCCAAAGGTAGATCACCTTGCCGAGCGTTCCCTTTCTTCCAATGACAATGCCTGGCCCTTTTACCAAGAACTCCGTGTGGTGATCGACGATGCCGCTGGAGCCGACAACGGGATAGCCTCTACCTGCTCGCTCTTCTGTCTTTAATCCTTTTCCATAGTGCAACTCGATAACATCGCCCAAGCGCCCTTCATCCCAATCCTCTCCCGCTTCCTCAATAAACCACTGCCGGAACAGCGTTTCAGCCATCGTTTCGAGGGTCTTGTTCTGGCGGTGCAGCAGGTCGATTTTGTCGTCGAGGCTGGACAGGACGGCAGCAATGGCTTCTTGTTCTGGAATGGTGGGTAGTTGAAATTCAAAACTACCCAGTTGTTTTGCATTGGCTCCCGGCTGGGCCGAACCGCCTGCTATTGCATCTACATAGTCATACCAAGATGATGACTGAAGTATGTGCCCGACATATTCGGGACAAGCCAAGTTTTTATTTATTTCATAACGAATTAAGTACGACGCATACACAGCATCATGCTCAAGATTTTTAATGATTTTGTTGTAACCAGTTGTAGCGCCTGTTCTGGCGATAACGATATCGCCTTCTTTAAGCTTATATTTCTCAATGTCTTTTTCGCTAGCTAGACAATTCGGAACTTCGTTCCAATTTATTCTTTTGGGAACAATGTCGGTTATCCGCAGGAATTTCGGTCCGACACCATTTTGATTTGCGCTTGCTGTGTAGCCATAGGAAATATCGCTGCACACATCTGCTAGGCAAGTATTTTTCCACCCGCTCATAGCCGCACCTTCGCCAGATTATTAGCAATGGCCTTATTCAACTCCGCTTCTTCCAACAACTGCGCCTCAAACTCGGCTTTCAATGTGGTAAACCGTTCCTTAAAATCGAAATCATCCTCTTCGTCGGGCAAGCCGACATAGCGCCCAGGAGTCAGAACATAATCCAGTTCGGCCACCCGCCCGATTGAAGTGGATGCACAAAAGCCCTTGATGTCTTCATATTCGCCTTCGCCGGTACGCCACACATGGTAGGTATCAGCGATCTTTTGGATATCCTCATGCGAGAGTTCACGAGTGCGGCGGTTAATCAAATGTCCCATGTTGCGGGCATCGATGAACAGGATTTCGGCTTTGCGTGGGTGGCCGTTATTGCGGGCGCGGTTCATAAACCACAACGCCGCAGGAATCTGGGTGTTCAAAAACAGTTTGGCGGGCAGATTGACGATGCAATCAATCAGGTTGCCATCGGCGACCAATGTCTTGCGAATGTCCCCTTCCCCACTGGTCTTGCTGGTGAGCGCCCCCTTTGCCAAAACAATCCCCGCTTTGCCGGTTGGTGACAGGTGATAGATGAAATGTTGCAGCCAAGCGAAGTTCGCATTGCCCGCAGGCGGTGTGCCGTATTGCCAGCGGCCATCATTACGCAGTAAATCTCCGCTCCAATCGCTGTCATTGAACGGCGGATTGGCAATCACAAAATCGGCTTTCAAGTCTTTATGCGTGTCATTGAGAAATGAGCCTTCGTTATTCCATTTGACTTGTGAGCTATCAATACCACGTATCGCCAGGTTCATCTTAGCCAGCCGCCAGGTGGTTTGGTTGCTTTCCTGCCCGTAAATCGAAATGTCGTTAATCTTGCCTTGGTGTTCTTCAACAAACTTTTCCGATTGCACGAACATGCCGCCGGAGCCGCAACACGGATCGAACACGCGGCCTTTGTAGGGTTCGAGCATGGAAACCAGTAATTCAACGATACTGCGCGGAGTATAGAATTGCCCGCCTTGTTTACCTTCAGCCAAAGCGAACTCACCGAGAAAATACTCGAACACATGACCCAAAACATCGGCGCTACGGGCCTTGGCATCGCCCAGTGCGATAGTGCCGACCAAATCGATCAGACCGCCAAGATTGGTCGGATCGAGGTTTTGCCGGGCATAGACTTTCGGCAAAACGCCTTTGAGCGAGGGGTTTTCCTTTTCAATGGCATCCATCGCGGCGTCGATGAATTTGCCAATTTCAGGCTGCTTGGCCTTGGCCAGCAAGAATGACCAACGGGCTTCCGGTGGCACGAAAAAGACATTTTCGGCTTTGTACTCGTCCTTGTCTTCAGGGTCGGCACCGGCATATTCGCCTTCGCCCGCTTGGAGTTTGGCAAACAGTTCTTCAAATGAATCGGAAATGTATTTGAGGAAGATCAAGCCCAATACGACGTGCTTATATTCGGCGGCATCGATGTTCTTGCGGAGTTTATCGGCCGCTTTCCAGAGTTGTTTTTCTAAAGGCGCTTGTTTTTCTTCTTTTTTGACTTTCGCCATGTCATTCTTTCCATAATTAAAATTGATCCGGCCATTCTCTTCGGCCATGTAACACCGCCAAAACCTGAATCTGTTGCCCTTGTACCCGATACGGCAAAATGTACTCGGTTCCGGTCAAAACTAACTCGCGTGTTCCTTCTACTCTACCTTCGCGGCCTAACTGCGGCTGATCGATCAACACGCTGACACGCGCTTTGATCTCTGCCAATAAAGCACGAGCGGCTTTGGGGTTTTCGGTGGCGATGTATTCGAAGATATCCCGTAAATCCTGCCGGGCGGGTTCGGTCCAGACGATCCTCACGCTTTGCCTTGGGCTTTCCGTTCGATCAGCTCTTCCATTTCGCGCATAACATCATCGTGTTCGACGACTTCGCCGCGATCGGCGGCGGCAATGCCTTGGTTGATCTTCTCGATCTGCCAGGCGTGATGCTGGAGATATTCTTTCAACGCTTGATTGACGATGTAATTGCGTGACCGGTCCAGCGATTCGGCCATGTGGTCGAGTTGGTGGACAATGTCGGGTTCGGTTCTGACGGTGAATGCTTCTGTGGAGGCCATAATAGTGATTCGGTTCAGTTCGATTCGGTTGTAATCTTAGCCCATACCTTATATATGTACCATCAGATTCTCGATGAGAACCCGAGTTAATCGAAATAAAGGCACTGGAATAACAGAAACGATGGGAAATATTTGTAAAGGTTGTTGAAACGATTTCCCTCATTACCATAACGCAAAGCTAAGCCGACCGCTTGAGCGACTCGTTAGGTGTAGAACGCAATTTCGGCCTCCATGAACGTTACGGCACTTCGGGACAGTACTACTCTATCGTTTTTTACCTCGCATGCGAGGTTGCCGCCACGCTTTGAAACCTGTCTGGCGGACAGAGTATTTTTACCAAGTTTTCCGGCCCAGTATGGCGCAAGCTTGCAATGGGCGGCACCGGTGACGGGATCTTCTGGAATGCCGATCTTAGTGGCAAAGAAACGACTGACAAAATCCACATCAATGCCTGGCGCAGTCACGATAACGCCGCGCAAAACGAGCAAACCGAGCTGGGGGCTTCGCTATCAAACACGACCATGTAGTCGTTGCCGGCCAACACCTCTATAGGACGCACGCAAAACCTTGAACCAAGGCTTCGGAAATCTCGCAAGCGGTTAACTTGTTCGCGGGGAAATCCATTTGCAAGAGACTTCCCCGCTTTTTCACGAATAGATCACCGCTACGCGTTTCAAATGTAATGACTAATTCCGTGAAGCCAAGAGATTCAAAGATTATGTGAGCCTTTGCCAATGTGACATGTCCACAAAGAACAACCTTCTTGATTGGAGTAAACCATCTCAGATTGAACCCCTTTGCGCTAGGTACGAAGAATGCGGTCTCCGACAAGTTGATTTCTTCAGCGATGGCTTGAAGCAAATCATCATCCAGCCAGTTCTCCAACGGGCACACACTGCCGCCGGATTTCCCTCGAATGCTCGGGTAGCAAAAGCATCTACTTGGTATTGTTTGATTTTCAATTCTGATAGCGTGTGATGAGAAACTTAACTTCTGAATTCACCGGCCTGCATGGCTTTCCGCCACATCTTGTTCTGAGTCACCAACGAGTGCTGATTTACATGACGGACATTTCAGGAGATAAGTGCGAATAGTAAAAATGTCCGCATACTCGTGCTTTGCATTCACTACACTCAATTAACATTTAACTTTCCTTGACGAGGATACCTAACGTAAAAGTGTGGGGTTGCGCGCTTTTGCGCATTCCCTCTCGACTGCCGGGTTAGTGAGCGCACGGTTATAACCACAGTGAGAAAGTTGCAATACGCGAAGCAACGGGTAATTTTCAGAGATGGCAGCACTCCGAGCAACACCACAAGCAATGACTTTGGCGCGAACCTCGGCAACCAACTCATAAATTGTAAGAATTGCTCCGCCAGCGATAGCATGACGATCTTTTGGGTGCGACGGAAAGACAGAAATTGGCGAAGAGGTGCGACATCAGTGCGCTTTAACGCTCTGCTAATGTGCGCCGTTTGAGACGTCACCATTGAGCGGTTTGTTAGCAGCTTCAGCTTTCAAGCGCTCAACCAGCCAAACCTTGATGATCGATTGCCGGGTAACACCGATACGAGCCGCTTCACGGTCCAACGAGTCTACTACCCACGAAGGAAAGTCGACATTTATGCGCTTCTGTTCCTGGTTGACACGACGCGCCGTGGATAAGTCAAGATCATCAATGATGTCTTTTTTGCCTTGGTCAAATTTCTTATCAAAATCTTTAGCTTTCATATAGTTCTACCTCTCGTTTGCGGGAGCGCCTTACAGAAATAAGCCGAACTGTTCCGTTTCTATAGGTGACGAAGGCTGACCAGTGTTTCGAACCAATCAGACCTATGACCAGAAAACGAGGTTCATCATCCGATCTAGCTTGGAGTCCCAGCAGATCAGGGTCTCGCCAGAGGGCCTGGGCATCCAGAAAGTCGATTCCGTGCTTTCCAAATTGGCTTGGCTTTTATCAATCACTTGAGAAGAAGCGAGCAAAATCTAAACAACCTTGCCTTCTTTAATGAATTCGCGTTGGATCGCGGTTTCCAGTCTTTTTAGATCGAGCCTTGCGCTTTGCGCCGCTATGATTTCAACCGCGCAATAGTGGGTAACATTTAAAATGCTCGCGCCAGACAATTCGTAACGGTTCGCTACCTGCCGCCAATCGATGTCGATATGAACCTCGAGCTGTTCGGGAATTGTTTTGCGCCAAATTTCGTAGCGCTCATCCGCACCCGGCATTGGAAAGTGAATGATAGCTTGAAAGCGCCGCACGAACGCCTCGTCGATATTGGCTCGCTGGTTTGAGGCCAGAATCACTAAGCCGTTATAGTTCTCGATGCGCTGCAATAAATAAGCGACTTCTTGATTGGCGTATTTATCGTGGGCGTCTCGTATGTCGGTGCGCTTGCCGAACAATGCGTCGGCTTCGTCGAAAAATAAGATCCAATCTTTGTTTTCGGCCTTGTCGAACAGACGCGACAGGTTCTTTTCGGTTTCGCCGATGTATTTCGATACGACGCGCGACAAGTCTATGCGGAACACGTCCTTGCCGGTCTGCTTGCCGAGCAGTGTCGCGGTCAAGGTTTTGCCGGTGCCGGGCGGTCCGTAGAATAACGCCCGATAGCCCGGCTTGATCTTTTTCTTCATGCCCCAGTCTTGCAGTAAGGTATCGTTGTATTCGATCCAATGTTCGATTTCGCGTATTTGTTTCAAGGTCGACGGCGGCAATACCAAGTCGTCCCAAGCCATTTCGGTTTCGATATATTCGGCCGGAAAGTCGATACTGAAGCGCGGTTTGCTAACCGTGCCGAGCGTCAACCATTCGACGATTTCAGGGTCGAGCACCAAGCGCCCGCTCATGATCGGCTCGCCTTCGGGAACCGGGTCGAGCCGCAGAATTTTTTGTTTAGCGAACCAATGGTCGTCGTTGAAGATTTTTTGAACTTCGAGACGTTTTTCCAGATCGTCCCCGGCCAGAATGAATTGCGCGGTTTCTCCTGTGGGTAAAATGCCTCGGTGATTAGTGCCTTTGACGCCGCCGAATTCGGGGAAATCGCCGCCTTCGGGGAGAAATTCGGAAATCAATTTGTTGAAGAAATGGGGTTGGAGGTGAGGAACGATAGCGAGTAACAGTATGACAAACTCTTCCAGGCAAGGGTTGTATTTTTCTATGAATTCGGTCAGCCATGATTCACTGCTATAAAAACTCAACGACTTTATTTCAATTTCCGAGGGTTTTTTAAGGCGTGAATATAGGCAATCTTCAATAAAGGATTTTAACCATTTAAGCGCTATTTCAAGGTTTACGATGTCAACGTTCATTGAGTCATTTCATTGAATTTTATTGAGGATAAGTACCGAAAAAATGCCGATTTATGTTTATCCTGAGCACCGAATCCCTACTCAGGTCAAATCATATTGGCTTGGTTAACTTCGGTAGGGTTGCCGTGGTACGCACTGCGTACCACGGGACTCGTTCCCACGGTCATCCGTGGGAACCAGAAAAAAATGCCGATTTGTGCTTATTCCTAAGCATCGAATCCTTACTCAGGTCAAATCACATTGGCTTGGTTAACATCGGTAGGGTTTACTGTGGTACGCACAGCGTACCACGGGACTCGTTCCCACGGTCATCCGTGGGAACCAGAAAAAAATGCCGATTTGTGCTTATTCTTAAGCATCGAATCCTTACTCAGGTCAAATCACATTGGCTTGGTCAACTTCGGTAGGGTTGCCGTGGTACGCACAGCGTACCACGGGACTCGTTCCCCCGGAGGACCGTGGGAACCAGAAAAAATGATCGTCTGCCTAAGCGATTCATCATGCCCCCGTTTTCACCCAAACGATCTTCAAATTTTTTGCATCCGGCCGATTTACTAAACTCTCAAGCAATGATTGTTCATCCGGTTTTAAGTCTCTAGGACAAATTATTGTGTATTCGATTTCCGGCCCTGGTCCATATTTGCTTATTAAAGTTTCGATCGTATTGGGAATTTGAGCAAGCTTATGTCTTACCGGTCCTCCGGTTTCGCCGCTAGTATCGGTCAGGTCGCGAATAGTAGTCACTTCAACCGCGAACACATGCGAAATTTTCCCTTTGCCTCCCGGTTGTTTGATTTCAACACGGCCTTCCGGACGCGGCCGCCGGCTTCCGACACGAAACGCTTTTTGAGTCTTGAATCTCGCCTTATACTGCGCGGATTCTAATTTTGGATCGCTAGTCGTAATGGGAACTCCGGTTCTTTCTTCCCATTCGGGAATCAACTCGCCCAAAACTACATTTTGCATGGCGCCTCGTTCATATTCCGCCCAATCGTGTTCTGCCGGCGCCAATCTTTCCTGAACATCTTTTGAAACACCTTTTGATGTGACTTTTACCGAAGCCACTAACGGTCCGGAAGACTTCGGTTTCGAAACTTTTCTTGAATTAAGCTTTGGATTAATCTCCCCGCCCACATAACTGGTTTCCGAGTCTTGGTTTTCCGACGCCTTGACGAGTGTTAGTGAGGTCAACTTGTATTTCTTTTTGATAGAAAGCAGTTTTTTATCCAACCGCTTAGTACTAATTTTTGGGTTATCGAGTAGAATTTCCGACTCTCGAATAGCCGACTCCAAATCTCGTTTTTTCTCATTTTCAGTACGCTTGTCATCCTTTTTCCCAAATAGTTTTGAAAACAAAGCTTTCGCCCTACCTACAATCCAGCCAATCAACTTATCCAACGCCTTATCAATCGGCACGCGAACTTTATTGATCACTCCCATGACTTTATCGGCAACTTTACCAAAACCTGCGAAGCCGGCGAGAAAGCTGATGGCCAGAGACAACATGCCGGCTAGTACCGATTCGACGCGTTTGGCCGCCGCACCGATGTTGCCGGCGGCGATTTGAACGATCGAACCGACGAATGCGGCGCCGACCTGGGCGATTTTCGACAATTTCTGCACGACGACCATCACTAGATCGTAAATGGACAAAATAGCCGAAATGAAACCGGCACCCGGTATAAACATTGAAACAATCTTGGGAACTGCCTTTTTGACGACCATGTCGACAACCATGCTGATAATTCCTCCGACCACGGTGTCCTTGAGGTCCGAAAGCTGATCCTTGATTTTATCCCATGCGGCAGCGGGTCCTTGCGTGACCAATGTTTTGACGATGTCGAAACCGGTTTCGAGCGCCTGAACGGTTTTTTCGCCCAGCACTTTGACTAACTTGACGCGCATATTTTGCCAGGTCAATCCCAACACCGAAAACACGAACTTCGCAATCTCGCCCAATGCAAACGAAGCAGGAATATAAACACCCGGCAATGAACCGGTTAGCCATTCGAATAACCCTTTTTTGAGATGTCCTAGAAAATTGCCGGCGAATTTTTGGAAACCCAACTTACCGGCCGCCGCCAAATTACTGACGAAAGGTAAAGGATTTTTTAGAATCGCTTTCAATGCGCCGCCGGTACGCTTAACTATACCCATTACGCCGGGTTTAACGGTGTCAAAAATAATCTCTAGAAGATTCCAAACGGCGGTGCCCGCCCAACCGATGAACTGGCCCGCGAACGAACCGAAGACCTTGGCCAGTTTACCGAACGCGAGCGGAATCAGAATAATATCCTTGATTTCCAATGCCTTGAACGCGGCAATAAATAGCCCCGGAATTTGTGCGGCAAAAGTTTTGACAGTTTGCATCGACTTTTTGAACCAAGCCATGCAGCGCGCTACCGCATTCGCTTCCTGAATTTTGGCCCAGACATCGCCCTGATTGATCAAGTTCATGAATCCGCCAATCAACGCCTCGGCATCGTCCGGAGACTTGTCTCCGGTGATCGGATCTTTACCGAGTACCGAGCACAACAACGGATAAGCATTCGTTTGGCTGCGAGCGAACTCTGCGATCGGTTTGAGAATTGCATCCTTGATTAAGTTGGCAATTCCGCCAACGAGACCGGCGGCAAAAGATTTCACTCTGTTTATCGGTCCGGTTATGAGGCGTTTGCCCTGCTCCCAAACAGCATCCAGATTTTTGATATCGGTAATCGATCGCTCTTTGATAAATTGTTTAACGCTTTCCCAAATACCGCTCCCCATTTCCTTGAGTGCATCGAACTGTTGGTAAACCCAGTCGCTGATTTTCGAAAAGATTCCATGATTTTCCAAAGCCTGATTGATAACCGGGCCGATTCCGGGCAGCAGACTGATGACTCCCCTCATGATGTTTCCCGGACTGCGATCGACAGCCGCACCGGTCACCGGGTTCATGCCAATCACGACGGTCAACATCGGAAAGCCCGGAATCAAGGCTGCCTTTCTTGCAATGAAATCCCTCGGATCAGGCAAGAAGCCACGCTGAAGAACAGGCGGAGTCGCGGTCGTCGTCACTTGCGGACTGCGCTGCACGGCGGCGCCCTGTTGTATCGTATGGGTAAGCTCGTGTGCGAGCAGTTGCTTGCCTTCGCCGGTACCGGGCCGGTATTGGTCGTGGGAAAAGAATATGTGATTGCGGAAGGTGAATGCCTTAGCGCTCAATTGATTGCTTAAGCCCCCGGATTCAGCATCTCGATGAATCCGGACATTGCTGAAATCGGCGCCGAAGCGCGGCTCCATGAAGCCTCGAACATCGCCGGATAAGGCCTCGCCGCCGGTGGTTTTATTATGAATCGCCGATTGGACCTGACTACTGACGCCTGGCGCGCCGTCGCCTTTGCGCTGTAATGGTTCTTCTTCTTTTTTCTGGATCTCTTCATCGGGTAATTCGGCTTTCTGCAGTTCTTCGGGAGGTTTAGCCCTTTGTAAAGGCTCTTCCTCCTGTTTCTGCAACTTATCTTCAGGAGCTTCGGTCTTTTGCAGTTTTTCGTCTTCCTGCTTTTGTATCGCTCGCTCGGGCTCTTCGGTTTTTTGCAGCGGTTCTTCCTCTTGTTTTTGGACTTTTTCTTCTGGAAGCTCGGCTTTTTGTAGTGGCTCTTCTTGTTTCTGAACTTTTTCCTCCGGTAATTCCGCCTTTTGCATTCTCTCTTCCGGCGCCGGCATCTTCATGACCTTATCGGCCATGTTATCGGCCTCATTTTCGAATTTGTCACCGGGCTTGTTGGCCGTCATTTTCAATTGCACGGCCGGCGCCTTCGGTTCATTCGCGGCCGCAAAAAATCCGCTCGAACCGGCCTTGGCAAAAAAAGCTTGATTGGCCGGTTTCGAAACAGTGCCGGATGATTTTTTTACACCGGTTTTCATAGGCTCCACTCCACCCAAAGCAGGTTTTGCATCCACGGCAACTTAATCGTTGCAATGTTCCAAGGCAGGCTATCCAGTAAAATGTCGCAACTCCGATATTCGACATGCAGTTGCCAGTCACCATCGCCACGCCGCATAAGTTTTCCGGGCCTCAGAATAAATGTTCCTCGTAAACTGTCGATCGAGGTATTTCGTAATACGTCCCAATGTTTCACCACGGCAGTCAATAATTCATCAGCTTCGCTTCGTTCTTCGTGACGCAGTTCCGTTAGCGTTTCGACCGGCACCGGCAAGTCGATATTGCATAGCACTTTTGGCAATACCAAGTCGTATTCGTGTGCCGTCGGTTCTCCGGTTGCCAGATAATGCAAAAGCGCTAAGGCCCTGCCGGTTTTAACGATTTTATAGTCTTGCAAACAAGCCGATACGGTAAACAATTGCGTCAAAAATGGATGCAGCAGCACCAGGCCGGCATTATCGACATAGACGCCTTCGTTGATATCCGGATCGTCGAAGGGATACGAAGAATGCGCTAGTTGCTCGTCTTCCTGCCGATGTGTCGCTGCTGTTGGAGACTGTGACGCCGAATCGCTTCGCCGAGAGTCTTGATGTTGCCGCTTTACTTCGAAATGTCGATCCGGCGCGTAGTTTGCGTCGTATCGGTCTTTAACAATTGCGCCCATATCGTCCAGCATCGTTTGGCTAACGGCTTGACCCGATGACAATATGACCAACAGATTCTGCACAACCGTTCTTAAGCGGTCGTCTTCGGCAGTCTCGGGCGGTACGGAATTCGTTAAGCCTTGCCGTATTTTCTCGAAAACGACAGCGGTTTCCGGAAAATAGCGAACTAACAAGCGGGCAACAAAACTCGTCGAAAACTGCCGAAGCAAACGGACTCTAGCTGCATCGTTCTGTAAAACTCCGATCAGCGCCTTGCTGAAATCCCTTTCACCCAAGGCGGACTCGTTATTACGCCAATTTTCGGTCAAAACCTGTTCCAAATTTCGCCCGTCCGGCAAACGGAACGACCAAGGCAAGCGGCCTGTCCTCAAAAAAAACAACATCGCTTCGTTTATGGTTTGTTGTCTCGATAGCCGATAATTTGCCCCGGCGATGAGCGCCCGAGAATCGTCGACATTCGAAGCGCTAACATCGGCTAAGGCTCGTTCCAGATTGGCAGCGATTCTTTTCGGTAACTCATATTCCAGTTGCGCCAATTCGACACTTCCGACATCGATCGACAAGCGGTCGAGATACAGATAATCGTTCGGCGACGAACAACGCTCCAAAACATTGTCGATGGTTCGAACGATTTGGTCGTGAGTCAAGCAAGTCAATAGGCGTTGTAATTCGACGCCGTCCGACTCGGAGCCGGTCGTTTCGGCATCGAGCGCATAGCATCGAATCACAGCGTTCATCTACGTATTTCGGATAGGGCTCGTTCGGCAACGTAATGGCAGCCGTTCGCCGTGATTATCGTGAGCCTTACGCTAGGCCCTGGCTTCTCGAATTCAACCTCGACTTTCTCACCGGCATACACCGGTTCGGACGTTCGAGCAGACGGAAAATCCCATATCCAGGCAACGATTGGAATCGATGCACTACCTTCGATGCCTCCCGAAAAGCTCATTCGGTTAGTTCCGACCGACTCGAATGCAATCGTGGGTCGGATGTCAGGACCGTCGCAAGGTCTTCTGAATTCGCCGTCGGCGCAGCGGTTGCGTTCACTGCAGTCGAAGGCCGGAATCCGGGTTTCCGTATTTCGTCTGCGGTCTCTTATAATCACACCGTTGAATGTGTTGCCATCAGCCAACGGCTCATTGCTATAGCGTACGCTGACATCGAAGACCGGTGCCGGTTGCGCATAGTTCATGCTCCATTCCAAGCTGAAGCGTTCGCAAACAAAATGCTCGATTCGCAATACCGCGAACGGTTCCTTCTCGTCCGGCTCGTATCCGATTATCACGCGCCCTCTTCCCGCCTCGCCGAATGCTTGGACCAACACCTCTTCGATCGACGCGCTAAGTAGTTTGACTGCGCCGCCTATCGTATTCTCGAAAGATTGATTCAAATTAGCCGCAGTGACATCCGCAAAGACTTTTTCCGCGACTATCTCGAAATCTTGATCATTGAAGCGGAAACGAATCAGGTTGCCGCTTAGTCGAACCACCTCATAAGACGTTTCTGGGCCAGGCGCTTGCAGCCATAAACGATAAGCGCAACGCCGCGACAAACCTTCGCACGGTAAATCGCATTCCGCTTCGCAAACGAAGAACAATTCGGTTCTGACGCTGCATTGATTATGGTCCACGACCTCGATCGGAAGCACTTGACCGCTCGCTGTCGGCGGCGAAACGAACACATTGGCGCTTAACAATTCGCCGTTTACCGAATACGGAGGCGTGCCGCCGGTAATCTGCACAGTCGCGATATAGGCATCCGCATCGGTGCATCGATATTCCGGTTCGAGCAAACGCAAAGGCTCGACGATCACGATTTCGCGCACGATCGATTCGCTATCGTCGGCATCGATGATTCGAATGCGATGAACGCCCGCGTTCAATATTAGCGGCTCATCGGTCAAAGGCACATAGGCTTGATCGTTCAACTGCAATCGATAAGGCGCTTTGCCGCTCAGCGGTATCACGAAAACTTCCGCTTGATGGTTAGGATTCGTGCAGCCCATTTCGATATCGAAGGTCGGCGGCGATTTCGGCAAGACGAATTGAATCGGCGCGCAGTCCGAACAGCACAAATAAGGCAAATAAAAATCGGCAATGACCGAACCGTCCGATAATTGCCCGACAACCGCATCCAACAGCTTACTCCAGGGCGACGGCACAGCTATTTCAGGGCGAAACGGTCTTCCGGTGACGGTTTCTAGTAGCCATTGCAAATCGTTATCGACAGCCAACGCGGGATTGCTTCTCAGCCTTTCGACAGCATCTAAAGCTCTCCTATTCGCTACGGACGACGGCGTGCGTTCAATGTTTGAGGTAACGGCGGCCATATTATTCACTGCCGATACCGCAGGTTTCGCGTCGGTTTTGGACGTCTCGTGATAGACCAATACGAACGTGCCGCCGATGGGCACGCCGGCTTTATGGCGAATACCCGGGTGTTGTTGTAAAAAATGGCTCAAAAAGCGTTTTTTCTTAATTTCGTGAATACGCCGCAGCAACTCTTCTTCTATCAATTCCAATGCTTCGAGCTTGCATTGATCGAGCATCGACTTCAAGACAAGAGAAAGAGTATTCCAATCGAGTTCGCCCGCGCTTTCATCGCCTTTCCGCTGTTTTTCGATTTCGACCGTCCATTGTTTAAGACCCGCCGTGTTTTTGTGCAATGACGACCAGTCGATTTCGATGAGATCGTCAACCAATAGTTGATCGAATTTGTAGAGATAACCCACCGACCGAATCGCGGCATTCATCAAAGGGGGTTCGCCAATATCGACCAAATCGCATACATCCCGTCCCTGATATTTTTCGGCGAATAAGGCGCCCAAGGTACCGGGCTGCCGATCGAGCATCGCTATGCGGCTTTCGGCGGCGAGAGCTTGCCGGCCGATGTCTTTGTTCAACAAGGCCGAAAGCGCCTTAGAAGATGCACAAGAAATTTCCCGCTTGTAGGCTCGGTAGAGCGTCAGTAAATCCTCGAAATAACAGGCATGCTCTTTAAGATCGACGCTTCCGGATTCTTCGAACGCTCCGGTACGCAATGCCATGATTTGTATCGGCAATCGGTAACGCTCTTTTTGCAGCAGTAGATTTTCCAGTACATCCTGATAGGGCTTGCCTAAGTGTCCTTCGATGCGCAAAAAATTGTAAGGCTCAAGATCGAAACGCAGCGGATCGAGCACGAACGCTTGCGAAGCATATTCAAAGGCGCGGTAGCTAAGATTTTGTGCGGCCCGACCGCGCCGGGTCAAAACCGGATTCCATAAGCGATACAACGGCGGATTGCCGTTTTGCAAATAATAGTAAGGAATCGCCTTCTCCGACAATGCGACGGAGCCCAAACGGCTAGGCGTTATCTTGATCTGCTGCGTTGCATCGTTCGTTAATGGCGGCTTATTCGAAAAGCGCTCGACCATCTCGACCAAACGCGCGAACAACTGTTGTAGCGTACGGGTTTGCTCTGTACAGGCGCCGACCGCAGGAGACGGCAAAAAACGATGCCGGTAATGGCCGGGCTCGGCGACGGCTTCGGGAAACAATAAACCCACCATTAAATGCCGTGGAAACAATTCTGCCGGCGGGCCGCATAAACAAATCAACTCAGCCGCTTGCCAGCGAAATTCGTCGTAAGCGGCCAGTAAGTCGTCGAAACAATCGTAATAATACGGTAGAAACAAAACTTGTTCGGCCGAATCGGGTTGGCTATTCAAAAAACCGAATTTCGCGTCGAAGCCTTCGAACGGATCGTTCGGATAATCGTTCTCGACGAGCGGTTTAAAGGCTCGATACGCTGCCGATAAGGCATCGCCGAGTTTAGCGGCCAAGCCGGGAGAGGAAAAAACGGCGTGAAATGTAGCCAAGACCTGCTGCGAAGTCGCCAAGGACGTACTCGGCACGTTGATATTCGGCAAACGCAAATCCGGCAGATTGAAACGTTCGGCCAATTGATTCTCCAAATCGGCGGAACTCAGCCCCGCGTCGAGGCCGTTGAGCGCGGCAATGATGTCGGCTAAATCGGTGCGTTTGATCAACAAACGCCTAAGCGTGACCGTCACCGACGATCCCTTATCGTCGCAATTATTCGGACTGCAATTGCGCAGCGGGGCCTTTTTCAACTCCAAAAACAACAACAGCGCCTTATCGTTAAGAAAACCGGACGGTTGATTCAAGGCTTGGGTATTCGGCTCGCCGTTCGGGAACAGTTCCCAAAGCGGATAGCCTTCTAAGGGTTCATATTTGATATCGTTGGGCAGCGTGTAGGAGCGATAGGCGCTCAGCTCGATATCGTCGGCTTGGCTGATCAAATACCCTTCCGAAGTGATACCGATGCCCTTCGATAGCCGAATAACCGCTTCCGGAGACGTCGTGTATTCGAGTTCGAACCCGCATACGATACCGATACCGATCAGGTTCGAGCGCGTCAGTCGGTTTTGCTCGTCCAAGTAATTAAATACCTGATTCAGATGCCGATTACTCAGTACCTGATTGGCTTCGAAAATTGGAAATTGATCGTGTTCAGCTTTCATGACGTTTTGACCGTATTCATGGGTTTTCAAAGGGCCGTGGTACGGCATTGAGCGAACCGAGGGCCGTTCTATCGAGCAGTACCGGATTATGATCGCTGCCGTCGTCGCAGTCGTGTAGAGTCGCTTCGGGATAGATAGATTTCAGATCGGCCAGCAAATTGACTACGATTCTCAGCCGGTAAGACACTTCAATGTAGTGTTGGTAATGCTTATCGAGCAAGGCTTTCAATTCGGTTTCGGTACCGGCTTTAAAGTGAGCATCGGAACATAGAACGATCGGTGCCGGTTCGAACGACGTCAAATCTTCCGGCGGTTCCAGGCTGTTTTCGACATAGTCGTTCAGCCAACCGGAAAACGCCGTGCCGTAATCGGCAAGAATGCCGGCGGCGCATCGACATAACGACGTTTGGTCTCCATCGAGCAAGGACTCGGCCAACAAAGCTTCGACTCTTTCCTGCAAGCGCTGTTCGGTCCAGTCGATCGAGGTGTTCGCTTCAAGCCACAAGCACCAAGCCGTTTCGAACCGTTCGAATTGCCGACCATAACGGGCGATTTCAGCAAAATGCTCTGTCAACCGCGACACGATAGCGATCCATGAAACGGCGCCGATCGCCAAGGTACATCCGATCCCGCCGGGATTCAGGTTCGACTCGAATTCGCTTACCAGCTGCGCCCGCAAAACGTCCGGATCGAAATAACCCAAGGTTTTACCGTGATACCAGTCCTTGAATACTCGGCTGAATTCGCTGTAAATCGTTTGTGCACAGTCGCAGGTCTCCTCTTCCGAGGACTGGTTTTGTTCGAGCAATAGCGCCGCCAACTCGTTTACGAGCGGTTCGCAGGGATTGTCGATGATTCCTTTATTGCCGACCCAACAGATTTTGCCCAATAAGTGCGCCGGGGTTTCTTGGCGTATCGTGCGTTCGGCAAACGCTCGCAAGTCCAAGTTAAGGTTATACGGCGAGGTCCAGCCCGGCATGACCCAGGTCAAACGAAACGAATAAGGGTCTTCATCGCCGCAGGTTTTACATTCGCCTTCGGAGCAAGCCGGATAAAGCGCGTCGCCGGGAAACTTGGGTCTGAGCAGGACATGTTCGACCAGTATCGTTCGTTGGTGAGCGCTCCAATTCAGCAAAATAGCCTTGATCGTTTGCGCTTCGGCCTCTGTTGCCAAATCATCCGGATGAGCGGCACGCAATACATTCACATCGTCCTCAAGCGTTAATCGATGAGTCTGCTCATCTATCCGATAAATTTTAGGGTCGCTCATTTGCTTGACGACCGTACGGTAAGCGGCGGTGTTGGACGCCTCGTATGCATCAAGCTCAAGCGTGCCGGTCAACCAAGTTCGATTGTTCCAGTCCATCAACTCCAAGGCGATTTCGGTCTTGCCGGCGATGGTTTCAAATGGCGACAATGCCAAATTCAGATCGGCAATGCCCAGCAGAAGATTCACGCGTTTTTTCAGAACCGGATATTGCTCGGGCGCGCAGGCTTCGCCGGTGTAATCAAACGACCGGTAACGGTACCGGCTAATTTCCGGTAGTCCCTTGATCAGGGCGAGTTTGGTGTCGATCAAGGAGGCTTGCGCTTTTTGGCGGTCGGCAAGGTCGGTGAGCAATAAGGTGTAGTCGGATAACTGTTCGCCGAAGCGGGCCAATAAATGATCGAGAAAACGGTTACGCCGCTGCAAGAATTCCAGTTCGGACTCGATCAGCTTTTCGAGTTTTTCCTTACCCAAACCGGCGACCAGATCGTCGTAACCGTCGATGATGTCTTGCGTTAACTCCTTGATAAAATAGGTTTGATGTATGCCGGGGTCCAACGAAAAACAATCGGCACTTTGCGCTAGCTGTGCTAGTTGATTGGCTAAGAATTGCTCGAATACCAGCAAATAGGATTTCAATTGTTTGGCCTGAGCCCGCCGTATTTTGGACGCATGGCTGGGCAGGCCTTCGGGGCCGATGCCATAACTCTGCGGAAATTCATTTTGTATCGGAAAATAATGGCCGGGATTTCGGTATATTCCCTTCGGCAACGGCAGGTCTTTCGGCGTATTTTTGATCTTCGGGCGCTCTGCCTCGCCGCGTAATTGATGCAAGGTTGCAATGGCTTCGTCGTAGCGCGCTTGAAAAGGCAGGCCGTTTTTAAAAAATAAAAACCTCGATGCTTCGCGGTAAAATCGAGGCTGTTTGCGATCGTCAAGCATCAGCAACCAGGCCGCGCTGATTCGATCCGGATCGAACAAAGGCGTGCCGTCGTTTTGCCAAATCGGGTCGGCCTTGCCTTTGACGATTCGGCCTTGCGGATCATAGAGGGTTAATAGCAGGTTGTTGACCGCCAGAACGCCGTCGATCGCCATCAAACGTTTGACGATATCGGACGTTCTGATTTCCGATTTCAACATCGCCCGCTGCAGATCTTCGGATTTGATGAAACCGTTGTCGAGTGCCGGCCCGTTGAAAATAGCTTCGACCGACAAGCCTTCATCGCGCAATTCTTGCAAACTGTAAAACGCAATCGGCGGATTTAGGTAATGCTCGATTTCCTGCCAGATGCGCGCTTGCACGCGATCGATATCGGCGTCGGAGGCCACTTCAACATCGGCGCATAGCGCAATTTCGGCCAACGCTATGCCTTCGATACGGCAATAATCCTCATCGAGATTGCGCCTCTGATGCAATAACCTTTTGGCCTGTTCGACGGCTTGAGCAATCTTGAGCGCTTTGCGCCGATAAAGCCCGACGATTCCCGAATCCGAAGCGTCTTCCAGCAACTCTACAAGTTCGGCCAGCTTCGTTTCCGCCTGTGCATCGGCATTGCCGAACACGCGTAGCGTGGCATTATCGATTGCCAGCGTTAATTCTTCCGATGTCAGCAGAAAATCCACATAGAACAATTCCCGCCAATGTCTTTTTAAATAACGCTCCTTGCCGGCCTGATCCAGTGTCGCATCGGTCCAGACATCGTAGTCTTTGGCCGCGCCGATTCGGACGCTGATCTCATAATCGTGGAAATTATCTAAAAAAGCCTGCCATTCGTCGGCTGCGGACAGGGATAAATCGGGGAAACGCACTTCGACGACCCGAGTCTGCACTCTGCCTTCGGCGTCATAAAAAAGGCGCGTTTTCTGGATTTTGCGGGTATTCAAGTCGCCCAACTCAGGATCGGATTCCAATTCCAGCAAGACTTCGTATAAACCCAATACCGCCACTTTTTTCGGGTCTAACTCGCCTTGCTCGGGCTTGCGGTAGGACAAAACCAAACGATCTTCGTCGCATAGTGCGTAATAATAGGTTTCGCAGGCGCATTGTTTACAAAATACCCACGCATTGCGCACCGGCTCCAAATCGATTAGCACGCGCCTGAAATCGTCCGGTGTGACGGGACCGCTCGTTAGTATCTCGCGTGCGGTATAAAACGCTTGAGCCGGGAACGGGTCGGCGGCGGTCGAGAATTCTCGGGTCAACAGGTCCTTGATATCCCAACCGCTTCGGTAAGCGATATCGGTCAATGCATAACACAAGGCTTCCAGGATCGTGATGCCCGGATCGTGGGTGTTATAATCGGTCCAATGCCGACTGCCGGCCTGCTCGATATAGCCGATGCCTTCGCGGCGCAACGCGAAAAAATCTTCGCTAGGCTTTTGCGAATCGAGTCGGGATAAAAAAACGGCTGGCTCTTTCATGGCTCGCACGGACAGGTTTCGCCGACTTCATGCACTGCGGCGGGTTTGATGACATCAATTTGGTGTTCGCCGGCCGGCGCCGAAACTAAAATCGATGCAGCAGTCGAGCCTTGCGCCTCATCGACCGCGACTTCCCCAGCCTGCCCGCCGCTATCGTGATACAGCACAAAATCGGTCAAATAATCGACGTAAGCCTGCTCTTCGATGAAACGAATCAATGCCGATTGATGAATTTTCCCGCCAAAAGAGGGCTTCGCATCGTTCGCAAAAGCCCAGGGCGACAAAAACCGGGTAATCGCTTGGCGCAGTGTATTGCGATAAAACGTCTCGTCGAAGCCTTCATGAAAACGGACTTTACACGAGCAACGTACAGCTTCGAAGCGCGGATTACGGACATGCAAGTTGACGAAACAGGACACGCGCGCGCTTAAAAAATCCTTGATGTCATCGAGCAAGCCGAGACTCGTATAGGGTTTTAGTGGATCGCGAAACGTTTGGAATTCCAGGTTGGGAATCGCAATCAGCGTAACATGGCCCGGTGCGAGTTCCCGGTAGACGAAATCGCCGTTTTCGCCAGGCTCGTACTGAGTATGATTCAGGCATTTGACGCGATAAATTTGCGGAAAGGCTTCCAAAACCAGGTGTTCGTAATCCCAAAGCGCGACCGCCCTGTCCTTATGACGCAGACGTTCGCTGACGCGCGTATAAAAAGCCGCCGGCGTTTCAGCGCCGCGTCCGCCGAACGAGGAAAAAGGCTGCTCGATCTTTTTGACGGCCGCATTTGGCCGCTCCAACTTGCTAATCGTGCCGGCTTTTAGCGGTTTCGCCGAGAAGCCGGGATCGTTGCCTCGGTCGCTAAAGGTCGCCTGTAAGGCTTGCGCGGAAACGGCTTGCAAACGGCAAACCGCTTCGCTATGCGATGCCACCGCCGCCCTTAGCCAATGCATGCCGAGCGATAAAATCGAGTTGTTGTTAATGGCGTCGTTCGGCAGTGCAAAACTGATGATGCCGGAGTTCAATAAACCGCCCGTGCCGTCCTCGACTTCGTCTGTCTTGAAAGCGATCCATTCGTTACCCCGTAGATAACTCCAGTGGATATGCGGGTCGGGTTTGATCGTCAACGGGTCTGACGTGCCGTCCGCGACTTGGAACAGCAACGACAGGTTTTGCGGCGGTTCGAGCCCTGTTAGTCCGATGTAAAACTCGGCTTCGCTCATTATTTCATCATGGTTTTGTTGGAAACGAAAACCCGGTATCAAATAAACCTTACGCGTCGAATTAAGAAACGGATGCTGTTCACAGTGACCGAACGGCGCCAAATGAAAGAAAAAGGCTTGCCTATTCCGCCAAATGCCTGAATCGGTGCTATCGAGCGCAATCATTAGCTCATCCGTGGTGTAATCAAGAGTCAACTCGGTCATCCATGGGCCGACAGGAGGCTTGGGCTTGATAGGCTCGTCACCTAGGACTTCGCCTATTCCCTCAACCATCGTCGAGACACCGGCAACAAGGCCTGCAACGTTATTATTGAATTGAATAGTCTGGGCACCGAAATCCTCAATAAGTTGACTGCCGGCCGACATAACAACCGATGTCTTTTCAGTTACCCACTTACCGGCATTATCGAGCTTGATCATTTCGCTCGCTATCCGATTAATATCGTCATGGGTATTAGCTACGAGACTCAAGAAAGTATTAATCGTTTGATTTAGATTGGCGACCCCCGTTCTTTTTTCTATTTTTTTCGCGATATCTACGACCGTATCTTTCAAATTGGAAAGCCTGGTTACTGTTTCATTCAATCGACCAATGAGATCAGGAACTCCCTCACTAGCATCGTCAGGAGTAAGTAAACCAGGAAGATTACTCCAGTCATTGACGCCAACAAGGTTTATCTCTACGTCAAAAGATTGTTGTAAAAGATTACGGATAGCAGGTCCGATTTCCCCTGTCATTTCGCCGTAGACTTGGTTGATTTTTTCAAAAACCTTCTCCGTGTTTTCGATCACTTCAGGAAAATTTTCAATCAAATCATTCGTAACTTCAGCCATCTGAGTGGGTAATTGACTGAGATTTTCAATGACCGAATTGTGCAAATCATTGAAATCTTGCACCCTAGTATTGATTTGGCCGATAAAATCGACTGCCGCCTGAACACCCCTTGCCAATTCCTTATCGTTATCCATCAGCTTTCTGATGTAATCGATCAAAGCTTCTTCATACTTGTCTTGTCCGAAACCTTCGCTCGTCGAAAACCGCACAAAGCCATGACGCGCAGCGGAGTTATAAAACACAGGCTCATTGAAGTCGGCGGCATCAACTACGGTTTGATTGATTTCGTTATCAAGCGAATAGGAATCACTTGTAATCGCTTTGGTTTCGCCTGTCCCTTGTTTCCAAGTTCCCGACTGTAAATAATCGACGTTGATATTGACTTGGGTACCGAATGGCTCGGGAGGATTTTGCCATTGCCAATTGACTTTCGCTAAAAGCAGTTTTTTTTGAAAGGCTTCTTTGGAACCCAGGATCAATGAACTATTGGCCACAGGAGATGGGCCGAATGGCTGGAAAGGCTTAGAGGTGACCACCGAACCGAAATCATTGGAAACCTTTAAGGTTCTAAGCCCTTTGACGGCAACGTTCAATCCGATTTTGTCGAGCACTGCGTTTGTGAGTAACGATACCGGATAAAGGCGGTCGCTTTGATGCCGAAACTTGACTAATAAAACCGGCAAGTTGGTTGAAAAATCAAAGCCATGAACTTTAGGGCTATACGCCGTTATTGCAGGATCGGCCCCGGAAAGTTTGATTTTCAATTGAAGCCTGCCTTGCACATTTTCAAATTTCATTACCGACTTTTCGAGCCAACCTTCTTCGGTAGACAAAGAACAAACCAGATCCGCTTTCAAATCGCCGGGTAACGTATTGAAAGCAATATCACTCAGATAAAATTCGACCGTCACGGTCCGCTCACCCTCGGCCAACCATAAATAGTGCGAGGCAATCGCAAAACCCAGTTCGGCCTCGGGCATCGCAATGCTGTCCAGTTGCGCATTGCTATAGCGTTTATTGAAAAACGGATGCCAAGATTGTTCTTCGTTAGTCAGTTTCGCCCCCAGTCCGTCTTCGGAATCGGCAACCGGCGAGGCATAGTAACGGCCCGACTGTTTAGCCGCGTTGACACCCAATCCGGCAACCGCTTCGCCGCCATGACGGTATACGGTTTTCAGCTCTGCAACCTTCGCTTTATTGGCGATGAAGTCGCGGTCGTTCGTAAAAAAGGCTTCGATGCCTGAATCGTCCTTTCCGGTCTTGAACGACACGCCGCTCTCAAACCGGTGACTGTCGGCATGTTTAGCTAATTCGGCCAATAAATGGACCCGAGGCGGTTCGGCAGGTTTTTCCTTGAGCCGTAAAATGTCCCGGTAATAAAAATCCAGGTGCCGGCCTGTCAATGTGTTGATCTCGGCCCGAGTCCCTTCGAACAAACGTAAAAACGCGATCAGCAGCGCATAATGCGGTTCATGATTGCCGTTTTGAATGAACGAATTTTCCAGTTCTTGTTTGGCTTCGACGACGATTCGCGCATAGATTTTCAAAAACTCATCGAATATCGATGTAAAAAGGTTGTGGCTCGCGATCGGATTCAGGATTGAAAACCAATAATTCGGATCGGAAGGGTCAAGCAGTGGTTCGCCGAAAACTCGGCTATCCTTGTCGATGCCGTCTAGGTACGACAGCCAATCCGGGGAATTGCCGATGATCCAATCTTTCGAAAAGGGGCTTCGATAGATATCGCCGAAGGCTTGGGCTTCTTGACCGAATATCGTCAATTCCGCAGCAACGTCCAGCTCGTCGTCGGTCAATCCGAAATCGCTCTCGTAGGCCTTGTAGTAGGCGATAAGCCGTTTGAAGCCCTGCGCCGACTGCGATTGTATGCGGCTTTGCAAAAGAGTTTTCAGCGCCGTATCGACCGGCAAGTTTTCTTTCAAGCGGTCTAGTTGCTTGGCCATGGTCGCCGCGATACTGAACAAGAAACCCAAGCGTTGTTTGAGCGCCTCTGCTTGCGTTCGATTGCCGCTATTGTTCAAAAAATCGAAACAGGCTTTGACTGCTGAGCGATACGCGTCGACGTCTTGTATCGCGGCGACAGCCAACAACACCGAGACATCCTTATCGAAAAAACTTTGCCAATCGCCGGTGACGCTGTTGTTCGAGTCATAATAATTGAGATAGGCCGAATAGGCTTTTGCAAACACCAGGCCGTACTCCGGCCCTCGTTCATTGACCGGCACATAGTTCGGATCCAAAGCCTTCGGCACACGCAAGTCTCTGCTGCTGCCTTCATGTATCAGTCTTGAGGCATCGGTGTTGTGTTTGCAATCGCTCGAGTCGGCCATGATTCAATCGCTATCGGGCAAGAGGTTGACGGCTGCGGTTAAGTTAATATCGGTACCCTCCAATTTGTAATAGGGATAAACGAAATTGAAACGCGAGTTCGTAGCCTTAACGCGGTAGATCACTTCGATCAATACCACGCCCTCGAGCTCCAGGCTATCGTCGAGCCGAACGCTTTCCAGTTCGACACGCGGCTCATGATATAAAATCGCCGATTCCACCTTGTCCGCCATCAAGGTTTTCATGCGCGTATCCAAATTTTCGAACACCAACTCCTGCAAATTGCAGCCGTATCTAGGCAGCATCGAGCGTTCGCCTTGCGCGGTACTCAGCAGAATCTCGAGGCTCGAAGCGATGTCCGCTTCGGCTTCGAGCATCGTAACGCCGCCGCTTGCCCGGTTGAATGTTGGCGGAAAAGACCAGCCGCGTCCGAGAAAACTCATGTCATCCTCCTATCAATACTGTCGGCATACCGGGCGGTATAATCGCGCCGCCCGAAGCGCTCGAATCGCCGACACGCGCTGCCGGCATGCCGCCGATCATGACCGTCGCCGAGCCTTTGATAATCGCATCAACTCCGCACGAATCTCCCAAGCGTGCCGCAGGCAAACCGCCGATCAAAACGGTCGGTTCGCCCGGCGGAATGATCGGCACCGGGGCGCCTTGCGTCGCAGTGCTGACGATCATGTCGGTGATTCTGGCTGCCGGTAACATCGCTTCATCTCCTCAATTGATCTGCACGACGCCGCCTTGGATCGTGGTGCTGGCACTGCCCTTGACCGTGGTGGTGGCGCCGGAAATTTCGGCCGAACCGGAACCCGAGGCCTTGAATTCGGCTTGCGCGCTCAGTTCGGTATTGATGCCTTCGATCTTGACGTCACCGGCAGCTTGTAATATCAAGTCTTTGACGCTTTCGAGCTTGATGCCGTCGGCATTCATGGTGACTTTATTGCCGTTCTGATCCTCGATCACGACAGCCTGCTCGTCTTCGGATAAAGTCAGACGGTTGCCGCCCGGCGTTTCGAGCACGACGACTTTGTTTTCATCGTCGAAGGTCAGGGTTATCTTTTCGCGGCTGACATAGCCTTTCAGATGATTGTCGTCCTTCGCGGGCTCCGGCGCCGGTTTCGCACTGCTGTGACACATGCCCAACACGACCGGATAACGCGGATCGTCGCCGAGAAATCCGACCACGACTTCATCACCGATCTCGGGCCGAAAAAACGTTCCTCGCCCTTCGCCGGCATCCAGCGTTGCAAGCCTTGCCCAAATGCCTTCATCGGCCGTGTCGACCAACGGCAGTCGAACCTTTATTCTGTCTTCGCCTTTAGGATCGTTTTCCAATACCGTCACGACGCCCATTTGCAATCCGCAGACCGACGGCAATAATCCCGACGCCGGCAACGGGCGCAAGTTGTAGGTTTCGGCGAATAGATCGGGGTTTAGGCCCAGTTGCGCATCGGTTTCCCAGTTGCCGCCGAAAACGCAATGCCGCACGCCCGACACATAAAACAGTCCGGCAAAGCGCTCGCCAATACCGCTGATTTCGATCACGGTCCCCGGCATGACCTCGGCAATGCCTTGAAATTTCGCTCGGCCTCGGATTCTGGCTAGACGCTCCTTCAACAAACGCGCATCGGCCCAGGCTTTCATTTCCGGCTGACTCAAGCCGCCGCCATGGCGTATTTCATGCATTTCAGTGCCTAATATCGCCGCCAATGTCTCGGCATCGATATTGCCGGCACTGGCGGATTCCGGTTCGGAAGCTTCGGCTTCGATCAATGCCTGATCGGCCGCATGCCAAGCCGTAGCCTTGATTCCGGGACTTTGCAAACGCGCATCGATTTCGGCATCCAGTTCCAACAGGGTCGAACCGTAAGCGACCTTCACGACCGATTCTTCGCCGGTTGCGGGTTTGCCGACGGTAATCGCATCGTCGCCGACATTGACGACGAAACCGTTCGCTTCGGCCCGGCATAGCATAAAATCCCAATCGGTCGATTCGAATTGCACGACCTCTTGTAAATCCGGTTCCGTCTTATCGCTCGTGCCGGTCAAGCCGTAACTGCCGAATAATGTTTCGATGATGTCGCTGTCTTTTTGTTCGGTAAAGTAGCGGCTGTGTATGCCGGACGTCATTTTGACCGCTTCATGCCGGCAGTCCAGAATCAAGAGGCTTTCGTTTTTTCTGAGCTTGATACTGTGCTTGACGATCATGCCTTTAAATACCGTGGCGTTTTGCGAGCGGTAACCGAACTGAATTTCGATCTTTTGACCCGGAATGAACAATCCGGTATTACTGGCGGGAAAGTCGGCTTGCGCCGCTTCGCCGTCTTTCAGTTGAATCGTGGCTGACGGAATCCGGTTCAATTCTTTATTGACGCTGACCGATAGCACCTGAAATTGTCCCGGAATTTCGGTGCCGTCGATTAATAAGGCCACCGTGCAGACATCGGGGGTGGCCGGCGTTGGAATAGCGGATTCGTTTCTCATGTTCGAGCCGTTTTGCTGACCGGAGGAAACACGATTTCACGGCCGGGTTCGAGCGACCTGAAGTGATCCAAACGGTTGATTTTTGCGATTTCCAAGTAATAACGCGGATCGCCGTAGATTTTGTAACACATCAGCGGCAACGTATCGCCGGCCTTGACTCTGCGGCTGTGGCTCAAGTCGGGCGAGCTTTTGTTTTCTTTCGCGGCGCGTTTTTCTTCCTCGATACTGCTTTTGAATTTGACCTTGACCAATGCCCGTATCGGCGTGCCGTCCGGTCTGAATAATTTGTAGGTAATGCCGACTTCGACGACCCGCCCCTTAAAGATCGAATGCTCGCCCCAGACCAGCTTGAAATGCCGCGGTTCGTGCGCATCGCCTTTATAACCGGTCAACACGTCCTTGAAGGCCTTGATGTCGCCGGCGATCGAGTCGCGCGGTTTTCCGTCGATGATGCCGGTATTGTCGAATAAAAATTCGAAAGAAATTTCTTCCGGTTCGGTATATTCGTATTTTAATTGTTGACCGCTGGTACCCTGCCCTTGCCCGGATTCGGAAAACTTGAGCTTATAGTCGAGCGTATAGCTCTCCGGATTGATCAAGGCCTCGACGCTTTCGTCAGCTTCGAGCAAACCACCGCTTTCGGCCTTTTCCGAATCGGAGAAAGCCAGTATCAACATCTTTTCCAGTTTCCCGTTCTCGGCCATCAGCGCTCCGTTTTATTCTGTAGAATTTGTAATACTTGTTCGACGCATTCGGCAATCAAGGCATCTTGGTCGACCGGTTTTCCCGCCGTCCCCCCTCTTCCCGCATTACCCGGTTCTTGCCGTGGGCTCCCTTCTTCGGGCGGGTTGACCGTGACTTTGATATGCAGCTCTTTGATTTCAATCGGCATGGCGGACTCAGGTTTGCACCGTGAAATAACGGTAGGTCAATTCGATCGTTTCGATGACGACCGCGCTTTCGTTGGCGTTGAAATCGCCGATCTGCCATTTTTTCGGAATCGCCTGGGCGACTTTCCAAGTCCGTAGCGGTTCGCCTTTTTCATTCATCAAGATCACATTCACCGATGCGGGTTCGAACACTCGGTCGCGAAAGGCATTGAGTAACCAATCGATCACGCCGGAATCGGTCAACATGCCGCGTTTCAACACCATGTCGGCATACTTGGTTCGGACCGGTAACTTATGTTCGAATCGGTTTTCGCCGCCTTCCTTGAAGCTTTCATAATCGTATTCCACGGTGAGACCCGAGACCGACTGAAACCGGACGTCATTGCTCACTTGGCTGATGCCGAACTCTACTTTGTAATAAAAGCCGAGCGGCGGATAGTAATCGGCCATCGGCGTTATACTTTCATTAGTTTAAGTCCTTCGTGCGCGACCTCGATGGTTTCGATCGCGACTTCATTGGCGTCGGACTTCAAATCGGGCGCGGTGACCTTGACCGGAAAACATCGCGTCGCCGACCAAGCCGCGACCGGTTCGTGTTTTTCGTTCAATAAGCGAATCACGACATCGCGGCGGCCTTCGACGCGTTCGTTGGCGATTTCGTCGAGCCAATCGTTATAATCGAAGTCGCCTTCGAATTTGCCGCGTTTCATCGTGATATTGCTGAGTTTGATCAAACCGGGCATGCTGATCTTGCTGAAATCCTTGCTGTCGCTGTGCCGGTATTCGACTTTTTCACGCTCCATCACAAGACCCGTGACTTCGGTAAAACTCAATTTTGCACCGCCCCAATCCACTTGAAAGTGAAAACGCGGTAATGGATAGACTTGCGCCATGATGATTCCCTCTTGTTTGCTAAAGTATGTCGGCCGCTAAATCAGGATTCGGGCATTTTGTGCGAGAATCTGAGAATGATGAATTCGGCCGGCCGAACCGCCGCCATGCCGATTTCGATAATCATCCGGCCTTCCAAAATATCGAGCGGCGTCATCGTTTTACCCAAGCCCACCGCGACATAAAATGCATGCTCCGGCTTGATGCCTTGCAACGCGCCTTGCCGCCATAGCACGGTCAAGAAGTTTTCGATCATCGCCTGAACCTTGACCCAAGTATTCGCATCGTTCGGTTCGAAAACGAATTGTTCGGTCGCCTTTTTGGTGCTTTCCTCGACCATGTTGAAAAAACGCCGGACGCTGACATAGCGCCATTCGTTGTCGTTGCCGGCCAAGGTTCTAGCTCCGAAAACCAACGTACCTTTACCGGTAAAAAATCGGATGGCATTGATCGACTTACCGCTATTGACATCAATATTGAGCGCATCGAGCTCGGATGCCGTAAACGAGTCTTTCGGGCCGATAATGCCGGATACGCTCACGTTAGCCGGTGCCTTCCATACACCTCGGGTTCGATCGACATAGGCATAAATTCCGGCAATCGCGCCGGAAGGAGGAACGCTGGTGTTAGTGTTTTGGATACCGGTCAATATCGTTTTATAGAGGGGATAGGCATTGAGCAAGCCGTCGTGCTTTTGATTCTCCAATATATGAGCGGTGCCGACTACGCCGCTAAGCCACGCATTATTGATCGAGTCGAATAGCGCTCTCGCCAACGGTAATACGCTGTCCATTTTTGCCGCGTTGGTCGTAGCGCTACCCGGTATTACCGATGATGCGCCCGGCGCGCCGGCACCGAAGATATCATCCCACTCAGCGGCGGAAGGCGGGGTTCCTGTTTGGAATTGTGGATTGTATGTACCAATTTCACCGTCGAGTTCTTTATCGTAAGCGATCAATTCTGAATAGAAGCCTTTCAGCGTCGAGGCAATCAAATTTTGCAAACCGGTTTGTAAGTCGGCATTTTCCAGTGCATTACTGCCGGCACCCACCAACACATCGACACTACGCGCAACCGAAAACAAAAAGTTAATCAGCTGCATATAATTAGCGGGTGTCTTGTTCTCTAAATAGCCTCCTTCTAGCGAGGTAAATTGTTCTCTTAAGGTTTGCGCAGGATTGGCCAGCGTTGCATTTGCCGAAACGACCTTATTGACATCATCGATGACTTGTTCGAAATCATCGATTAATACCTTAATCGCTGCATCGTCGGTCAGATCCGCTAAATCGAAATGTGTGGAACCTTTAAAGATGACATTTTTGAAATGACGAAACTTAACATTTTTAGGGAAATTGACGGTTAACCAAGGCGTATAAGCCGCGCCGTATTTTAGATCTTTGATGCCTACACCGGAGCGGAATTCCGTGCCTTTCGGGTCGTCTTCCTTAAGATGAAACAGCCCGACGCGATCCATCAACTTACCGCTTTGTTGCAGTGCCGCATCGTAGACTCCGTAAAAGTCGTTGCCGGTGGCCAACAAGGAATTGTCGGGAAAAACTAAGATCGTCGGT
This sequence comes from Gammaproteobacteria bacterium, assembly GCA_018830325.1. Classification (GTDB taxonomy): domain Bacteria; phylum Pseudomonadota; class Gammaproteobacteria; order Methylococcales; family Methylomonadaceae; genus Methylotuvimicrobium. The sequence goes on from JAHJSQ010000028.1 coordinate 43,308, forward strand.
TCGTCTACTTTGTTGAGCGTATCGATGCCTTTTCCCGTCCCGGTAAAATCGCCGACTATCTTGCCTGCGGCCTCGTAAGTTCCTGTCGAGACAATAAAACAATCTCCGCCGCCATTGGTATAAAACAAGCGTAAACTCTCATACATGAAAAAACGATTATTCATGTCGGCCGATTCAAAGTTCTTGTTGTCATCCAAACTGACTTTGGCAATCGCCGGTTCCGCACCAAATCCGAAATAGGCCTCATATTCGGCAATCGAACCGATTTTTGTCGGAACATTGAGCAAATCGCCCGGCTTGATTTTATCCGCCTTCTCGGTGTAACCGATAAATGCGGGAATCGCGGTTTCGACCGGTGCAATGGACGGAGGGAATTTCGGAATTTCCTCGATATAAACGCCTGGAGTTTTATACGCTGTAGCCATGATAATTACCGATTCCTATTAAAGATTACTCATAAATCTCCGAAACGAGTTTAATCACTCTATCGCCGCTTAAAACCGGCTTGACTGAGTTTTCGGAGGGTTTGCGGCGATTTCCGGCATTGCCGAAATAAGTTGAGGGCAACGGCTCGGCGGTTTCAAATTCCAAAGAACCGTTGTCCTGGTTTAAATATTGCCAAAATGTCGAGCGATTTTTCAGTCGCACATGAAACGAAGGCGCGGCTTGTCTTACCCTGCCCTGGCTATCGATCAAACTGAATCGACCATCATCCGGTCTTTCGGCATGCAAAAGAATCAGTGCAAATACATCTTTCGGAAGACTTGAATCCAAGGCAATACCGCGAAAAATTGCACCTTCCATCTCCGGCACTTCCAGCACCGGAACATCGCCTTGATGTACATAAACCGGCCAAAGCCCGGCTTGATCGGTAATCGTATGAAGTCGATCGCCCGGTTGGTCTGCGATAAGCTGTGTCAACGAATTGCCCGATAAACCCATCGCTTCCACGAGATCGTCATTGGCGACAGCTGGAAATTCCTTGGATAAAAACAGGACTTCATCGTCGCCAGCACCTCGGGAGGCACCGGTCAGATTCGATAAGACCGGCACGTTTTCCTTGTACAAATAACGCTTGCCTAGGTCGGCATCGTAAAGATCCATGATGCGCTGCCGTCTCAGCGTCAACGCAGTGTAATTTATGAACACCGGGTTGCGCACGATAACCGCGAACTCGAAAAGCGCATCGCTTGCGATAATCGCCTCTTCCGGAACTGCCGCGATCAGGCCCAAAGCGCTATTGATCACAATAGCCCGATAGGCTTCCAATTGTTTCTCCGTCTTTAGGGTCGGTCGAATCTCAAGGAAGGCGCGGACGTCATAAGAGGATAAGCGTTGTTGCTTTTTCAGAGGGTCATCGATCGAATCGAATAGGGTTTCGCCTTCGTCCAACCAATAGTGATGCAACACCTTCACTTCAAAGAGGCGCCGATATTTAATTCGAATTTGTTCACTCATTGGCGACCGCCAACCCGGTTTTGTGCCGGAAATCGTGAACAATTTCAGTAATGACGCCGCTTTCGCTTTTAACCGCACGGAATTTCAAATCCAACATGCGCAGCACATAAATCGCGAACGGGTATTGTTTACCGCCCAAGGTTCCCCATAGGTGATTGACTTCCTCCATCGTCGGAGAATACAGATCGAAAATAAGTTTGAAAGACTCGAGTTGATCGAGCGGATTGGCGGGCGAGTTATTCGAAATCGATGCGGGGTCGACTGTATCCTGCGTAAAAACATTTTGCGCCTGAAAAAAGCGTATCGCCCGCGACAGCATCAACAAGGCATTGGTGTAATTAGTGTGAGAGGCGACGATCAGAATTTGAAAATTGAGAAAGGTCGGCGGGTTTTCATACACGGTGCGAAGTGTAACGTCGTTACGCGTGAAGTGCGGCACGTTCTTCAAGGTTTTTTCTTCCTTGATGTTGACCAGCGATAAATAAAGCACATCACGCGGATTCGCGCCCGCACCGTTACCGAAGCCGTCGGCTAAGTTCCCCAAACGCCCGATATTCATGACATCGGACCCGTAATGGTCGGTTAAATGCCGATTGAGTTCGTTCAGTACTATCGTCAGAGCATGTGCGATCATGCGGCGCTTCCTATTACCGAATTTATTCATGGAACAGCTTTTTCATGAATAAAAAGCAAAAACGATGCCATACTCGACGAATCGATTAAAAACACAAATTGTTGATAAATATAAGAAAATATTAGATTGAATTAGTCACGTTTTGCTCTCTGTAACAACAGCCTGTTACAGAGAGCGAAGGAAGGCTTATCAATCAAATAGAATATGCTTTATTAACAGAGACTTGAAATCTGTAACATTAAGGAGTTACAGACTGTGACAGTTGTATTCGAAATAGGACTTAGTAACTCAGCCCCGAGCATTTCGAACAAAGCCTACGCAGATCCAAACGTTTGGAGCGGTTTGAACAACCCGCTCCATGAAGCGTCATGCAGGCCGAATACTCGCTTGCATGGCCCCGTTCTTACTTGAAAACTTCGATTTTGATTATTTGCTAAGAATGCAGCTCTAGCATATGTTTAGGCGCACCTTATCATCGGATGATATTATTAACTATGCACAAAGAGTCAGGAATTGATACGCTTTTGGAACTTGATCAACAGATTCTTGATCAGGGAAATGGCTATTGGATCAAAATTGAGGCTAGACGAGTGACGTCAACCAAGGAAATTCCGCATGGTATAAGGTACTCGCTGACCTTACATGAACCCTATGGCAAGCGGATACTTGGCTATGACAATGCTCATGCTGTGAAGCCGCCGAAAAAATTCAAATTAGCTGGATAACGTTTACCCTATGACCACAAACACCGGCATATTAGCGACCAAGGCGTGCCTTATGAATTTCAAAATGCGTATCAACTTTTAATGGACTTCTTCGCAGAGGTTGATCGGGTATTGGAGGAACTTAGAAAACTATGAGTAAAGTTATGATTGGCATTCTGTCACAGGAAAAAATGCGGGAACGGGTTCTGGCTATTGCCAAAGGTGAATACAAGCCAAAACCTTCAGAGCCCAAAATTTGGTTCACCTCAATGCGTTCTTTGGCTGAAGTTTTGAGCGATGACAATCGGGCGCTGTTGAAAATCATTCAGGAAACCCATCCGGAGTCAATTTCATCTTTGGCGGTAATTACCGGAAGAAAACCAAGCAATCTGTCTCGTACCCTGAAAACCATGTCGAATTATGGGTTAGTGGAAATGCGACGCGAAAAAAATCAAGTCCGGCCAATTGCTGTGGCTACTGAGTTTCAGATTTTTGTTTAAGATAATACCGATTATTGTTATGAGATCTGGCGAGATGAAATTCTCAGTGTAATTTTCAATCAAGAAGTATGCACACACGATTTCCTCTTCCAGTGGATGTCGGATCCAGTTGACAAATCAGTCATTCGAAATGAGAGTCGGCCGACTGGTTTGGGTCGGTTGGATTCAGCGACGAGCAGCCGCTTTCAGGAATCGGAATTCAATGACCGGTTTATGGCGATCAATTTATGTAGAGCGGACGGTCGCCAGCCGGCCCGTAGCGGTCTATCACCTAAAGTGATTCAATGACAGCAATTAGATCATTTTCTGTAGATATACGGAAACCATCTAATTACTAGATTCCCGTAGAGATATTGCATGGATTCAACAGACTTACATGGATTTGCTTAAGATAAGCAAAGCCAAAAAATTGAAGAGGACTTACTGGGTAGATCTAATTTCTCAGAAGATCTAGCGGATGCAATTGCGAGCTGGCATGGTAAGGATAGCCTGGTCGTTGCTCTGCATGGTAATTGGGGAGCAGGAAAATCATCGATTAAAAATATGGCCGTATCAAAACTGGAAGGTCTAACTGAAAATAGGCCAGATGTTGTCGAATTTTCACCATGGGAATGGGCTGCTCAAGAGAAAATCACAGCATCATTCTTTCAAGAAATTTCAAAGTCAATTTGCCGAATAGACAAAAGTAAGCCGGGTAAAAAACTAGTACTTAGTCATTTGTAAGTATTCAGACCCCGTTGGCAAGTTACCGCAATTCAGGCGTAATTGTTGGCCTCCCCCTTTGAAAAAGGGGGATTGAGGGGGATTTATTTAAAAAATCTCCCCTAGCCCCTCTTTTTCAAAGAGGGGGGCTGAATACTTACGGATGCGGTCTTAAAGCTTGTTTTGCATCTTTCACTGCTTCAGAAACTATTACCTCAAATGGAGAGGCGGGACGGTGTTGTTCAAGTTCTTGCGTTAATTCTGTAATATCGCGATCGTTAAAAACTACATCGTTCTTTTTACCAGCAATAATCAAAGCATCTTCTAACCAATTCGGTCCACATCCTGTTATTTGTTCCTCAAGATAAAGTTTCTCAAGAGATGAGAGAATTTCGCTACCGCCAGCTGCATCTGCCCAATCTGGAGTTGCCGCCCTTGAATATAAATTTCCTACTAACCAACCAAATTTCGCTTGAAAATCAGGTGCCAGCCTTCCTCTTCTCGCATCAATCAGCGCATCGTAATGATGCGATTTGAGAGTCGTAATCACACGAAGGAACGCGACTGAGTTATTGCCCGAGGCGAATGGCTGTCTCAAGCCGTGAACCACTTTAGAAAAATTGGACGCATTTTCCTCCCAATTCAGAGATAATGATGCTGCCCAACACCTAAATAAGGTCAGGGCAAAGATCTTTCAATTAATCAACAAAGCCCAACAAAGCGCCGCTTAAGCTATTTTCACAAACACCCTTCGCTCAGGGATTGGAAAATACTCTGTTCGATGCACTCGTTATTTGCCGGTGAACGTAACGCAGTGCCGATGGAGGCTATAGTTTGCATTCCATTATCGTTTGTAGCGTACCGTCTTCATCCACTGTTTCAAGCCGCACATCGAAGCCCCAGAGTCTGGCGACATGCATTAAGACTTCGTCGGCATTTTGGGCTAAGAACCTTCGATGGTATTGAGTATGGCGTAGCGTCAGCGAACGGTTGCCTTTTCGGTCGACATGATAAACCTGAATATTCGGTTCATTACTGCCCAAATTGTACTGTTCCGACAAGGCTTGCCGGATATGCTGATAACCGTCTTCGTCATGAATTGAGGTCACGGCGATCTCCCGCTCATTGGAATCATCCAAGATGGAAAACAGTTTAAGGTCGCGAATGACTTTAGGGGATAAAAACTGACTGATAAAGCTTTCGTCCTTGAAATTCTGCATCGCGAAATGTAAGGTCTTGTTCCAATCGCTGCCGACTATTTCCGGAAACCAGCGTTCGTCTTCGAGCGTCGGCGTTTCGCAAATCCTGCGGATGTCGCTCATCATCGCGAAACCCAACGCATAGGGATTAATGCCCGAATAATAGGGGCTGTCGAAGGCCGGTTGGTAAACGACATTGGTATGCGATTGGAGAAACTCGATCATGAATCCATCGGTTACCAGGCCTTCCTGATACATCTGATGCAAGATCGTGTAATGCCAGAAAGTCGCCCAGCCTTCGTTCATCACTTGAGTCTGCCGTTGCGGATAAAAATATTGGGCTATCTTGCGTACTATGCGAATGATTTCGCGTTGCCAAGGCTCCAGGAAAGGCGCATTTTTTTCGATAAAATAAAGAATATTCTCTTGAGGCTCTTCGGGAAAGCGGACCTTTTCGTCAGTGGCGTCATAGGCCGGCTCCTTGGTCGGAATGGTGCGCCATAACTCGTTGACTTGGGATTGCAGATAGGCTTCTCGATCCCGTTGCCGGGCTTGCTCTTGTTGTAGAGACAATCGGGAGGGGCGTTTATACCGGTCCACGCCGAAATTTCTCAAGGCATGGCAAGAGTCAAGAATGGCTTCGACCTGTTCCTCGCCGTAGCGCTCTTCGCACTCGGCAATATAGTTTTTAGCAAAGAGCAGATAATCGATAATCGAGTCCGCGCTGGTCCAGGTCGTGAATAAATAATTATTTTTGAAAAACGAATTGTGGCCGTAAGCGGCATGCGCGATTACCAGGGCCTGCATCGTCATGCTATTTTCTTCCATTAAATAGGCGATGCAAGGATTGGAATTAATCACGATTTCATAAGCCAGGCCCATTTGACCTTTTTTATAACGTTTTTCATTCTTGACGAATTCCTTGCCGAACGACCAGTGACTATAGCCGATGGGCATGCCGACCGAAGCATAGGCGTCCATCATTTGTTCGGCAGTGATGATTTCCAGTTGCACCGGATAGGTATCCAATCCGAAGTCGCCTGCGATACGCGCGATTTCCGTATGGTATTTTTTAATCAGTTCGAAGGTCCATTCCGATGTTTTCGATAAGGGCTTTCTAGTCATGCGTTTGATTTCTCGAAAAGTTTACGAAATACCGGATAGATATCGGCCACTGTAGCAATTCGTTGCATCGCAAAATTGCTCCAAGTGTCTTTCAGAGTCGAATATTCGTACCAGAGGTTTTGATGCCTGTCCTCGGTGATTTCGATATAGGCGTAATACTGCATATAGGGCATGATTTGTTCCGACAATATTTTTTTGCAGTCTATTGAATCATTATCCCAATTGTCGCCGTCGGAGGCCTGCGCGGCATAAATATTCCATTCCGAAATCGGAAAGCGGTCCTCGATGATCTTTTTCATCAAGTTGAGAGCGCTCGAAACGACCGTACCGCCGGTTTCTCTCGAATAAAAAAAGGTTTCTTCATCGACTTCACTGGCTTCGGTGTGATGGGAGATGAATACGACTTGGGTTTTTTCATAGGTGCGCGTCAGGAAAAGGTACAGCAGCATGAAAAAACGTTTCGCCATGTCTTTTTCTTCAGGCCCCATCGAGCCCGAAACATCCATGATGCAAAACATCACTGCTTGGGTCGTCGGTTTGGGCTTGTCAATGCGGTTGTCGTAACGTAAATCGAAGGTGTCGATAAACGGGATGCGCTCGATTTTTTCCTTGAGGCGTTTAATTTCTTCACGCAATTCGATAACCACCGGATCGGTTTCGCTGTGGCGTTTAAGCAAGTCTTCCAGTTGCGCTTCGGCCTCGGCAATCCTGTTCCGATAAGGCGCGCGCAATGCGATGCGCCGCCCCATCGCGCCCCGAAGCGAACGAATTACATTGATATTGGTGGGTATACCGTCACTGGTATGGCCCGCGCGTACTTTTTGAGTCTCCTCGAGAGTCGCTAGACGGGTTTTGACCAGGTTGGGCAATTCGAGATCTTCAAAAAAGAAGTGCAAAAATTCCTCGCGCGTCAACTCGAAGACGAACTCGTCCATGCCTTCGCCGGAGTCGGAAGCCTGTTTACCTCGCCCTCCGCCGCCGCTTTCGGGCCGCTTTATTTTATCGCCTTGTCGAAACTCCTTGTTCCCCGGATGAATGGCTTCCCGATAACCGTCATTACTATGATGGAAAAACGGCTCCGAAATGTCTTTTGCCGGAATGGAAACCTTTTCGCCTTTATCCAAATCCTTCACGCTCCGTTCGTTTACCGCGTCGGTCACGGCCTTTTTAATTTGGCTGCGAAAACGGCGAATAAATTTCTGCCGATTGACGGCACTCTTATTCTTTCCGTTCAGACGTCTATCTACAATTTGAGTCACACATTTCTCCTCAAGCGTTAAGACGATTTACGCACCCTCAAGTACCATTCGCTGAGTAAGCGCACTTGTTTTTCCGTATAGCCTTTTTCAATCATCCGGTCGATAAATTGTTCATGTTTTTTCTGGTCTTCGGGTGAAGCTTTGGCGTTGAAAGAAATCACCGGCAGCAGATCTTCGGTGGTCGAAAACATTTTCTTTTCGATCACAGTGCGCAGTTTCTCATAACTTGTCCAGGCCGGATATTTACCGCCGTTTTTGGCGCGAGCTCGTAACACAAAGTTAACGATTTCGTTACGGAAATCTTTGGGATTGCTGATGCCGGCCGGTTTTTCGATTTTTTCCAGCTCATCGTTCAAGGCGCTCCGGTCGAACATTTCGCCGGTATCCGGATCGCGGTAATTAGTATCTTGTATCCAATAATCGGCATAGGTCACATAACGATCGAAGATATTTTGTCCGTATTCCGAATAAGATTGGAGATAAGCGGTTTGAATTTCCTTGCCGATAAAATCAATGTATTTTTGCGTCAAATGACCTTTCAGATAAGACAAGTACTTGTCTTCGACATCGGCCGGAAATTGCTCGCGTTCGATTTGCTGCTCAAGGACATACAAAAGATGAACCGGATTGGCCGCGACTTCGGTATTGTCGAAGTTGAATACCTTGGACAGAATCTTGAAAGCGAACCGTGTGGAAAGACCGGTCATGCCTTCATCGACGCCGGCGAAATCGCGGTATTCTTGATAAGACTTCGCATGCGGATCGGTATCTTTGAGATTCTCGCCGTTATAAACCCTCATCTTGGAAAAGATATTGGAGTTTTCCGGCTCTTTCAAGCGGGATAACACTGCAAATTGTGCCATCATTTCCAAGGTGCCGGGTGCGCACGGCGCATCATGCAAGGAACTGTTTTCCAGCAGTTTATCGTAGATTTTGATTTCTTCCGAAACGCGCAAGCAATAAGGCACTTTGACAATATAAATCCGGTCGAGAAAGGCCTCATTGTTTTTATTGTTCCTGAACGCTTGCCACTCCGATTCGTTCGAGTGGGCCAGAATAATGCCCTGAAACGGTATCGCCGGAAACCCTTCCGTGCCTTTGTAATTACCTTCCTGCGTTGCGGTCAGCAGCGGGTGCAACACCTTGATCGGCGCCTTGAACATTTCCACGAATTCCAGCAAACCTTGGTTGGCACGGCACAAGCCCCCCGAGTAACTGTAGGCATCGGGATCGTCTTGAGAATACAGTTCCAGTTTACGGATGTCGACTTTGCCGACCAGCGATGAAATATCTTGATTGTTTTCATCGCCCGGCTCGGTTTTGGCTACGGCAATCTGTTTAAGAATAGAAGGACGGATCCGAACGACTCTAAATTGGCGTATATCACCGTTGAATTCATGAAGTCGTTTCGTCGCCCAAGGCGACATGATGGTATTGAGATAACGGCCGGGGATGCTGTAGTCTTTTTCAAGAATATCGCCGTCTTCATCGGCATTGAAAAGCCCCAATGGCGATTCGAATACCGGCGAACCTTTAATCGCGTAAAACGGCGCTTTTTCCATCAATGCTTTTAGCCGTTCGGCCAGCGAAGATTTACCACCACCGACCGGACCGAGCAAATAAAGAATCTGTTTCTTTTCTTCCAGGCCCTGAGCCGCATGACGGAAGAATGCGACTATTTGCTCGATGACCTCTTCCATTCCGTAAAATTCGCGGAAGGCGGGATAAATTTTTATGACCTTATTGGAAAATATTCGGCTAAGTCTGGGATCATTATGCGTATCCAATAATTCAGGCTCGCCGATAGCAGCCAGCATCCGCTCGGCCGGGCTTGCATAGGTCAACGGGTCTTTTTTGCAAAGCTCCAAATATTCCGGCAGAGTCAATTCTTCGTCCTTCAATTCTTCGTATTTTGCTGTATAACGCTCAAATATACTCATCACAACCCCACAATGATTAATTACTTCTTATACCCGTCGTAGATCAAAATTCGGTGCCTGGGTGTCCGCTAAAGGACGCCGTGAATACGTCCCATGTAGGCTCTATGCCAGCTCCATGCTGGCAAAGCCTTTATCGGACACCCAGGCGCCTCCTCTGGCACTGCCAAAATTTGAAGTGCGAAAGGTATACCTTTAGTTAGACCATGGATGCGCTCATTGTCTCCAAAGTCACACGAAACATTAGACGTAATTATTCACCCCCTATCGTTCCCACGCTCTGCGTGGGAATGAAGACCGAGACGCCCTAGCGTCTCGTACCGCTGGAGCGGTACTCAGGCATTCCCACGCAGAGCGTGGGAACGATAATTGCCGGGGGACTGAATAGTTACCATTAAGACTACGAATTTATGTTTTTAAGTGTCTTTAGGTTTAAACAGTATTTTTTACTAGAAGTTTCGTTTGCTATGCAGCTGTCGACTCATTATGCCAAATGTTTCTCGTTTTACTATAGCAATTCAATTACCGAAACCGGCTAAGTGAAATCGGAGATTTTTTGGTTAGACAAGTTCTAGGATAGGGAGTTACAGGTGAAGTGAAATTAATAAAAGCTATGTTTGCGTTAATAGTTGACTCAAAGTCAGCAGAAACCAAAGGATATAGCTTTAAATAATTTGCTTTTTTCAATATTGAGCGAATTGTTGAAAGGAGGGTATGGTGGCTCGATTGACAGGTGTCTGCGAAAGGGCAGATTTTGCTCCTCAGCAATTGCTGATTTTAGAAGGCTTTTTTAGTTCTAATTCGGTGTTTTTCCATCTTTCGATAAAGCGTCATTCTCGAACATTGCAATTGTTCGGCGGCTTTGCTTTTATTCCAATTCGTAGCATTTAAAGCGGCCAACAGGCTCTCGCGTTCGCGATCGCTTTGATCTGAAAATGCCTTAGCCATTTCGCCGCCACGAATCGGTTCCGGCAAATCGCTCCGGGAAATTCGTTCATAGGGAGAATCTATAAAAACGGTTTCCAAGACGTTTTTTAATTCGCGTATATTGCCCGGCCAATGGTAATCGAATAAAGCCTCTAAGGCTTCGATACTAAAGCCGACCAAACTTAATCCAAATTGCTGATTGAATTGTTTGAGATAAAAATTAAGTAGTTCCGGAATATCTTCTTTGCGCTCTCGTAACGGGGGCAAATGGACTCGGGCGATATTGAGACGAAAGTAAAGATCGTCCCTAAACTCTTTTGCCAGCATCATTTTTTCCAAATGCCGATTAGTCGCGGCGATTATTCGAATATCGAGAGCAACGCTTTGTTTAGCACCTAACGGATAAACCTCCTTGCTTTCCAGAACGCGGAGTATTTTGGCTTGCGCGTAGGGGCTCATATCCCCGATTTCGTCGAAAAAGACCGTGCCGCCATCCGCCATTTTCAATTTTCCTGCGTAGGCGGTTTGCGCGCCGGTGAATGCTCCTTTTTCGTAACCGAATAATTCGCTTTCCAATAAACTATCGGGTAAGGCCGCGCAATTAATCGCGATAAAGGGTTTACGCGAGCGTTGACTATCACCGTGGATGAATTTTGCAACGAGCTCCTTTCCGGTTCCCGTCTCGCCAGTAATCAGCACATGACTATCGACATGAGCGACTTTTTGTAAATAGGTTTTTACCTTTTGCATCGAATGGCTACTTCCGATGAAAGGATGATGAAGGACGGACTTTAAAGCCTGAGTGCTAGAAACCTTTGATGCCCGGGGGCTTAACAATTTAGTAACCGAATTAATCAAGTCTCGACCGGAAAATGGATATTCAAAATAATCCTTAATGCCCATGCGTAATGCCGAAATAGCAAGCCTTTCGGATCCTCGCGTCGTAACCAAGATAACCGGAAATCTCCGGTCTTTGTCATGAATGGATTCAACAATTGCAAGCGTATCGACACCGTCCTGACAAGGAGATTCGAGGATCAGCAATTGTGGCATCGTTGCTTGGAAGTATTTCAACACTTCCTGACAAGTCATAGCTTCGACCAATTCGACCGTTTGATGATGTAAAACGGTCTGTATCGATTGCTTTAGCTCATGACTCTGAACAGCGAATAAAATAATTGGTTTATTCATCGAACTCCCCATTCTGATCGCAATTGATTTAAGAGCGGATGCACATCGAAGTCTTTTATAAAATCATCGCGAAATACTCGAACACTATTCGAAATAGTAGCTGAATTTACGAATATCGACAGACTCAAAAGTCGCTTGTTAGCCCTGGAATGCCGATGCGTTGAATTCGCACGGCATTGCTGCCTTCTTGATAAGCTGGAAGCGTGCCTTCCTGTCGCCAAAGTCTAAAAGCAAGCGCGTAAGATAATACTCGAATCGGATAATCCCTCGGCAAATGCTGAAGATACGGCTGAATTGTCGTAAAGTCGGTGACGCCGTATTTCTGCATGATAAAACGCAGACCGCCATTGGCCGGGCCTATGTTGTAGGCCAATAGCCCTAACAACAAATCGCCGTGCATTTCGTCCAAATAGTATTTAAAGGTTGCTGCCGCAAGGTAAGCATTATAACGATCGTCGATAATCGAGCGCTTTTGTCCGGAGAAATGTTTTTGCGCTTCGTTTTCGACGACTTTCGGCACCCGGGTAATTTGAAACAAACCACGGCCGCCATCCGAACTATTCCGAGGGAGAAAAGATGATTCCGCCGCCGCAATGCCCAACAATAAATCGGGATCGATTTGGAAACGCCCCGCGGCATCCTCAACAAGGAGACTGTATTTTTCTCCTCGAGCCACCATTTGCCGCATAGCACCAACCCCTTGACGGCGATACGCGGCATAAACCTGATGCGCAAGCGTCACCCTTCGTACTTCTTGTTTTCCGCCGACCAGCATCCGGAAATGATTGAAAGCCAACGCAAATCGATCATCCATGACCCATATGCCGGAACCGATCGCTAACATTACCGAAATCACGGGCATTAAAATCACGGTCCTGCCTTGTAAGCTGCGCCGAAGCTTCCACCAAAACAAGAACAAAAACGAAGCGAATAGAATTAAGACCAGTACCCCTATAGCAAATGGCAAGAGACTGGTAAGAAATCGAGTTCCACTGAAGCGTTCTGCCGAATAGCCTAGCAGCACGATAATCGCTGATACAAGCGTAATGCTTAAACCGGCCAATTCAATAACCGCCAAGATTAATTTATGCTTGAAGCTATCCGGAAATGTAACGTTTTTTTTCTTAGCGGATCTAACGGAACGACGAACTTTTTGCTTAGGCTGTCGTCGCGTATTGTTTTTTGGCTTGTTACGCTTTGATTTTATAGTGGAAGTAGTCAACGATTAAGAAACAAACAAATCATTTTAACGATGAAAACAGATTGATTAGAAGGCTCAACACAAGGCTGACAACTATCATCGACGTGATAGGAATAAATATAGATCGCTTCTCATCAACGATTTTGATATCGCCCGGCAAATTACCGAACCAACTGATCAATCCGGGCGCGTAACTAATGAGCAAGCCTAATACCAATAAAAAACCACCTATCATTATCAATAACTTACCCATAAATTACCCCGTAATGAATTCAATCGAAAAAACGTTTACAAAGTAACTATCCATTCCCCCGGAAATTATCGTTCCCACGCTCTGCGCTCATCGTTATACATAAGTCAAAAATTACCGTTTTGCAATATTAGCCAATGAGACCTCGATACCCTTTATTGTCACTTAACATTAGCGGATCACCTAACGCTAGACGAACCGCGTAGGGTACGCTGTGCGTACCATGGTAACCCCGCGATATTCATGTGCCAACCGAACCGCCAGGGCACGGCTTTGGTACGCGGAGCGTACCCTACAATTTATGTATAACGATGAGCGCTCTGCGAGGGAACGCCTGAGTACCGCTCCAGCGGTACGATACGCTAGAGCGTCTCGGTCTTCATTCCCACGCCGGAGCGTGGGAACGATAGGGGGTGTGAATAATTACTTTACAAATGCCGCTCGATATCATGCGCTCTTAATCCCCAGGCCAAAAGATTTTCAATGCGATGATTCGCACTTTTCATGCGTTCAGTCAAAATAACGAATAGCTTCTTATAAAACAAATAACCGAGATCGGGATGCTTTTCAAAATACTCATTTAATTTATCACCGACAATTTCCCAAGCACAACCTTCGGAAATCGCCGTAACGGTTGCGGTCCGCCTATGAATCTCATGAAGACAACTTTCGCCGAAAATATCGCCTTCCTTAAGATCGCAAAATCCGGCCTGAAGCTGTTTTTTTTGCTCTAGGCCAACCAGTCCGGTTACCCGCAAGCTACCCTTTTCAATCACAAACAAGGTATTGCCGATATCGCTCTCTTTCACCAACACATCCTGTGCCTTGAATGCATGACGAAACCATGCATCGCCTTCTTTAAATTCCGGGTCGGCTAATATTTCTTTTAACGTTTGATTCACTAGTATACCTACTAAGTAGTGTGTTAATTATCTCTTTATCATTATACCTAAAAAAAAAGAGCAGTTGAGAACCTCAAACTACCGTTCGACCTGAGCCCCCTTCGGCTGCGCTTAGGAGAGACCTGTCGGGTAAAGGGTAATTTAAGGCTTTAGCAAGCCGGTGAAAGTGTTGTAGATCTTTAATGCTTCGACTTGGCTTAGGATTTGGTAATAAATGTTCTTGCCTAATTAATTTAGGCAAAATCGACATCGATTCAATTCTTTTTTATTTTTCAATAATCGTATAACCTATTCTTCAAATACTCGACACCGCCGAAACTTAATTTAGGAAACGATTGACTTCCAGTCTTATCGGATTCGTCGAAAAGCTAAACGGTTTATTAATTTTTATCCAAACCGTCAGCACTCGAGATTAAATCGTGCCGCCTCGAACACAGCCAGTCTGAAACCTTGCCGGAGCCTACCATGATCTTATCAGCCGCACCCATCCAAAATAGTCCGAGTAGCACCGAAGAACACGAAGGGCTACAGCATATCAATCTTAAACTAGCCGCACTTAATCAACCCACTTGTGAAGCCGAAGGCGATCGGCAATATCTAAAAATCGCAGATAGCTTATTAAAGAATTATTCGCAGCAACGCCGTCTATTAGCCAATTACCGTTGCCCAGCCGATCAACGAATACAAGACTTTTTAAACGCTTACCTCCTCGAAAATAACGTCGACGTTTCAGTTCAATTACCCGGAGAAACATTTATTCTCGAGCGAAAAGGACAAGCCCGGGAATTATCGCTGCCTTATCATCATAACGAGTTTCACTCCGCTTATGTCGACTCCTATCGTGTTTTACAAGGCGTCTTGCATAATCCACAAAACGATCGACGGACAACTAAAGGGGTCTTTCATATAGTTGCAGGCGGACTTCCCGTGCCGGGAGATAAAAGTGAAGTACCGGTAAACGCCTATGCCGCGTTATTACAACATGCGTTGACTCCACCAAGCGATCTACTTCGCCTGCCTTTCACAAGCCTACAAAATAAGCCGGCCACGCTTTGGATCTCGTTATTATTGAGACCGATCGTTCGTCCAGCAATCGAACCGATAAGCCCAGTTAAAACCATGGAAACCCGTTTTTTCGCACCGGGCGGATTGGTCGCTAACTTGGATTTCGTCGAATCGATCTTCGGCAATGCCGGCGATCCTTTCTTGCCGGAGAACGATGCGGCACTCGATATCGAACATTGGACCGGACATACCGGTTGCATTATTCTAGCCCCGCATTTGGTGCATTGCCGGAAAAAAGATATCGGCCTTCCCCATTATGATGATGCAAGCGAACGCCAACGCAAGGACGGTATGTTCTGGCAGCATGAAGACGAACTTTACAACGACGGCAAACCGTTTAAATTGGTTTGTCGCAATATGCAAGGCGTCGTCGTCACCTTAATCGCCGACAATTATTTCGGTTACAGCAAAAAAGAGATCAAATCTCAAATTAGCTATTCGGCTAATCTCTTCGGCGACTGCGAGGAAGAACATGCCGGCGGCGCATTGGCATTCCCCAGAATGAACCTTGGCGACATTTATCTACCGCATGGCAGCGATCTCGATAGACGCTATTCGTTCGATAAGTTATGCGAACAATTATCACCGATGATTGACAGAAAGAATGAAGGTTACGCCGTCGACAACAATTTTCCGGAGATCATATACATTCCGGCAGCAGCCGAGATCAATGTGCAGCAGCAACAAATCAGTTGGCTGCAAAATGGTCGCCCGCAATCCCTCAAGTTGCTTGCCAAACACACGTACATCTATCCAAACGGTTTCAAAGTCCATATGGAACGCCATCCTCACGCCCCGAGTTGGCGTTTGGTGGGCACTTTAGCGGAAGGAACATTCTGCCATAAACCCAGCACGGTTTCCGGCGGCGGTAAATCGGAAATTTCCAAATCCATAGCCGGCGCGGTCATTTCGGGCACTATTTTTGTCGAAGACTTCGAAAAAGACATGGATATCGTCGAGTCCATTTTTAAACACGATTATTCGACCCGTTTCCGCGACCCGGACCGACACGGCAGCGATCAACGCAATCTGCTCAGCAATCAACGTACCCTAGGTTCGGTCATCAAGCTATTAACGCCTTCGTTCACCGACTATTCCGATGCTTATAACGAATGGCTGGAGCAAATTCCTCAGCATATTTGGGCAATTGTGCTGATTATTAAACGCTTTTACCACGAGGAATGGGGTGATGATTGGCGCGATCATTTTTCAGTGGACGTGGTCAATAGCTACCCCGGCAATGAACTGAAATACCAAGGGCGCAAACTAATCGCCAGTTACCTTCGAGTTGGCTTCGATTCGAACGGTGCCTGGCGTGTTTTCAAACTCCGCCAAGATTTTATCGCTTCGGCTAAAGTTCAGATGGAAGACGACATCAGTGCGTCGACGGTAGTGCCTTCTAAACGACTCACGGGGCTCGACCCCGATTATCGAAATCCTTCCGTAAAATTAGTCGACAATTGCGAGCAAAGTTTTTTCCAGCGCCCCGACGATGCCATCCATCGAGGCAGCGATTTACAAACTGAGCGTGATTTATCGGGAGGCAATAATTTCATCTCCAACTTCCAACCCTTAACAACGCAAGATGCACGCGATCTAATTGAAGATATCATTCACTTCGAAGAATTCAGCGAGCCGATGTGTAAATTGATCGAGCGAGCCGCCGAAGGTCAGGAAGATGAGTTTTTCGTCTCATCGGCACATCCGAGATTGGTCGACGGAAAGCCCAGCCAAAATGTACGCTATCTGCAAGTACGGCCCGATATCGCCGATCCGAGAATGCGCTATATCGCTGAAATTTCGACTCGTCTGGCTAGAGGCCTCAATGCCGATCAAGCGGTACATTTTCCGGTCAATGCGGTTCTTCCCGGACGCCGCAACAATCCGCAAGATTTAGCCGCCGGCATCCGACCTTTGGCTGTTTACAACCCCATCCATTATCAAGAGTTACCGGAATTGTTCATGGATTTTGTATGCAGTCTAACCGGCAAATCTCCTTCCACGACGGGAGCCGGGTCGGAAGGCGCATTGACCAAAGGGCCGTTCAATGCCTTGAGCACGACCGCCGATCTAAATACTGCACTGGTCTCGTTCATCTTATGCGGCTACGACGGCTTTTCGACTGCGGCCGGTTACATCGGAACTCAGCGTAGAATCGATCACGACATCAGTCTGTTGATTCCGGAAATCTGGTCGCGTCTACCTGTCGCCGAACGCGATGCGCGCTATCTGATCGAAAACGGCCATCTCGAAAAACTGGAAGATTTCGAATACGAAGGCAGAACCGTATACGCAAGCCGGCTAGGATACCGAATAACCGAGCGTTTCGTGCATACCAACTTCGGTAAAGTCTTCGATTATCCGACAGCGGTTTTTGACGAAGCGATGCTAAAACCTGAAACCCAAGATCTTGCCGCTTTTGTCGACGGCATCGATAACGTCTATGAAACGCAACAACGGGTGGCTCTAATTTATTTTCAGGACGGCACGATAAACGATGCCTGCCCACCTCTTAAAGCCCTATTACATGTCATGGCTTATGGACACTTTGAAGGCAAAACTATCGACAACTCGGCGATTCGAGATTTATTTACACGAGAATCGCTACTGGCTAGCGATTGGTATCGTGAGCGACTCTCCATCAAGCACCAGCGTGATTTGGCCTTATGGCAACGTCATCGCGACATAATTACAGAACGCTTAAACGAAACAGAAAACAGCGATTCATCCGAATATTCGAAACTGGAAGTGAAGCTTGAGAAAACTGAAGCCATGCTTGCCGAATTAAGCCAATCGGGTTATTCGGAAAGTTTAATCGGCACATTAGGCGCAGACTGGGTGCATCACTGAGTTTCAGTTCTTGGAGTTTAATTGTACTCCCTTTATACTCAAAAAATAGCTAACTTTGTTAAGGTATGGTGTGTGGCTAGAGAGGATGTCGGCAGCAGGGATCACTGCCGTCAAGCCCCCATGGATGAGTTTACCCAGCATCTAAATTCCATAGGTCATTGGCAATGATTTAAAATCATGGCAAATTTAGGTGATGGGTTCACGGCGTTCCTCGATAGACACATCCCATACCTTTTATTCTTAGACGGTTTTTCGATCAAAAGGGAGCATCTGAGCGAAAAAACGTTTACATTTAGGGGCGTGGGGTTCTTCGAAAGGCAACTCCGTCGCCATAAACTTAGGGCGAACGATTTTTCAGCATGAATGGAGTAAGCATATCCATCATTCTGCATTAAAGAGAGGAAGGTTTATGATTGGCACTATTGTCGCGTTAGCAATTGCCTATTGGTATTATCGAGACGCCGAAGCTAAGGGTCGCAATCCTTTAAAAACGGCAGGTTTGGGCTTTTTGTTCTATTTGATACCTGCCGTTTTGTGGACTTGGTTGGTAACACCGAGTCTTCGCGATGCCGCTACTCATAACCCCACAGGCTTATATGTTTTCGTATATAGCTACACCTACATATTGGTCGGAATTGCTTGTGCCGCTTGGGTAAAATGGAAGCATTTCAATTAAAAATAATTGATATTTCCTTGCATGATTAAACGACACATCTTAAGCATGAGTCAAGCCTTTACTCTACGGTGACCAAAACTCGGCACCGAAGTTCCTGTCTGAGGACCCGGCACCGAATTCGACCAGCTAAGGGTATAAGACACCCGACTCAAAATCCGCATCAAACAAAAATGATCAAACCCAAGTTACTCGCTAAATTAATCGATGAATTAAACGGCATCGTACCGGAAGCCGATCATTTCAATCTCTTCGAACTGCACGGATTTTTTTATGCAATGGCCATCACACCTCCATCGATCCTACCCGAACAATGGGAAAACTCCCTTTTTTACCATCGTACGCCCGATTTCGAGCTGAAGCACATCGAAAACCTAATGTCGGCTGCATTCGATGTATACGACGCTTACGTACAATTGCGAGTCTCAGGGCAACTTAAGTTTCCATTCGATATTGAAAATCTCAAAGGAAAACAATTCGATTGGGTCCAACAGTGGTGTATCGGTTTTTGGACCGGATTAGCGCTCTGCAAGGAGTTTTGGTTAGGCGATGAAGGCGATACCGCTAATGCCGACGCTTATTGGGACGATATTGCACGAAACGCGCGCCTGTTTGAAGTGTTGATCACCCGCGATTTTTCAAAGTTTCCGAATATCGAACAAACCAAAGCTCAAATCATCGAGGAAGGCATAGAACCGACCGATGACCATCTATTTGCCAGACTGTTCGAAATGCTCCCCTTCTCGGTTGAAAACTTGCAGCATGTCATCGATGACATAGAAGCCGAATTAGAGGAGAAAAAAACGTTGGGGCAGCCCTCCTCTAAACCGAAAATCGGCCGCAACGCCCCTTGTCCGTGCGGCAGCGGCAAAAAACTCAAGAATTGTTGCTTGTCTTGAAACGGAACCTTCCGCCAGAGTTAAACCTAATTACTACTCGCAACAAGCATCCAAAAAAGGCAAAAAAGGGGTCAGGTTAGATTAATAATCTAACCTGACCCTGAGGTATCCCCACGAAATAGCCAAATAAAACAATTTACTATGGCTGAAAATTGATAGATATATTGATTTTTTTCATCGTTCCTACGCTCTGCGCTCATCGTTATACACAAATATCGGTACACTTGCTAAACAAAGGTCATCGTATACCTGGGAACGGTGTTGTTTGATAAATCTGCGGATATTGAACATCAGTGGCTTCGAAATCGCGATCTGGGGATCGCTCCCACAGAACATTCGGCCCCCCTTGTGGGGAGCGACGCCTTCGTCGCGATTTCGAAGCCGGGTACGTTAATCAACAATAAAGGGTATCTAGGTCACATTCGCCAAGCTGGCAAGACGGTATCTACGACTTATGTATAACGGCGAGCGCAGAGCATGGGAACGAGCGTTTTGTGGGGATACCTCTGACCCCTTTTTCTTTTTTGAATTTAAACACTGTCGCATACACTGCTGGTTGACAAAAAAAGATCGAGCAGTACATTAGCTCATGAAGTAACGGCTTTGACTGTTCTTATCGATTGTAATTACTTACACTATTAACTGATTCCAAATGCCATCTTCATTAAAAAAAAATCACCAGGCTACAGCGGAAATTTCGCGGCAAAAATTAATCGCAGACTACATTCGTGTCCGCAATATCAGTCTTCAAATTTGTGCGCCGTTAATGGCCGATGATTATCAAATTCAAAGCGGCATTGAGATTAGTCCGCCAAAATGGCATTTAGCTCATGTGACCTGGTTCTTTGAAACCTTTCTATTGGAAGCATTCGAGTCGGAATATCGCCCTATCGACCCCCAATACTCTTATTTATTTAACTCTTATTATCAAACGGTTGGCGCTATGCATGCCCGGGCGAAACGCGGCTTATTGTCACGTCCGACGATTGAACAAGTGTTTCATTACCGTTCTGAAATTGATAAGCGCATCGTTGATTTTATAGACAACCTCGACGAATCCCAGTGGAAACAAGCTGCTTTTCGTCTAACTCTGGGCTTACACCACGAACAGCAGCACCAGGAATTGCTGTTCATGGATATCAAGCACAACTTTTGGAGCAATCCCTTAAAGCCCAGTTATCTGGAGCGCTCCCAACCGGCAATGAAAATGACCGGAAAATTGGATTGGGAGGAAAGGCCAGGCGGCGTGGTACAGATCGGAACGAATAATGATGATGGCTTTACCTTTGATAACGAGAAGCCTCGTCACCAAGTTTGGTTAGAACCGCACCGTTTAAGTTCTCGACTGATCACAAACAACGAATTTCTCGACTTCATGGAAGACGGAGGCTACTCCAAATCTGAGTTGTGGTTATCCGATGGCTGGAGCCACATCCAGAATACCCAATGGAAATCTCCGCTTTATTGGGAAAACCATGATGGTTTATGGCTTGAATTTACCCTTCATGGACTTGAGACTATGAACCCGTCCGCCCCTGTTTCTCATATCAGTTATTACGAAGCAGACGCATATGCACGATGGGCAGGCAAACGGCTGCCATCGGAAGCCGAAATTGAAACAAAGTTGCTGGAAATACCTGTAACTGGCCATTTTAGTGAAAGCGGCATTTTTCACCCGCAAGCAGGCAAAGGTCAATTTTACGGTTCGTTATGGGAGTGGACCGCATCCCCCTATCTGGCTTATCCTCGCTTTAAACCGCTCGAAGGCAGCATGGGTGAATACAACGGTAAATTCATGTGCAACCAATGGGTCTTGCGAGGTGGATCCTGTGTTACACCAGAAGATCATATCCGTCCAACATATCGCAATTTTTTCTACCCACATGATCGCTGGCAATTTTCCGGCATCCGTTTAGCGGACGACCTATGAATATATTAAGCCAAAAAGTTAGTTTCCACGATTTTGAACCCGAACAGGAAACCTTTCGTGAAGCAGTTCTTAAAGGCCTATCCCGCAGACAAAAACAAATACCGCCTAAGTTTTTTTATGATGAAATCGGATCTCAATTGTTTGAAGCAATCCTGGAACAGCCGGAATATTACATCCCTAATGTTGAACGTGACTTGTTAACAACTTACGCGGATGAAATTAGCCGTCTTATTGAGCCGGGATCGGTATTGATCGAACCCGGAAGCGGAAGTTGCGAGAAAGTACAATTACTGCTGGAAAGTCTGCTTCCTTCCGCCTATGTACCGATGGATATTTCCCGTGAGTTTCTCAAGCAATCGGCCTACGGTTTAAGTCATAAGTATCCCTGGTTACCGATTTATCCTGCCTGCCTCGATTTTACTCAACGGATGCTATTACCTCATGGTATTCCGCATGGCAGGCGTGTCGTATTCATTCCGGGATCTAGTTTGGGTAATTTTGACCCGCTAGAAGTTCAGCATTTTCTGACCGGTATACACCGGCTAACCGGCAATGGTGGTGGTTTACTTGTCGGGCTTGATCGCAAAAAGGATCCATCGGTCTTGAATGCTGCCTACAACGATGCTGCCGGCATCACCGCAGAATTCAATCTCAATCTGCTCACCCGTATCAATAATAAACTGGACGGTAACTTTGACTTCAACCGCTTCGAACATCGTGCTTATTACAACGATCAGCGAGGTCGTATTGAAATGCACCTGGTCAGTAGCGAAGATCAGCAGGTTAGTATTTCAGGCCAAGACTTCCGCTTCATAAACGGCGAATACATTCATACCGAGAATTCCTACAAATACAGTCCTGATGAATTCATTACCCTGGCTAATGCCAGCGGTTTCAGATTGATCAAAACATGGTCTGATAACCAGCATCTTTTCAGTGTTTACTTTCTTGAAGCCGTTTAAAAACCTAATAAATAAACACAACAAGGAGCAAAATCATGAAAGCTATCTGGAACGATGTCATCATTGCCGAAAGCGATGACACAGTAATGGTCGAGGGCAATCATTATTTTCCTGCCGATTCGGTCAAAGCCCAATTCCTAAAAGAAAGTAGCACGAACACCTTCTGTGCATGGAAAGGTAAAGCCAGCTATTACGATCTCTGCGTAAACGATGCGATTAATCGCGACGCTGCCTGGTTTTATCCCGATCCAAAACCGGAAGCGTTAAACATTAAAAACCACGTCGCTTTCTGGCGAGGAGTAGAAGTTATTCAATAATAAAGGTAATTATTCGCCCCCTATCGTTCCCACGCTCCGGCGCTCGTCTTTATACATGAGTATAAATATATCTATACCTTTCGCACTTCAAATTTCGGCAGTGCTAGAGGAGGCGCCTGGGTGTTCGACAAAGGCTTTGCCAGCATGGAGCTGGCATAGAGCCTACATGGACGTATTCACGGCGTCCTTTGGCGGACACCCAGGCGCCGAATTTTGATCTACGACGGGTATAATTGTGCAAAAAGTAGCGACCGAGCGCTAAATGGTTGTGTTGCCCGGAAATGCTATTGGTGTTTAAGCGTTACTGGCTTCGATAGTCGCGACGAAGGCGGGGCTCCCACAGAGAGCGGCGGACGCTCTGTGGGAGCGATCCCCTGATCGCGATCTCGAGGTCGAAAGCGTTAAGTAACAATAAATGGTATCGAGGTCTAATGGGTTAAGGTTGCAAAAGGGTTATTTTTGACTTATGTATAACGATGAGCGCCCCGGCGTGGGAACGATAAAAAAATGCGGAGAACGCTCTTCAAGATACGCCAGCTATTTTATCGAAGCCTGTTTTTGCTTTTTGGGTATGCCCCCCTGCGGCGTTCAAAAAGTATATTGCGAAAGAGGTAAACTCCTTACCCGTTGCCCTGTCAATTTAAACAGGGCATTACAGACCGCCGGGGCGATAGGCGGGGTGCCGGGTTCTCCGATACCGCCGAGCGGCTCGCCGCTGTTGATAATTTCGACTTCGACATCTGGCATTTGATCAGGCCGCAAGATCGGATAGTCGTGAAAATTGCTTTGCATCACGCGGCCTTTCTCGAAAGTTATTTCCTCGCTCCAAGCTGCCGACAAGCCGTAAACAATACCGCTTTCCATTTGCATTTTAACGATGGCCGGATTCACCGCGAAACCGCAATCGACCGCACACCAGACACGGACAACCTGGATCTCACCATCGTCAAGCGCCACTTCGGCCACCTGTGCGACGATGCTACCGAACGATTCATGCAATGCAACGCCCATTGCATGTTTGATACCGTTTTCGTCTTGCCATGCCTCGGATTTCCAGTCTGCCATGCCGGCGGCGGTATCGAGCACTTTTTTGAATCGCGGTTGTTCGGTTAACAAGTTACGGCGAAATTCGACCGGGTCGGCACCTGCCGCATGGGCCATTTCATCGATGAACGACTCTTTGAAGAAGGCGTTCTGCGAATTCCCGACCGAGCGCCAGTAGCCGATCGGCAACGGCTTAACCGGCACACTGACCACATCGGCGCGCTTATTCGGTATTCCATAAGGCTGATGCGGACCGCCTTCGAAGATGCTCTCGTCGATAGTAGGGTCTTTCAGAAACTCGGGATTGAGCCGGCCCGATGGCCCTTCGCCCGCCGTTGTAATTTGAATTGCGAGCGGATTACCTTGGGCATCAAAGCCAGCCCGGTATTTAGCTGCGGTCATCGGGCGGTAATGGTCGTGTTGCGTATCTTCTTCGCGCGTCCAAATAACTTTGATCGGTCTGCCCAGATGTTTCTTGGCCAGCGTTACCGCCTGCGCCGTATAATCCATGATGAAGCGCCGTCCGAAACCGCCGCCGAGGAAAGGCGTGATCACTTCGATAGCATCCAATTTTAGGTCGGTAATTTCGGCTGCGACCTTGGCGACGAAATCGGCGCCTTGATTCGGCGCCCAAACCTTGCAATGATCCTTCGTAACCAGTGCGGTGCAGTTCATCGGCTCCATCGTTTGATGCGCAAGAAACGGCGCATGATAGACCGCCTCGATAGTGTTGGCCGCTTCGGACAAGGCTTTTCCTGCATCGCCGATATCTTCGACCCTGACTCCCGATTCGTTCAACGCGGCTTTAAGTTTTTCCAAATACGATTTCGATGAGAAATCGGCATTATCGCCTTCATCGAAAGTCACCGGTAATTGTTCTAAAGCCTTTTTGGCTCGCCAATATTGATCGGCAATCACGGCGACACCGTTCGGTATCTCCTCGACCGCAACGACGCCTGGCATTTTGAGCACTGCGTCTTGGTCGTAGGATTGGACCGAACCGCCGAATACCGGCGATTGTTTGACCGCGGCATACAGCAGTCCATCAGCCTTGATATCGATACCGAACTCGGCTTCTCCGGTGGCTTTAACCCGATTATCGGTTCGCTTGACCGGTTTACCGATCAGCCGGAAAGAAGCATCGTCTTTTAACGGCACGTCTGCGGGTATATCCAGTTTAGCCGCCAAGGGCGCCAATTCGCCGTATGTCAATTTTTTTCCGCTCTCGCGATGAATAACGACGCCCGGCTCTGTCGTACATTCGCCGGGAGCTACGCTCCAGGTGCCTGCGGCGGCTTCGATCAGCATCGCCCGAGCGGTCGCACCGGCTTTTCGCATGGTCATATAAGACGAACGTACGCTGAAACTGCCGCCGGTAAAGCGCGTCGTATTGTTGAACATGATTCGGTATTCCGGCCCATGCGGTGCCTGCACGACCTTGAGCATCGCCATGTCGGCATCCAGCTCTTCGGCCATGATGGCCGGTATCGAGGTGTAGGTCCCCTGCCCCATTTCGATGAAAGGATTTTGAAAAGTCACGACGCCATTTTCATCGATTCCGATGAAGGCATTGATCACGCCTTCGCCTTGTTCGTCAACCTTGGCGCAACCGGGCAAGGATATCCCTAACACGAATACGCCGGCACCGGCCGCGGCGGCCCCGAGAAATTGCCGGCGCGTCATCGACAGATTCGATAAAGTGCTCATGACTGCTCTCCTTGATGTTGCGCCGCTTGTTTGACCGCTTCGAATATTTGCAGATAGGTTCCGCAACGGCAAAAGTTAGTCATTTTGGCTTTGATTTCGTCGTCGCTCGGATTCGGATTTTCCCACAGCAAGGCTGCAGCCGCCATGATTTGACCGGGCTGGCAGTATCCGCATTGTGATACATCTTTGTCGATCCAGGCTTGTTGCACCGGATGCAGTCCTTCTTCCGACGCTAATCCTTCGATTGTCGTGATTGCTTTATCTTTGGCCGCACCGAACGGCATCATGCAAGATCGCACCAGCTCACCATCGAGATGGATGGAACAGGCGCCGCACATCCCTATACCGCAACCGAATTTGGTTCCGGTTAAACCGGCAATATCGCGAATGGCCCACAGTAATGGCATATCGTCCTCGGCGTCCAACTCGTATTGCTTACCGTTTATCATCAAGGTCGTCATCGTTCACTCCTCGGCATCGTAATGGCCGCTTAGGTGGTCGAAATCTTCCTTGGTATCGATATCGAGTTCCGCTTCGGGTAAAGAAATTTTCAGAAGTTTTTCTTCAAATTGCAACAACAGGCTCTTTGCGCCCCGGTCGCCCCGGAGGGAGCGCAACTCACCGAAAAAAGCCGACGGAAATAGCGCCGGAACGCCGACCGTATCATGATACTGACTTGCGGCAATACGAGACGGTTCAATTTGCCACTGTGTCAATAAGTTCTGCATCGCTCTGTAACCGACCAAAGGTTGATCGGATAATAACATTAATAACCCGTCGGCGCTTGTCGGCAGAGTGTTGATGCCGGCTCGAATCGACGAAGCAATACCTGTTTGCCAGTTCGGGTTAACAACTGCGATAACCCCGCCCAAATCAACCTTTTCTTGTATCGTCTCGGCTTGCGATCCCAGAACCACAATGACACGCTCATTCAGTAATGAACGAGCGTTTTCGATTGTATTGCCGAGTAAGGTTCGGCCGCGCCATTCGAGCAGTTGCTTAGGGCTACCCAGTCGGCGGGATGCGCCGGCGGCTAAAATTACTGCATATACATTCTCAAAATCAAGACTCATTGGGGATGACAATCTTTAATACCGAGTTGTCCGCCATCTCGTCCCTTCAACGCGGCGTGAATGCCGGCCATGATCGACAAGGCAATTTCCTCGGGCGTCTCGGCGCCTATGTCCAAACCGACCGGACCGAATACCTTAGCGGCAATATTCGGTGCGTCCCCGCCTAAACTATCGAGGAGTCTATCTCTGCGGTGAACAGGGCCAAGCAAACCAATGAAAGGGATTCGGCTAGCCGCTATGATTCTTAAATAGCGTTCATCATATTCGATACTATGAGTCATCAACACGAGTGCATCGAATCGATCCAATGGCAAACGCTCGTGCAAATCTTCGGGCATCGAATGGAGTAAAGCATCGATATTTGGAAATCGTTCGGGTTTAATATAACCTGGCCGATGATCGACGATCGTGACACGCCAACCAAGTGCTTTGGCGAATTGCACGACCGGAAGCGCATCGGCTCCTGCTCCCAGCACCAGCAGTTGCGCTGACGGACGCATTAAGTCGAAAAACAATTTAACAGCATGACGGTCGATCAAACAGGTATCTAGAGTGGGTTTGCGCCGCCTCCAAGTTTGTTTGGCCGCCTTGGTGATCGATACGGGAGTATTGCCCTTTTGGCTAAGGTCGTCTAATTCGAACTCAGCCAGAAAAAAACTATCGCCGATTGAATAATCGGGATGGTCGGATTCATAAACGGTCGCCAAAATACCGGCCGTATGACTTTCGGATACCTCTACAATTCGGTTCAGCGGGTGAAAATCATTGTCGGCTTTCAATAATTGCAACAATACCCTTACTGCCCCATTGCAACCCAAACCGAGGCCCCAAACCGCATCGTCGGGAGAACGCATATCGTAGAATAGCGTTTTAGGATTTTCGGTTTCGAAAACCGTATGTGCCTGTTCGACCAAATCTCGCTCAAAACAACCGCCTCCCAACAGGCCGTTTAACTCGCCACTGTCGGCAATCAGCATTCTGGCACCGGCTTTTTGATAAGTTGAACCAAGGGTTTCTATAATCGTCGCCAAAACAACATTTTCCGTGTTATTCCGTAATCGCCAATAAGCGTTGATCAAATGGTGGGGATTACAAGTCATGGCAGCGATCCTAACGGCTATTATGCTGCACCATCGGCGCAATGCTTGCAGATGCCGTGAATTTCAAGCGTTTTACGTCGTGCGGTAAATCCTGCTTGCTTCAGTTCATTCGCCAAACTGTCCATGACCGGTGTCGCCGGCCTCTCTTCGATCTGCCGGCAACCTTCGCAGATCAACAGCAATAAATCGTGCTTGCCTTCAACATGATTGCAGCCGATAAATGCATTCATGCTTTCGACGCGGTGAATTAATTTCTGTTCGATCAAAAAATCCAACGCGCGATAAACGGTCGCCGGTTTTGCCGAATCGTTGAACGGCTTGATGCGGTCCAATAAATCATAAGCCTTAACAGCCTCGTGACTGTCCCAAATCAACTCAAGAACCTTATGGCGTATCGGCGTCAATTGGGCCCCTCTTTCCAAACATAGTTTTTCCGCTTTCTCCAAGGCCTCCAGCTTACAGGCTTTATGATCATGGTTAAAGGTGTCGGCACAGGCCTGTTTTGAATCGTCGGTTTGAGACATGAATTAACTCCGATATTTTGGGGGAATTATACATTATCATTCCAGTCTTTGGGGCACCGCAGTGAGAACAACAGCAATTCCCAATTTGGGGATCAAACAGGGTGTGGGTTATGCTTGGCGAGGATGTCGGCAGCAGGGGCCGATTTTTGCTCCTCGGCAATTGCTGAGTTACATGGATGTAATGAATGCAGAAAATGCAGGAGCATTTTTCTGCCCTGCATCGCCTAAAGCGCCTACTGTTGGTGCCCTAATACACGCCATCCTTGGCGCTTAGCTGCCGTCAAGCCCCCATGGATGAGTTCACGGCGTTCCTCGACAGGGATACCCCACCCCCTAAATCCAGCGAGAATGCTCAAACTGGGAATTGCTGGTGAGAACAAGCTTTAACGATAGTATCGATATGAACTATAGTAGTTCTAAAATGCCGCGACTCCTTAGATTGGCGCATAATATAAAAATCTAACTCCGATATGAGACTCATCCATGTTTGAAATTGCCGAGCTGGGGCATACCCTAAAAAAATCAGAATACAACGAACAAATTCCGGAACTCAGAACCCAGTTGCTGCTGCTGCAACAAGAACTCGGCGCTTGCGATTTTCCTGTCATTATTCTTATTTCCGGGGTAGACGGCGGCGGCAAGGGTCAAGTCATTAATTTACTGAACGAATGGCTGGATGCGCGCTACATGGAAACTTTCGCCTTCGACGAACCCAGTGATGAGGAAAAAGAGCGTCCTAAATATTGGCGCTATTGGCGTTCTCTGCCGCCTAAGGGAAGAATAGGCATCTATGTCGGATCTTGGTATAGCGACCCGATATCGCACCGAGTCTACGGAGACATTGATGACAGTCAATTATCGGTGGAACTCAAGCACATCAACGAAATGGAACAGTTACTGATAGACGACGGCGCGCTAATCATTAAATGTTGGCTGCATTTGAAAAAAGAAACTCAAAAAAAACGTCTCAAAGAACTTGAAAAAGATCCGGAAACCAGTTGGCAAGTTACCGAGCGAGATAAAAAGCACTTGAAACTGTATGATGAGTTCGTAGAAATCGCCGAAAATGTATTGACAACAACCAGCACAGGAATCTCGCCTTGGCTAGTTGTCGAAAGAACCGATATTCGTTACAGCAGCTTGACAGTTGGACAGCATGTTTTGCATAGAATCCGTCAACATATCGACAGCCGAAATGGAAAATCGGAAAACATAAACGGCATCTCTTTCGTCAATATCAACCAGCAAAGCTTACTGGACACGTTGGATTTATCGCTCGAACTCGACAAAAAAGACTACAGCGATCAATTGCTGCACTACCAGGGTAAATTGAATAAATTAGTCAGAATGGCACGAGAACAAAAGCGTTCAACAATCCTGGTTTTCGAAGGCTGGGACGCCGGCGGCAAGGGGGGAGCCATTCGGCGCATTACATCGGCAATCGACGCGAGAAGCTACCGCGTTATTCAAACCGCCGCGCCGACTGACGAGGAAGCCGCGCATCATTATCTATGGCGATTCTGGCGGCATATTCCTAGAGCGGGTAAGGTCACTATTTACGACAGAAGCTGGTATGGGCGTGTTTTGGTCGAACGCGTGGAAGGCTTTGCAACTGACAAGGAATGGATGCGCAGCTATTCAGAAATCGTCAATTTCGAGGAAGCATTGATCGAACATGGCATTCTCTTATTGAAGTTTTGGCTGCACATCGATAAAGACGAGCAACTTAAGCGTTTCAAAGCCCGCGAGCAAATCAGTTACAAAAAACATAAAATCACCGAGGACGATTACCGTAACCGGGAAAAATGGGATGATTATAAAATCGCGGTCAACGAAATGATAGCACGAACAAGCACCCGCGCCGCTCCTTGGCTAATGGTCGAAGCGAACGACAAACGCTATGCGCGGATCAAAATCTTGAAAACCGTTTGCGAGAAATTGGAAGCGATGCTGGAGCCTGAGAAATAACCGGTTCGGCACGAAGCGCCTCAGTGATGCCGGCATGCGCCTCATAACTTAAAGCTGACCGGCTTTTATCGGCCATTTCGAGAACAGGCAATATTTTGACGTGGGCCTCTATCTTTCTTAGTTTCAGCATTTTGAATAAATGCGGAATAAAATCATCGTCGCCTATAAATGGCGCTAAGGATTTAGCCTGACCTTCATAACTGAGCGCTACCGGCTGAATAGCAGAATGAGTCAATAAAGCCGGCTGCAGCAGCGATGAATGAAACGGTAAAACGGTTGAACCATCCGAAGTGGTACCTTCCGGGAACGCAAAAACCTTGCTGTTTTGTTTTAACAACCAGCTTATTTGTTCGGACGTGGTATTAATGGCTTGTTTATCTCCCCGACGAACGAAAACTGTTCCGGCCTCTTTCGACAAATACCCGATGACGGGCCAATCGAGAATATCGTTTTTGGCGACAAAATATCCCGGCAAATGCTGTCCCAATGCGATGATATCGAGCCATGAAACATGATTACTAACAACCAACGCCGGCCCATCCACCGCCTGTCCCTCGATAAGGACATCGAGGTTTAAAATCCGCTTAAAGGCCTTGAGCCAAGCCAGTTTGATCCGGTTTACCTTTTCCCGGGCTTGAATCGGCCGGTATGATCGATTGATAATAGGAAACACGCTCAGAACGATCACGAAACCGGATAAAAACAGCAAAACAATCAGTTTTAATTTATAGAGTTGGCGAAGAGTGTTTATCATTGATTGAGTAGTCGGGTTTTAAATAATGTTTCGAATAGCGGTCTTCCAGTTGCGCCAACGGCAACAAGATAAATAAATCCATGACGTTGAAATCTTCGTCCCAAAAAGGACGGCCGCAAACTTGTACACCAAAGCGTAAATACGCTTTCAACAAAGGCGGAATCCCCGACTCGTCTCGTTCGCAACGTAAGCGTTCCGGCACTTCGATTAAGGGGGTTACCGCCAACGAGTCTGACGCCTTGTTTTTTGCATCGATCGATCGATAAACCGCATCGACCGCATAACCGCTCGGCCCTGGCGAAATACTCGCGCACCCGATCAAATAATGGTAATCGCCTAACTGCGCATAGTTTACTAACGCCGACCAAAGCGTGGTTAATACCACACTGCCCCGGTATTTCGGGTCGACGCAGGTACGGCCTATTTCGAGAAAGCGCCCAGGTACAGCCAGCACTCGGTCCAGATTAAATTCTTTTTGCGAATAAAAATATCCCAATTTGCGGGCTTGTTCTTGATTTAGTAAGCGTGTATAGCCTACAATTTTTTCATTAGTCGTATCGACTACGACCAGATGATCGCAATAATGGTCGATTTCGTCATAATCTAAGCCTTCTTTGTCGGTTTTGAGCCTCGCCCCCATTTCCTTGGCGAAAACCTGATATCGCAGACGCTGCGCTTGTTCGATCAAAGCCTTATCGTATGTCACAAAACAATCCAATCGTCGTGTGGAACTAACTCTTATCTGTGTATCGATTAATTTCATAATGTTGTCTGCAAATGCTTTACTTATCGATTAAGATAAATAAGAAATATTTCAATTTCGCGTCGTTTCTATGAAAAATTGGTGACAGAAGTAAATCTTTCGCTCATATTAGGATCAAACACTCTCTTCACGGATCACGCTGATAGACCCTGACTAAAATCAAAATGCTTGCGGCTTGTTCAGATGGGCATCGCGTCATAATAGCCATGAAATAATTGATACCTTTCGCACTTAATTTTAAGGAAGCTCGGTAAATCGCTCGACAAAACACCGCCGACACATGTTAATCGTGTCGCCGAACCCCTTGCGAAATTTGAATAAGTTATTCCCTATTCGTTCCTAAAGCGCTCTATCCTAAAAAAATCAGTTGGAGCGCTTGGAATCCGTTATTGCTTAGCTCTTCGGCTGCGCTCAGGAGAGCTTTGTCGAAACAAGAGCGATCTCCAATCGCCTCCATTGGCTGAGTACTCTTAATCCCGATCACCCTTTCGACAAGACTCAGGTCAATCGGGATTAAGAATGCTCAATTGATTTTTTAGCTTTATTCAACACTTAAATTCTATGGGTCATTAATATCCTTTAGCAATTTACTCTGGCTGAATAGTCTAGCGAATTAGCTGCGCACCATAGGCCCGAAATGCATTGCACTTATTTATCAAATCCACGTCATTTTGAAAATATCACTCCAGCCGTTAGATACTTTGCAACTTTTTCCTGAAAATTATGGCAACCAATAAAGTTTACGACTTAAGAGCGCATGGATGGTCGACTAGAAAAAAAGTCGTTTTCATTATCGGCCTATTCGGACTTATTTCGGCATCCCTAGTCGGCATGATTTACTGGAACGGCAATGTCT
This sequence comes from Gammaproteobacteria bacterium, assembly GCA_018830325.1. GTDB lineage: Bacteria > Pseudomonadota > Gammaproteobacteria > Methylococcales > Methylomonadaceae > Methylotuvimicrobium. Next base: position 75,782 of record JAHJSQ010000028.1, read on the forward strand.
TTGAGGGAGTTCGTTCTTATGTGAGAGGAGAAGGTCTCTGGGCCAAAGCGCAAAAAGATGCGGTTTTTTACTTGACTCAATATTCCTACAATCATGCCGAGGCGGATTACCTAGCTTATTTGGAAGCCCTCGAAATCATCAGCGGCGATAGCAAAGCTAGAACGGCTTTATTTCAATTTCCACCCGACAAACAAGCAGCAAGAGAAGGTTTTCTTCAGGGACAAAACCACCCGGACGACATCGATACGATGATCCATTTTTTTATACAATTTCACCGCATTTCCTATATGCGCGAAGCAATCGATATATGGCAGTCCGCCGATAAAAAAATCGATGCATTGAACGTAATCGGCGAACAAATACGAAACGAAATGACCGGCTCGCGTCGCGACAGCGAAAAAATTGCCGACTTAAGGCGGCGCTTACGGCAGCTCAATAATGAGCTTCATGAGCTAGAAAACCAATTTTCGCTTAAATTAAGCGAAGGTGCCCGATGGGTTAAACTCATTACATGGCAAATTAGCGTGCTGATATTAACCATCTTTGTCGGTATGGGACTGCTAGTCAGCCGGCAAATTATCAAGAGCATCGAAAAATTCGAAAAACAACTGGCTCTCAGTGAATCGCGTTTTCGAAGCCTGAAGGAATCCAATACAATCGGTATTATTTCATGGCGCCTCGATGGTATGATCGACGAAGCGAACGACCTTTTTTTAAACATGCTGGGTTTTGTCCAAGCCGATATTGAAAAAGGAGCGGTCAATTGGCGAGATATTACTCCAACTGAGTTTCATGCCAAGGATCAACAGGCTATCGACGAGCTTTTAATTCAGGGCCGATGCGAGCCTTATGAAAAAGCGCTGATCCATAAACAAGGATATTGGGTACCTGTATATATCGGCGCGGCATTGCTTAGCAGTAATCGTGAACAAGGTATTGCTTATGTAATGGATCTAAGCGAACGCAAAAAGGCTGAACAACAATTAAAACTTTCGGCCACGGTTTTTGACTTCAGTAGCGAAGGCATTATGATTACCGACCCATCGTTACGCATCGTATCGGTCAATCAAACATTGTGTAAAATGACCGGCTACGATCAAGAAGAATTATTGGGTAAGCCGCCTTCGATCTTGCAATCGGGCTATATATCGACCGAACAATACAAATATATGTGGGATTCTCTAAATCAAAACGGTCAATGGCAAGGCGACATTGTCGATCGCACTAAAAATGGCGCATTATTACCGATGCGAATCAGCATTAGCCAAGTTAAAGACAGTGACAATCAAATCACGCATTATGTGGCAATACTGTCGGATATTTCGGAACGCAAAGCCGAAGAAGAGCATCTCCGTCATATCGCACATCACGACCCGTTGACCGATTTACCTAATCGAATTTTGTTTAACGACCGGTTGGAAAGGGCCATAAAGAAAGCCGCGCGAAGCAATACCAGTCTGGCGGTTTTGTTTCTGGATTTAGACAAATTTAAACCGGTTAACGATTTGTTCGGTCACAAGACCGGAGATCGCCTATTGCAAAGCGTAGCACACCGAATCGCAAGGAGTGTTCGAGAAACGGACACCGTTACTCGATTAGGTGGCGACGAATTCGCGATATTACTCGAGGATGTGACCGATTCGGAAATGGTCGATAAAATTCTTAAACATACGGTCGATGTCATCAGAAAAACCTATTTTATCGATGACCGTATGATCGATATTGGCGTCAGCGCCGGAATGAGCATTTATCCCAACGATGGCACCGACATTAAAACACTACTGGACCGCGCCGATAAAGCCATGTACGAAAATAAAAAAAACGGCAACGGCAGCTAATATCAACCCTTGATATGCCCAACGTAGTTCAACATTCGATAGTTTAACCATGAAAGACATAAATTTTATGAAGGTTCTCAACAGCGGCTTCGTTCAACAAGTTATTGAGTTAACTTCATATTCTTCATGAGCTTCATGGTGAAATACTTTTTCTAGGTTAATCTCTGTGGGCCGAGTTTATTTACGTTTTTACGAAGAATTAAACGATTTTTTACCGATCGAGCGGCGTAAAGTCGAATTTGAACATACGCTTAATCGTAGAACTTCGATCAAAGACTTAATCGAATCCTTAGGTATTCCGCACACCGAGATCGAAATTATTTTGGCCAATGGCCGCTCGGTTGATTTTGATTATATTGTTCAAGAGAATGATCGAATTAGCGTCTATCCGATGTTCGAGTGTTTCGATATCGAGCCACTACTGCGCCTTCGTCCTAAACCGTTACGAGACCCTCGCTTCATTCTCGATACTAATCTTGGCCGGCTAGCACGATATTTACGATTATTGGGCTTTGATTGTTTGTACCGAAATGATTACGAGGATGGCGATGTTGCCAAGATAGCGAGTCAGCAGCATCGAATCGTTTTGACTCGGGATCGCTTTTTATTACGACGGAAAATAATTACTCGCGGCTATTTCGTGCGCTCGGTTCATCCGCGAGAGCAAGTCAAAGAAGTCCTGCAGCGCTTGGACTTATACCGGTCCATCGCACCTTTCACACGATGTGCACGTTGCAACGGCGCGTTGATAAAAACAAGTAAAGATGCCGTCATCGACAGACTGGAGCCGTTGACCAAGCTATATTACAACGACTTCCGGATTTGCCTCAGTTGCAATCAAATTTATTGGTCCGGCAGTCACCAAGATCGTGCCAGGCAATTAATTAACGAATTGACCTCTCAAAACGATCAAAGGACGAAAAATAGAGCTTAGGAACGAGCATGATTTTCAACTCACGCGACAACTACGTTGACAGTATGCTGTTACCCAAGCTCCAGCTTGGGTAACCTGTTCAGGAAGCTCTAGCTTCCCGACAATCAAGGAAGATTGAGAATGTGCAGAGGTTGTGTCGGTCTCAGTAAGCTGGAGCTTCGGGTGTCTTTCCCAAGCCCGAGCTTGGGAAAGAGCGTAAAAATTGAGCTTAGAGTTCGATCAAATAATCTCCCTATTTTTAGTGGAAGGTAGACAGGTGTCGACGGCAGGGAAAGCCGCTGTCTAGCGCCTTAGCAACCTCTTCAGGTGCTACCGAAATTTGATTAGCGTGAGGTATACAATACACTTCAACCGCTTATAGAAACGACTCACTAATGCAATGTATCCGCAATTATGCCGCACTACACCTTAGCCCAAATGGATCTTATAATCATTCTGGTTTATTTCTGTATCGTACTGGCAATCGGTATCAAGGTAGGAACAGAAGCCAAAGGCACGGAAGATTATTTTCTAGCCGGACGATCGATGACCTGGCCTTTCGTCGGCATTTCATTGTTTGCGTCCAATATTTCCAGCACCACGTTGGTGGGATTGTCCGGCGATGCTTATGCAACCGGTATTTCAGTCTTCAACTATGAATGGATGGCTGCGGTGGTCTTGGTATTTTACGCGGTTTTCTTTTTGCCGATGGTGCTACAGGCAAAAGTCTACACGATGCCCGAGTTTTTACAGAGACGCTACGACGCTCGATCACGTTATTTTTTTTCGGGCTTAACTTTAGTGGGCAATATTCTAATCGATACCGCCGGTGCCCTCTATGCAGGCGGTATTTTGCTAAAAATGATTTTCCCCGACATTCCTCTGTGGCAATCGATTTTAGTCTTGGCTTTATTGGCCGGAGCTTATACCGTAGCGGGCGGTTTAAAAGCGGTTATCTATACCGATGCAATACAAACAATACTAATTCTTATCGGCGCTATTGTCGTTTCAATGCTTGCTTATCGAAAAATCGACGGGTGGCAAGCAGTGACTGCCGTTACGCCGGAAAACATGCTCAGTTTGATACAGCCAGCCGATGACACTACTTTACCTTGGACAGGGTTGGTTTTAGGCGTGCCGATTCTCGGTTTTTATTTTTGGTGTACCAATCAATTCATGGCGCAAAGAATTCTTAGCGCCAAAAATATACAGCATGGCCGCTATGGGACATTGCTGGCTGCTTTATTGAAGTTACCGGTGTTGTTCATCATGGTATTACCGGGGAGTATGGCTCGCGTGCTTTACCCCGACCTTCCGAACCCCGATCAAGTTTATCCGACCTTGTTGTTCGACTTACTACCTACAGGACTCTTAGGGCTTGTTGTGGCAGGGACTCTCGCCGCTCTGATGTCCAGTATAGACTCTACGCTCAACTCCGCATCCACCCTGGTAACCATGGACTTTATTCGCCAAATTCGTCCCCAGTGGTCCGATCGAACCCTAATGTGGACCGGGCGGCTAACTGCATTTATCTTCATGGTTTTAGCGGCGGCTTGGGCGCCTTATATTGAAAATTTCAGCTCATTATTCCAATATTTGCAAAACATCTTAGCCTATATCGCACCGCCCGTCGTCGCAGTCTTCATCTTGGGCATTTTCTGGCGCGGAGCAACGGCAACTGCGGCGTTTTATACTTTTATTGTCAGCCTAGGCATCTCGTTTTATTTAATAATTAGTCCAATCGATATGCATTTTCTTCATGTCGCTTTCATGCTCTTTGTCATCTGTATGATTATCATGTTCACAATCAGCATGTTGACGGAAGCGCCAAAATTGCCGCGTATCGCACCTTATCTTTGGAAGATTCGCAGGTTGCAAGAAGAATCGGTTGAATTAAAGTTTCTGCCGTGGTATCGAAATTACCGGATACTCGCCGCTCTGTTATTAGTATTGACTATCACTTTGGTTATCGTGTGGCGGTAAGTTATGTTTTCGGCTTTTATAACAAAGCTATTTTATTCGACGCTTACGTGGAAGTAAGCGCTAGACTGCGCCAGGAACCAAAAGTCATGCATGCTTCTAAAACTCGGCCTGACCGGATATAAGTTTTTTCTGATGTCGCCTGACCCGCCGCATGACTCCTCGCGCGGTAAGTGCCAGTGGACTATCCGTCGCGACATCTGCTTCGCTCAAAGCCTCCATGGTCCAAGTATTGCAGTTATTGAAAATATGATAGGAACTGGTTGCGCTGTAAAAACGGCTATAAGCATACAAGCCTCGCCCTAAATTGATTAAATCGCCCTGCCCGTCTCTTACGAACGACTGATTGATAAAACCCAACATTGCGACCAACTGGCTTTTTGACAACAAGATGCGTTCGATGTCACTGCGCCGAAAATAATGCTCCGGATGGTGCCGAAGCCCAGCGACATGCATGACTGACTCGGTCGGGAAAAACAACGCCTTTATAGCCAACCACAACGAAAATGACTCGGCCTGATAAAAAGCGCGATCACCCCAACCGAACTCGATAAAACCGATTTCATTTAAATCGAACGCCAGTCCGGAAACGCTGTCTGCAGCCGTTCGAGCGTCAACCACGATACCGGTATGCAAACCGTGATCGATGACATGAACAATCATTTGTTCGGCGCCTTTTGCATAAAGCGCCGATGGCGAAGAACCGCAGCCGCTGCATAAAAAGCAGGCCATCCAAAAAACGATCGGTCTGATAAGCATCTCGGTACACTCGTCGGTTCAACAAGGTATACCCATATATGGACTCCTCGTTTATTGCAAGCCAAGTTTTCAAAAATTGATGTCAAAACAGAGATCAAGATTGCTGCCATATATCCGGTCTCTCAACAGAGGCTTTATTGCCTCAGGACTCCTGATGAATCTATCCGTGCGCTTATTCCTCAACCATCGTAACGGTTTCTTAAGAACCTATGAGTATAACGGGTTGTAAAAGCACCGGTCTGACCTGTTGTCATCACTGATTGTCTGCTTGCCTCCGCAATCTTGTGGACTCGGTTAAATCAATCTCACTCATCAGGGTTATCTACGCTTTGTCCACGGGCTCCGAGCTCTCCTCTCTAGCTGGGAGCCCGTGGACAAAGGGTGGATAACCCGGCCCGATGCCCGCGTTAGGCAGGCGCCCCTTGATAAGCTTCGTTTTTCGTGGTCATCGCCCACAGTATCCGG
>JAHJSQ010000029.1 GCA_018830325.1 Gammaproteobacteria bacterium
ACGCTTTGTCCACGGGCTCCGAGCTCTCCTCTCTAGCTGGGAGCCCGTGGACAAAGGGTGGATAACCCGGCCCGATGCCCGCGTTAGGCAGGCGCCCCTTGATAAGCTTCGTTTTTCGTGGTCATCGCCCACAGTATCCGGGCGTTTTTGTTGGCTAGGGGAACCGCAGCCTTGTTAAAGCCGCGGCGCTCGACCAAGGCCTGCAGCCACTGGCTGAGTTGATCCGTTTTGCCAGCACAGTTTTTGACCACCGCGCGGGCACCATGAATTAAGTTGGTTCGGATATAACGATTACCCCGCTTACTGATCCCCAAATAGCGGGGTTTATCGTGCCCGGGAACCAGGCCCAGATTCGCCGCATAATCTCGGCTACTGGCATAGCCTTTGCCGTCCCTCTGTGTCAGGATAGTTGTTTCTGATCGAACGCGAAGTCTTTCATAAAAAGAGCCAGAAGCTTACCCGTGAAATTGCCTTGGGTATGACCAGTAGACCCGCTGAACAAGCGAATGCTCAACGACTACTCGCAATTAATCGTGGGCATTGGACCATCGAAAATTCGTGTCACTATATTATCGATTGGAATTATGACGAAGATCGCTGCCAAATTTCAAATGGCAATGGCCCTGAGAACATGACGCGACTACGCCGGTTTGCAGCCGGGGTGATCAAAATGTTCGCCAAAGGAAAGACGAGCGTGACTGAAAAAATGCAGCAATTGAACCGTAATATCCGGTTGGTTTTTGACTATTTGCGTATGACTCAGAATTCTATACGCGGCGTCACGCCTTGCTTAAAGGGTTAACGCAAATTTACCGTGTGATTGGAATGCAATTTGTCGGTCACAGACGCCGGATAATGATAGAATTCCCTGTTTTTCCAGCAAGATGTATTCATGCGATTGATTAGAGGATTGGCTCACATTGAACCTCTGCCGAAAGGTTGTGTGCTGACGATAGGCAATTTCGACGGTTTGCACTTAGGTCACCGGGCGGTTATCGACAAATTGGCACGGCAAGGCCGGGAAATGGGCTTGCCGTCGGTCGCTTTGATATTCGAACCCCAGCCTTTGGAATATTTTCAAGGAAGAAACGCTCCGTCGCGTCTAACTCGATTACGGGAAAAAATCATTCAGTTCTCGGCATCGCCTATTGATCGAGTATTGATACTGCGTTTTAATCGCTTCTTTGCCGATTTGGAGGCCGAAGATTTTATCGAAGATATTTTGCTGAAACGGCTGAATGTCAAATATCTCGTGGTCGGCGACGACTTTCATTTCGGCAAGGCGCGGCGCGGTAATTTTGCGATGTTGAAGGAAAAGGGCTGTGAGTTCGGTTTTCAGGTCGAAGATACACCTTCTTATCAAATAGATGGGCATCGGGTCAGTAGTACGATGATTCGTGATGCCTTGGGTGAAGGCGACCTGGATTATGCCGCCGGCATGCTCGGGCGTTCTTATTCGGTTTGTGGTCGAGTGGCCTATGGCGATAAGATAGGGCGCACGATAGGATTTCCAACCGCAAACATTCAGCTATCGCGAAAAAACACACCGATCGAGGGCGTGTTCGCGGTTGTCATGACCGGCATCGATGGACGGGAAATACCCGGTATTGCCAATGTCGGCACGCGACCAACCGTGGGCGGCGGTTCGAAGGTGATTTTGGAGACCCATTTATTCGATTTCAACCGCGATATTTACGGGCACTATGTCGAAGTGCATTTCAAGAAGAAAATAAGAAATGAAATGCGTTTTCCTTCGCTGGACGAACTCAAGGCGCAGATCGTCAACGATGTGGACGAAGCTAAAAAAATTTTACTGATTTAACTCAAGTTAACGACGATGGATTATAAAACTACACTGAATTTACCTAAAACGGATTTTCCGATGAAGGCCAATCTGGCGCAACGCGAACCGGAGCGGCTGGCGGCTTGGAACGAAATCGATCTGTATCAGAAAATTAGGGAAGAGTTTGCCGGACGCCCTCGATTCATTCTGCATGACGGCCCGCCTTATGCGAACGGTGCGATTCATATCGGTCACGCGGTCAATAAAGTTCTGAAAGATATTATCGTTAAGTCCAAGTCATTGAGCGGATTTGATGCGCCTTACGTTCCGGGGTGGGATTGTCATGGCTTACCGATCGAACTGATGGTCGAAAAGAAAGTCGGTAAGGCCGGCGGCAAAGTTTCCGAAGCCGAATTCCGCAATGCCTGCCGCGACTATGCGGCTAAGCAAGTCGAGATGCAAAAGGGCGAATTCATTCGCTTGGGCGTATTGGGTGAATGGGATAACCCTTATTTAACGATGAACTTTAAATTCGAGGCAGACATCGTTCGCGCACTGGGTAAAATCAGCAAAAACGGCCATTTGAGTAAGGGCGCGAAACCAGTGCATTGGTGTACCGATTGCGGTTCGGCGCTGGCCGAGGCCGAAGTCGAATATGAAGACAAGCATTCGCCTGCGATCGACGTGCGCTTTCAGGTCGTCGACGAAGCCGCATTTTTGGCGCGCTGTCATCATGTGCCCGAGCACGAAGGCGAAGGCCCGCTCTCGGCCGTGATTTGGACGACCACGCCGTGGACCTTGCCGGCCAACCAAGCTGTTGCATTGAACCCGGAATTGGAATATGCGGTCGTGCAATGCGAAAAAGACGGCGCAAAAGAACGTTTGGTCTTGGCCGAAGCCTTGATGAAGGATGCGATGCTCCGTTACGGCATTGAGGAATATCATGTAATTGCCTATTGCAAAGGTGATGCGCTGGAAAATCTGCTGTTACAGCATCCGTTCTATGAGCGTAAAGTGCCGGTTATTCTCGGCGAGCACGTCACGGTCGAGGCGGGCACCGGCGCCGTGCATACCGCTCCCGGCCACGGTCAAGAAGACTATGTGGTCGGCCTGAAATACGATTTGCCGGTGGACAATCCGGTCGGCGACAACGGTGTGTTCTTGCCGAATACCGAATTGTTTGCCGGCGAGCATGTCTTCACAGCGAACGACCATGTGCTCGAAGTGTTGGCCGAGCGAGGCAAGTTGGTGCATCACGAATCGATGCTACACAGTTATCCGCATTGCTGGCGGCATAAGACGCCGATCATCTTCCGCGCGACACCGCAATGGTTTATCTCGATGGAGAAAAACGGCTTGCGCGATAAGGCCTTGGAGGAAATCAACAAGGTCCAATGGATACCGGATTGGGGGCAGGCCCGTATCGAAGGTATGGTCGGCGGACGCCCGGATTGGTGCGTGTCGCGTCAGCGTACTTGGGGCGTGCCGATCGCGTTATTCGTGCATAAGGAAAGCGGGGATCTGCATCCGAACACCGAGGCATTGATCGAACAAGTGGCTCTTCGCATCGAACAAAAAGGCATCGACGCCTGGTTCGAATTGGATGCGGCTGAATTACTCGACGCTGATGCCGAATATTATGAAAAAATGCAAGATACGCTCGATGTCTGGTTCGACTCCGGCGTGACGCATTATGCCGTACTCGATGCCAGGGATAATTTGGATTTTCCGGCCGACTTGTATTTAGAAGGGTCGGATCAACATCGGGGTTGGTTTCAATCGTCCCTCTTGGCATCGGTCGCGATGCGAGGTGTTGCGCCTTACAAGGCGGTATTGACGCACGGTTTCACGGTCGATGCGGACGGCAAAAAAATGTCCAAGTCGAGCGGCAATGTCGTCGCGCCGCAAACGATCATGAAAACCTTGGGTGCTGATGTGTTGCGCCTGTGGGTTTCGGCGACCGACTATCGCGCCGAAATGAATGTCTCGGACGAAATTCTGAAAAGAACCTCTGATGTTTACCGGCGCTTGCGTAATACGGCCCGTTTCTTGTTGTCCAACTTGGACGGTTTCGATCCGGCTCTGCATACGGTTCCAGCGAACGAACTGTTGGCATTGGACCGCTGGGTCGTCGACCGCGCTTATTGTTTGCAGCAAGAGGTCGTTGCCGCTTATGAAAGCTATCAATTCCACCAAGTCTATCAAAAAGTGCATAACTTCTGCGCCGTCGACCTCGGCGGTTTTTATCTCGACATCATTAAAGATCGGCAATATACCGCGAAAGCGGACGGTTTGGCGCGTAGGTCCGCGCAAACTGCGATGTATCATGTCGCCGAAGCGTTAGCCCGATGGTTGTCGCCGATTATCAGCTATACCGCCGACGAAATTTGGCACTATCTGCCGGGGCAGCGTAGTCAGTCGGTGTTTCTCGAAACCTGGTACCAAGGCCTTTTTGAGTTGGACAAAGATTCTCCGATGGACAGAGATTTTTGGTCAAAGGTAATGGCCGTGCGCGAAGCGGTCAGCAAGGAATTGGAGCGGGTGCGCAAAACCGGTGCGATTGGGGCATCGCTCAATGCCGAGGTCACTTTGTATGCCGACGAGCGTAACTTCCCGGTATTGAAACAACTCGAGAGTGAATTGCATTTTGTGTTTATTACGTCGGCGGCAACGGTTCAAGTGCTGGCATCGAGTCCCGATGATGCCGTACAAGCTGAGTTGGAAGGGTTAAAAATCAAGGTCTCGGTATCCGATCACGCCAAGTGCGTGCGCTGCTGGCATCAACGCGCAGATATCGGCGTCGATCCGAATCATCCTGAATTATGTGGACGCTGCGTCGAGAATATCGTTGGCGACGGCGAAGTCCGACGTTTCGCTTAAAATAAGGACGGGTCGAATGTTGAAATGGCTTTGGTTATCGTTTGTCGTGCTGGTTCTGGATCAAATTACCAAACTGGCGGTAGCGGCGAACATGCAGCTTTATCAATCGATTCAAGTAATACCTTTTTTTAATCTGACCTATGTGCATAACACCGGCGCGGCCTTCAGTTTCTTGAGTGAGGCCGGCGGCTGGCAGCGTTGGTTTTTCGCCGCGTTGGCCTTCGTGATTAGTGTTGTGATCACGGTTTGGTTAGCAAGGCTCAAGCGGCATGAAACCCTGTTGGCGGTTTCGTTGGCCTTGGTACTCGGCGGCGCGGTCGGCAATCTGATCGACCGACTCGCCTACGGCTATGTGATCGATTTTCTCGATGTCTATTATCAAGACTGGCATTGGCCGGCGTTCAACATCGCCGACTCGGCGATTACGATCGGTGTCGCGTTGATGATTGCCGAATCGTTCGGTATTGGCAAAAAAGACGAAGCCTCGTGAAAAAGCGGTGGTAGGGTACATATCGCGTACCTTTTGATGAGTATCCATTCCGATTTGTTCGAAAGGCGTCTCGTAGCGCACCCTACATTAACAAATCGAACAACCTATCCCAATCGAACGACGGACCCGGGTCGGTCTTGCGGTTTGGTGCAATATCGCTATGGCCGGTCAACGTTTGTTTGGATAATTTCGGATAATGTGCAAATAAGCATTTTAGCGTTGCCGCGAGTTGTTCATATTGTTCGTCGGTATAGGGCGATGTTTCGGTTCCTTCGAGCTCGATGCCGATTGAAAAATCATTACAGCGTTCCCGACCTCGATAGCTTGAAAGGCCCGCATGCCAGGCGCGTTTGTCGAATGGTACGTATTGCTCGACTTCGCCGGTCCTTCGGATCAGCAAATGCGCCGAAACTCTTATTTGATGAATGTCTTGAAAATAAGGGTGATCGCTGGGGCATAATGTATTGCTAAACAATCGGTCGATATGGGGCGTACCGAATTCGCCGGGCGGTAAGCTGATGCAATGAATCACAACTAGCGAAATATCGTCGGGGTCGGGGCGTTCGTCATGATTCGGTGAAGGCCTTTGCTTACAATCATCGAGACAGTGATTGGTGAGTTTCATGGGGTTTTATAATTATTCGGAGTACGAAAGTATGAACCAATCGTCCATTGTTGAGCAAATCCAACTTTTTCTCGAAGAAGATATCGGTACCGGGGATATTACCGCGCAAATTATTCCCGAAAACAAAAACGCTCGGGCTGAAGTCATCACGCGTGAAGACATGGTTTTATGCGGACACGCCTGTTTCGACGCCGTGTTCCGGTTCTTGGACGAAAATGTACATATCGAGTGGCTAGTCACCGAGGGTGATAAGGTCTCCAAGGATACTGTGCTATGTCGTTTGCAGGGTAATGCTCGTGCCTTGTTGACAGGTGAACGAAGTGCGTTAAATATTCTACAAACAATGTCAGCAACCGCGACGCAAGCTAGAGGATATGCCGATGCGGTAGCCGGAACGGAGTGCCGTATCCTCGATACGCGTAAAACTCTACCCGGTTTGAGAAAACTTCAAAAATACGCAGTGGTTTGCGGCGGTTGCGTTAATCATCGGATCGGCCTGTTCGACGGCATCTTGATCAAGGAAAATCATATCATTGCGGCGGGTTCGATTACCGCCGCAGTACAAATGGCACGCGAGCTATCCGAATTGCCGGTCGAAATCGAAGTGGAGAATCTTCAGGAGTTTGAACAGGCGCTTGCTGCCGCACCGGACCGGATCATGCTCGATAATTTCAGTCTTCAAGATTTGAAGGCCGCGGTTAAGCTCAACGGCGGCCGAGTCGGATTGGAAGCGTCGGGTAATATCGATTTAAAAAGTGTTAAAAAAATTGCCAAAACCGGTGTCGATTTTATTTCGATCGGCGCATTGACCAAAAATATCAAAGCGATTGATTTGTCGATGCGTATCAACCTGGTGAATTGACATGAGCGAAAAAATAGCGGATTTATGCCGGCTAATCAGTCACGGCGTTTATGTGGTCGGCGTGCGCGACGGCGAAAAAACCAATGCCTTCACCGCCGCGTGGGTCATGCAAGTGTCTTTCGATCCGGTTATGCTGGCGCTGAGCATCAATCCTGAGCATTATTCTTATCGACTCCTTGAGGCCGGCAAATGCTGTTCGGTCAATGTTCTAGGCAGGGATCAAATGACCATGGCCGAGCATTTCGGCCGCTCCGGGCCCGATAAAATGTCGGGATATGTTTGGCAACAGGAGAAAACCGGCGCGCCGGTATTATCAGAAAGTCTCGCCTATTTCGATTGCGAGCTCAGTCATTTCACCGATGCCGGCGATCACCGCATCGCTGTGTTGAGGGTCGTCGATGCGGCGATGCTTAGAAGCGGTCCCTTGATGCTCTACAGTCAGACCGGCGATATGGATGGCAGCAGCGAGCTATACGACGAATAACGTCATCAGAAAAAGATAACCCTAAAAAGAGAGAAGTTGGCATGTGTTGTAGACCGTTCGTGCTGAGCCGAGTCGAAGCACGAACGGTCTACAACACTTTTACCTGCTTGGTGAAGCTTCAAATTATCCCTCACCCACCCCGCGCCTCGAACTTTCATTTGTTGAGGCAATTGCCAGTCCTTCATGAGCGTTAGAATAAATTAATAATTTAACCTGACCCCTTTTTTCACTTTTTTCATGAAACATCCGGTTGTTGTAAGTATCCATACATTTTGTAAGTATTCATACGTATAGTTTTCAGATGACGATTCATAAATACTAAACCCCCGATAAAACAGAATAATCTTATATCTTAAGAGAGGGCTCCCCCCATGATGAATCGTACCTTTAATTTTAAGGACTCATCTTCAGAATCCCATAGAGAAATTAGCCGTAACATCGCTTTCCATGAAGCGGGCCATGCTGCCGCTATACATTTGGGCAACCAAGAGAAAGGATTGCCGCCGGTTTTTTTTCAGATATGTGTCAAACCGTTAAATACCGACTTTCAGTCATCCGAGTGTTTAGGAGATCGATCGGCTCGATATATGGCTAAAGTAGAAGGCGGCCGCTTGATTCATACGATAGCAACATCGTTTCACGAAACGACAAAATACTTTTCTAATGCACAAAAGCTTGCTTATCAGTGTGCTTTTGAAGCCGATATCATCAATTTACTCGTTGGACCGCTTGCTGAGGCCAGATATATCGCATTGCGCGACAATGAACCCATTAATTCTCGGCTAGTGAATATCGAGGCGCTGCAATATTATGGCGGATCATCCGATTTGGAGCTAGTCAACGAGTATCTTGACTGCTTTATTGTGACTCGGGAACTAAGAGAGAGAAAACTCAAGTCGCTCTTCATGGATGCATTCAGTTTTATCAATGATAGGTCAAATTGGCTCGCAATCACTGCGCTGGCCAACTTTGTTTTATCGACCGATAGAAATGTCCTTCAATTTGAAGAAATTGGATCAATACTTGAACAGGGCAAGTTACTGACAAAAAACTAACTCAAAGGCGCTATCGACACCTAGTCTAGGTTCATTGTTTTCAATAAATTCGAGGGGGGTTAGCTGTTTTATGAAAAAGATGCCCCATAGTGCTATTGATGATAGTCATCTGCCTCAGCATGCCGAGCGAACACTCACTAAGATGTCGGCGGCAATCGTCCAAAAAGCGACAGGTTCCCAAAATCTACAACGCCAACTAAAAGTCCGCCCGGGCGAACGGAGCAAGTTGCGAATTGCGCCGAGTCAGCTTGATACCTCGTTTAAACGTTACACCGAGCTCGACGATTTTGTACCCACTGCTTATTTTATACTGGCCGAAGATAGCAGCATTATCGGTGCTAATCAGGCGGCAGAGCGGCTGTTTGGCATGTCTCGGTCGACCTTAAGCCGGCAACGTTTTGCAAAACTAGTCTGCGAAGAGTTTCAGTCTACCTTCAATGCTTTTTTGGAGAAAACTTTCGCAATCGGGCATCCTCAAAGTTGTGAGGCGATGTTAAAAATTGCTGGGCGAGTGATTTGGATAGAAATTAAGGCCATTGCCGATCCGACACTTCAAACCTGCCGTGCCGCAGTTTCGGACATTACCGAACGCAAGCAAACCGAGCGTCGATTACAAATCGCCACAATGGCCTATCAGGCGATAGACGAAGCCATTTTGATTACCGACGCCAGTTACCGTATCGTTGCCGTCAATCCCGCTTTCACAAAACTTACCGGCTACACAGAAGAGGACGTCGTCGGTCAGTTCGTGCAATTTTTAAATCCGAGTGCCATGACAGTCGTTTCTATTTGATTATATTGAAGGCCTTGCGGAAGACCGGACATTGACAAGGCGAGATTTGGAAGCGCCGCAAGAATGGTGAAATCTATCTTGAATGGCTGAGAATCAACACTAATTACGACAGCAACGGTAAGGTGCTGCAGCGTGTCGCGATAGGCACCGACATTACCGCTCGCAAGCGTGCGGAAGAAGCGATGTGGAAGCGGGCAAACTTCGATCAGTTGACCGGTTTGCCGAACCGATATTTATTTTATGACCGCGTGCAATTAGCCATCAAAAAAGCTTATAGGGAAGGCCTGCCAATGGCTTTGATGTTGCTTGATCTCGATCGGTTCAAGGAAATCAATGATACCTTGGGGCACGACATGGGAGACATCCTGCTGTTGGAGATTGCACGGCGGCTGAGCCATTGCGTGCGCGAGACCGACACTGTGGCACGCCTGGGCGGCGATGAGTTTGCAATAATTCTGAATGAACTGGAGGATCGTGTCAGCGTCGAACGCATTGCTCAAAGTCTATTGACGCAACTAGCTGAACCGTTTTTGCTGAATGGCGAAATGGTCTATATATCCGTTAGTGTCGGGATCACATTTTTTCCGGAAGATGCTTCCGAAATTGAAGCATTGTTAAAAAATGCCGATCAAGCCATGTATGATGCCAAAGAGGCGGGCCGTAACCGGTTCAGTTATTTCACGCGCACCATACAGGAGGCTGTTCGATCCCAAGCCATTTTAGCTAACGATTTGCGAGATGCGCTTGCTGATAATCAGTTACAGTTGCATTATCAGCCCATTATCGAATTGGCAAGCGGAGTAATTTATAAGGCGGAGGCGCTGATCCGCTGGCGACATCCGCAGCAGGGATGGCTTAACCCGACGGATTTTATTGCTGTTGCCGAGAAAACAGGATTAATCGTTGAAATGAGCGATTGGGTATTTAAAGAAGCGGCACGACAAGTGAAGCTCTGGCGAAGATATTTTGATAGGCGTTTTCAGATCAGCATCAACGGTTCTCCAATGTTATTCCATTGCGCCGGCGATCATCAAAACAGTTGGTTCGAGCATTTACGACAAAAGGGCCTCACGGCAGACAGTATTGGGGTCGAAATAGGCGAAGGTGTGCTGATGGACGCTTCGCATGTCGTTTCAAACACGTTGTTTTCGTTCCGCGATATCGGTATGCCGATCAGTATCGACGATTTTGGCACCGGTTGCTTGTCATTGTCCTGCTTGCAGAAATTTCATATCGATTATCTGAAAATAGATCGGTCGTTTGTCGGCAAGTTGTTGGATCAATCAAATGAATTAATGTTTTGTGAAGCGATGATCGCTATGGCGCACAAGCTAAAGATCAAGGTGATCGCGGAAGGAGTGGAAACTAAAGATCAGTGTGGTCTACTCAAAAAAATGGGTTGTGACTATGCTCAAGGTTACCTATTATCAAAGCCCTTATCCGCCGAAGCCTTTGAGGCGTTGCTAGCGAAACCTGAATGAGCTGTTGAGTGTAAAACAGTATTGAGCGTTTCCGTAATCGACTCCCGATTTACCCGGTCAATGTTTAGAAAAAATCATGTAGTGAAACAATTTTAACGCTTGTAGAGAAACTGTTTATCGATGAAGGATTAGGGCTTATTGTCAGTCGATGTAAAGATAATTTATTCGCGGAGCCAATACCGATTGCTTAGCTTGATGTAACATGGACACCCGGCAATGAACATTAATAACGAGAGCCGATGACCGACGCACGATTTAAAATTCAATCCGTTTTCTTTTATTTAAGCAATCAACCAGCCGTGTTGCGATACGGACTGACGGTACTGGTCGTCGTTACCACCACTATCGCAACCATTTATGTTCCAGTGATAAGTGAGCGGGCGGCATATTTGTTATTTGCTTTCGAGATTAATCTGGTCTCTTTCTGGTTAGGGAAGAATTCCGGCTTTCTTGCGGCGGCTTTATCTTTGATCGCGGTCAATACACTGATATTGTTCCCGACCGAGACCGAATTCGACGACCTATTGATATTAAACGTAGCCTTTTGCTTCGTTTCAGTGGTTATGGTCGCGACAACCAGCTTTTATAGGAGTCTTACCCATGCGCTATGGGAAAGTCGACAAGATTTGGATCGCGCGCAAAGGGTCGGGCAAATCGGTAGCTGGCGGCTGGATATCAAGCGTGACGAATTAATATGGTCCGACGAGAACCACCGTATTTTCGGTATTCCGATAGGCACGCCGAAGACCTATCAAACTTTTCTAGCCATCGTGCATCCGGAAGACCGAGACTATGTCGACCGGATGTGGCGAGAGGGGCTGCGCGGCGAGCCCTACGATATCGAGCACCGTTTATTGGTAGATGGCGCAGTGAAATGGGTTCGAGAAAAGGCTTGGCTGGAGTACGATAAAAAGGGTAATTTGCTGGGCGGGTTCGGGACCACGCAGGATATTACCCATCACAAACGCAACGAATTGGCGCTGCTGGACAGTCGGCAGCGCTATGCCGACATAGTCGAATCGGCTATCGACGCGATCATTACTATCGACACCGATCAACGCGTTTTACTGTTCAACTCCGCAGCGGAAAAAATGTTTGGTTGCCGTGCGGATGAAGCCATCGGCGGTACTATCGAGCGTTTTATTCCCGAGCGATTCCGTGCCGGACATAGTAAATATATCCGTGGATTCGATAAGGCAGGAGTTGCTCATCGAATAAAAAATGAACTCGCCTCTATTAGGGGCATAAGAGCCGATGGCGAGGAGTTTCCGATCGAGGCTTCTATTTCCAAGTGCGAGATAAACGGCGAGAAAACTTTTACGGTGATCATGCGCGACGTGACCGAGCGCGTGAGTGCGGAATTGGCCATGAAGGAGCGGATAAGGTTACAGGATCAATTAACCAAGGTTGCCGCAACGGTGCCCGGAGTCATTTGTTCATTCCGATTACGCCCTGATGGCTCGGCAAGCATGCCTTATGCCAGTCCATTGTTCGAATCGTTATACGGGGTCAGTCCGGATGTTGTAGTCGAGGATTTTGGTCCTGTTTTCGACCGCATCCATCCCGATGATCTCGTTCATATCCATGAAACCATTGCCGAGTCCGCCCGCACCCTGCAAGCCTGGCGAGACGCGTTCCGCTACAATCATCCTATAAAAGGCGAGATTTGGATCGAAGGTCATTCGATGCCGCAACACGAGATGGACGGTAGTATGCTCTGGCATGGTTATATCCAAGACATTACCGACCGTAAACTGGCCGAATTGACATTGCGCGACCGGGAGAAAGAATTACGTTTGATCATAGATGCAACGCCCGCGCTGATCTCTTATTTGGATACCGAATATAGGTATATGCGGGTCAATGCGACCTATGAAAAATGGTTCGGTATCACCGAGGATACTATCCTTGGCCGAAAAGCACCGGATATTATCGGTAAAGACGCCTGGCGCATCGTTCAACCCTATTTCGAACGCGTCCTCGCAGGGGAGCAGGTCAATTTCGATCAACAAATTCCCTATGGGCATGGAGAGCCGCGCTGGGTCCAGGCCACTTATATCCCTAATACGGATACGGCCGGAAAAGTCAAGGGTGTTGTCGTGCATGTCGTCGATGTCACAGATAGAAAGCTGATTGAGAAAAAAATTGCCTCACTAAACCGGAGCTTGGAGCGCCGAATAGAAGAGATGCAAGTGATTTTCAATACCGTGCCGATCGGACTGTGCATTGCCGATGGAACGAACGTCTACGATATTCGCGGTAACCCGGCGCTTGAGCGGATGCTCGGCTTGCCGATGAGGGTCGGTCTTTCCAGCCGTAGTGAAGTATTGAGCGCCATTCGTGTCATACAGAACGGGCTCGAGCTGGCAAACGAGGACTTACCGATGCGTCGCGCCGTTCGAGGTGAATTAGTTAAAAACCAAGTCATCGATATTATTCGCCCTGACGGGCAACAAATAACTTTACTGGGCAATGCTTCGCCCTTGTTTAACGAAGAAGGCGAGCCGCGCGGTGCCGTGGGGGCTTTTCTAGACATTACGGCGCTCAAACAGGCCGAAGATGCGTTGGAAAAGAGTCAATTGCAACTCCGGCTGTTTGTCGAGCAGGCGCCCGTGAGCATTGCCATGTTTGATCGAGAAATGAATTATTTGGTCACGAGTCGTCGGTGGGTCGAAGATTTCGGTCGGGGATATGTTGAATTGACAGGCCGCAACCACTATGCGGTCAACCCGGATCTTCCCGCAGAATGGAAACAAGTCCACCGAAAAGTACAGGCCGGAGAATTTTTGAAAAACGACGACGACCTATGGATTCAAGCCGACGGCAGTCGCCAATGGTTGCGTTGGGCAGCCCATCCTTGGACAAATCCGGCCGGAGAGATCGGCGGTATTATTATTGCCTGCGAGGATGTCACGGCACATCGACAGGCCGAACAAGAATTGCGCAACACCGAAGCTCGACTCGCTCTGGTTGTCGAAGAGGTCAATGCCGGATATTGGGACTGGGATTTGACTACCCGTCAGTTATTTTTATCGCCTGAAATAAAAAGGCAAATCGGTTATGACGATAGCGAATTACTCAACCGGCAAGAGGATTGGGAAAGCCGCTTGCATCCGGATGATCGCTCTTATGTCATGGCGACGATAGAAAACTTTATTGCCGATCATAAGCCAAGCTATGAAATGGAATTTCGCCTGCGTCACAAAGATGGCTCTTTCCGTTGGATTCATTCTCGGGGAGTCGTATTGAACGATCAAAGTAATCGCGCCTATCGTATCCTAGGCATCAATTTAGACATTACCGACTACATGAAACAAAAGGAACTGAACGAGCGGCGCGACAAAATGGAACAGTCGTCTCGATTATATGTGGCGGTCCAGACGGCCGCGGCATTTGCCCACGAATTGAATCAGCCACTGTCGGCCATCTCCTCTTATGCCGATGTGGCGCTGCATTTGTGTCAAACGGATAAGCCTAATTCGCAAAAGCTCTGTCAGGTAATGGAAAAATGTTCACAGCAAGCGCAGCGAGCTGGCGAAGTGATACGGCAATTGGTGAACCTATTGCAAAAAGGGGAAAGCGATAGCGAACCGGTAGATATCAATTCCTTGATCCATGAAGTGATCGATTTAATGAAAACCGACGGACTCTCTGACGAATTTAAAATTGAGCTGGAACTTGCCGTTGATATACCTCCGGTTAGGGCCAATGCTCTGCAAATAGAAAAGGTATTGATCAATCTAGTACGCAATGGAATGGAGTCTATGTTGGAACTGAAAGAAAAGGCCGAAGCGATCATCGTGACGACGCATCGCGATGAGGCCGATCCAGCCATGATTCGGGTGACAGTGCGCGATAGCGGTAAAGGCGTCGAAGATCCGGCGGAGCTTAGAGCTATCTTTCAGCCTTTCCATAGCACGAAACCCGCCGGTTTAGGCATGGGACTAGCGATAAGTCGAACTTTGGTCACGGCTCACGGCGGAAAAATGTGGGCCGAACAAAATGCGGGCAACGGCCTCAGTCTCCACTTTACATTGCCATGCGCGATATAAGCACTCAAACCTACTACGTTTTTATCGTCGATGACGACGATGCGGTGCGCGATGGTCTCGGTCAAGTCATGGAAGTCGCCGGCTTTAATTATCAAACTTTCGAGAGCGCTGAGCATTTTCTGCAAGCTTATTGTCCGGGCAAGAACGGATGCTTGGTTCTCGATCTCAATATGCCGGATATGACCGGCGACGAGTTACAAACCGAATTGATCCGTCGGGATATTCATTTGCCTATCATTTTCCTGACCGGTTATGGAGACATACCCACGACCGTTCGCGTCATCAAAGCCGGAGCGGTTGATTTTCTGACGAAGCCCGTTTCCAGTAAATTATTAATCGAACGGGTTCGGGACGTCCTAGAGCAAGAAGCCCGGAAGAATGAAGATTCACTACTGGCTGATCAAGCGCTCTGTAGGCGCTTAAGCGGTCTTACCACCCGCGAATCGGAAGTGATGTCGCTGGTGGTCACGGGCCATTCCAATAAGGAAATTGCAAGGCAACTGGGCATCAGCCATCGTACCGTCGAAGTACATCGTGCGCGAGTCATGGAAAAAACCGGTGCGACCAGTCTACTGGAGTTGGCCCGTTTATGTGAAACTTGTCGACTTACTCCAGAGAATACCTTGCCTTCTGAACCGGAATAAGTGTAACTATTCAGTCCCTGGCAATTCTCGTTCCCGCGCTCTGCGCCCATCGTTATGCATAAATTGTAGGGTACGCTGCGCGTACCTACTCCCTTTATACTCAAAAAATTGCTAACTTTATGAAAGTATTGGGTGTGGCTAGCGAGGATGTCGGCAGCAAGGCAGATTTTTGCTCCTGCAAAATCTGCATTCACGCTATCCCTAGCGTTCGATTACTGCCGTCAAGCCCCCATGGGTGGGGGTTTGCCCAGCACCTAAATTCCATAGTTCATTGGCTATGGTTAACTATGTGGGATAATTCATCCAGCACCTAAATCAAGCCATGATTTTGAAACATTGCGAATGACCTCGGGAATTTAGGTGCTGGGTGAACGGCGGTCCTCGATAGACACATCCCATACCTTTTATTCTTCGACGGTTTTCGATCAAAAGGGAGTAAGGCCCGAAACCCTACCCAAGTCAAGCCATAAGAGCTTGGGTAAATATTGGCGGAGTCGTCATGGTACGCACAGCGGAACCCGACGCAGATCCCAAATCCAGGTGCGCGATGCGCACCCTAAACCTAGCGCTTAATAACCTATGATCACCAACAATTTCCAAGATATTTTGAGATTAAAAATCGGGAACACAGAAAATAGCTAAATGGCTTTTTTCGACAGTCTAGGTCCGGGTTTAAAAAACCCCGGTTTCTTGGTCTGTAAGCTTAGCCCGTGCAGCCTCGATTTAGTTTTTTCCGGACTCTCCAACTTTCCGGTTTTTATTTTTCCAATATCTCGGGAGACGGTTGAAAGTCTTTGTTGTTGTGTTGAGGACAAGCATAAAATCTGTATCTTTTGCCGTCGACCGTTCTTTCTATGACTTTTAAACCCGTTGATCGGCGGCAGCGCTTACCCCTCGACGTCGTAGCATGGCATTGTTCGCCGTTAACGGTAAGGTCGATAATTTTATCGCTTGGCGCCGTTTTAACTTCCGGCTCTTTTTTGACCGGCGCGGACGGTTTGCTTGCTTTCTTTTCGGCGGGTTTGGCAGGCGGCTCTTGTTTGCTGACAGTTGTAGGCTCTGGCTGTTTTACTTCAGACACGACGGGTTTCGCTGCTGCTTTCGTTTCTTTTACAGCAGGTTTAGCTGGTGTCGCTACCGTTTTAGCAGACTCTTTTTCGATCCGACTCGACAAATAGCGCTCGACTCGGGTCGGTGCGACTTCTTTCTGTGTGTAAGTTACGGGTGTTTGGTTTGGCGGGGCTACGGTTTTGCCTTCCAGTTTGGCGAGATAGCGTTCGACGCCACTCATGTTGGCCAAAGCAGCAGCTTCCGCCTCGGCTTTTTCTCGCGCTTCTTGTTCCAGCTTTGCTACATACCTTGCGACACCGGATAATTGTGCCGTTTTCGGTTCGTCTGTATTAGATTGTGTTTCCTGAGCGGCTTGCGGTTGTTCTTGTTGTTTCTGTTTCGCCATGTATTTAGCCACGCCGGTTAATTCTGAAGTCGCTTGTTCCTGTTGCGCTGTTTTATTAGACCGTGTTGGTTCCGCGTTAGCGACCGAGGGTTTGATCTCCTCTTGTATATACACGGAAGGATCATAACGTTCTTTAGCTTCGGGCAATTTAAGCCCTGCTAGGTTAAGTAGTTGATCCAAAAAATTCATTGCCATCTCGAGAACCTCTGTTTTTATTTTAGTTGTTATAGCAAAAGACCGATATTTTCTTTCGCTCCGGAACTTATAGTTGCCGGTTGCTAAGGATAACCTAGTAGCTCGGGGTGAGCAATTAGGACTTGGTAGTGTTCTGGTATTTATATGTCCAATCTTCATCGACTCTTCTTTGTATCGAGTATCCAGAAGAGGCAACGAGCGGTTGATCTCCCTCTTTTCGCCCGAGGACTCACGGATATCTCGATATTTTCGGTTCGGTAAAGAGGCGCATTATTCAATCAAGTCGAATCCTGAAGCGAGATTAGCCAGGGGGTGCGAGACGGAGGGTCGACATGGAAGGCCAATGCTTCCGGTTTGTGTAATAGGCCGTGCTCGCCTGACGCATTCGGATTGAGTTGCCGTTTATCGATAAAATCGATCATTCGTCTGCAGTTGTAAATGACTAATACTCGGTGATCGTGAAGGCTATTGTAAATTAAGTAAGCGACATTTTGCTCGTTGTACTCGGGGTTTCGATCGATCATTCGCCTGAGCGTTGTTTTATCGTTGTGTGCTAGATTTTTTAGTAGCGAATCGTCGTTGGTTTTACTCAGCGAGATGAGAGATTTAGCGAGCGAGCCCGACAGTTGATGGGTTTTGAGTAATTTGACTTCGCGGTCGGGTAAATTGAAGCTTTCGGCGATCAAGTAATGCATGCCCGGTTCGCTGTCGTTAGCAAATAGAGAAATTTTATCCAGAGCAGGGTCTTCTAAAGCATCGAGAAATGACTCAGGGGAGCGAATGTGTTTATAAACTGTAATGACCCAGGGTAAGGCTCTGCCGGTTTTTTCGAAGCGTTGTTTGACGCTGTCGATGACGGTGGAACGGATCAGTTCATGCTCGCGATTGCCGGGCTTGACGATAAAGGCATCGACAGCGGTGATTTGCGTATAAAAGCCCGCTTGTTTGAATTCATTGATAATGCCTGAATAGCGAGGCGAATAAGGGATGCCTGTGCCGTCGTAGAGTATGTTGATCCGCTCGAGTTTGGCGCGACGGGCTACCGCGTCGCGCAATCGGTTGGCGAATGGTTCCACATAAACATAATCGTCGCTATGGTGGTTGGCGGCGGTCAGCACTTTATAGAGATCGCTTTGCTTTCTGAATTCATCGAGCGAAGCGATTACGAAATTGTCCCCGCAATGGTTTTGCGCGATTTCCTCCACTGCGCTTTTTCCGGAACCGGCGCCGCCCATTGACATAAACAGTCGCGGCTCGGCGACCGGTGTTTTACTGCTGAAAATGTCGTTTTCGGCGCGGTCGAGAATGGTCACGA
Source organism: Gammaproteobacteria bacterium (assembly GCA_018830325.1). Lineage (GTDB taxonomy): Bacteria > Pseudomonadota > Gammaproteobacteria > Methylococcales > Methylomonadaceae > Methylotuvimicrobium. The sequence goes on from JAHJSQ010000029.1 coordinate 18,116, forward strand.
TTTTGGCGAGTCTAACATAGGCAATTTCAACACTTCGCTGCAAACGTTCGTCGCCGTTTGCGGCAATCAGCAATTGTTGTTTTAATAGTTCGTTGTTGGCCAGATTAAAAATGCTTGCCTGATTGCCCGCGCATTGCTTGACCAATTCCAATAATTCGGCATGACTAGGCGAGCGCAAGCCGGTCAACATGTTGACGTCAAGGCAAAATAGCGGCGCCTCTCCTTGTTTGCCGACGGTTATTCCGTCTATTTCGGTTTTTTCAGGTGTGCGCAGGGCTTCGCTGCCGGGCAGGTAGCCGACAATGTTATCCGGTGAGCATAAGGGATAATCGGCAATGTGTTTGCCGGCGGTAAAGAGTTCTTCTTGTATGCTGTCCAACGGCACCAATCCGCCGTTGACCGATACCAGACATTGAGTGCCGTTTTCGGTGACATAGGATAAGAAAGGGATTCCCGAGACGAAGGTTTTGTTCTCGGGCCAAATTCCGTAGCCGTTGGCTTGGTTGATTAATGACTGGTTGCGTAGCGGGTTGAGAGAATGATGGAAGGCGCGCGTTAGCGCTTCAATATCGCTTGACGTATCGTGCAGCGCGATGGCGTCATGTTGATCGATACGGCGAAAATCGATGCCGTGTTCATAAACGGCTTTAAAGGCCGGTAGTCTTCCCATGATGGTCATGAAAAAATCGAGCGTGATGCGATTACCGTAATCAAAGGGTCTAACGATGCGCATTTTTAAGTAAAAATCGGCCAATCTTTCGTCGATGTTGTCGGCGTTGATGACAAAGCCATTATTGTCGAAAATAGCCGTATCTCTATTGGCTTCTTCGTCTAGTACCAAACGCCCGATGGTTTTACGAAATTTCAGGCGCTTATCGGCATCGGTCATCGTACCGGGGCGGTGCCGAATCGTGGCTTGGTCTTTCCAGTCTTGAAACAGTTCTCGATGAATTCTTGAGAACAGATTGGTCAGATAAGTGACCCGTTTGGTTTGGTCATGTGAGATAGTTCCTTCCGCTTCTCGCTTTAAATCGGCAAGTAGAACGGTACCCCTAGCAGTTGCTAATGCAGTGCGTAATTTTTTCAGTCGGTGGTAACCGGAAAGCTGGACTTTGGTGTCATTCATCGTATACCTTTCGTTGGTCAAGTGTCCGCCCGGAAAAGGCAGGTCACAGTCTTTTCAAGACGACATCCATTAGGGCATTTACAAGCTCAGGATTTTACAAGAACAAGAAAGGCATGGCCGACTTATTTCCAGAAATTCCCAATTTGAGAATAAAAAAGGGTGCGGAGTGTGCTTGGCGAGGATGTCGGCGGCAGGGAGCCGCCGCCAAGCCCCCATGGATGGGTTTACCCAGCACCTAAATTCCATAGTTCATTGGCTATGGTTAACTATTTTGGGTAATTTAGGTGCTGGGTTTACGGCGTTCCTCGACAGGCATACCCCGCACCCTGAACACGAAGAAATTTCTCAAACTGGGAATTGCTGATTTATTTCAAAAGTGAAGGCTCGTCGCTGCCGTAACCTTGCACATAATCGATGCCCAAATCCAAAAGGATTTTCATTACCGAATCGTTTTCGACGAATTTGGCGATGGTTTTTTTATTCATGACATGGGCGATATCGTTAATCGATTTGACCATCGCGAGTGCCACCGAATCGGTTTCGATATCGCGGACGAAAACGCCGTCGATTTTGAGAAAGTCGACCGGAAGGTTTTTAAGATAAGCGAATGAAGACAGTCCGCTACCGAAATTATCCAGTGAAAATCGGCAGCCGAGTTCCTTAAGCGAAGTAATGAATTGTGTTGCTGCGGTCAAATTGACGATGGTTGCCGTTTCGGTGATTTCGAAACAGAATTTTTCGGCAGGAAGTGCAGTTTGCTTGAACCGGTCGATAATAAATTCGATTAGTCCTTTGTCATTCAAACCTGACGTGGAAAGGTTAATCGAGCATAACGTTAGTGAACTTAACCGATCGGGATGCTCAAGCATCCAGTTGAATACTTGTTGAATAACCCATCGATCGATAGAAGCGGCCAATTGATATCGTTCAGCGGCCGGTAAAAATGCGTTTGGCGCAATGATTTTGCCGGAGTCTTCCTGCAAGCGCAACAGCACTTCGTAATGATCGCCTTCGATACTTTTCAGTGCGACGATTCGCTGCCGATAGAGTCGGAAGCGGTTGTGCAACAAGGCTTGTTCGATTTTTTCAGGCCACGCGGCTTCGTTGCGGTAATCAATGCAAGCCTGATCGGAATCGGTAAAGACATGGGAACGGTTTCGGCCGTCTTGCTTGGCGATATAGCAAGCGATGTCGGCGCGTTTTAATAATTCATCGAAACCGCCGTTTTCGGCATTGATCGTGACCATGCCGATACTGACGCCGATTCGGAAGCTTTTGTCGTCCCAGCGGAATTGGTAGCGTTCGATGTGTTGCCGAATGCGTTCAGCAGTTGCTTGGGCTTGTTCCAATGTACAGTGTTCCATCAGTATCGCGAATTCATCGCCGCCGAGTCGGGCCAAGGAGTCGCGATTGCGGATCAATGTCGATAACTGCCGGCTGATTTGGCGAAGCAATTCGTCGCCTGCTGTATGACTGCAGGTGTCGTTGACGATTTTGAAGTTATCGAGATCCAGATAGCACAAAACATGTCCGGAGCCTTTGGTTTTAGCCGTGTTGATAATCCGTTTCAAACGGTGGTCGAACTCGGTGCGGTTAATCAAGTCGGTTAATGGATCGTGTGTCGCTTGATAGGTAATCATGTCGCGCTGAGCGAGCGTTTCGGTCACATCTTCTTGAATCGCAACATAATTCGTTACCCGGTTGTCTGAGTCCAGCATTGGTGCGATCGATTGTTGGGCCCAATACAGTTGTCCGGTTTTTTTTCGGTTTTTGAGAATACCACGCCAAATTTTTCCCGAGGTGATGGTGCTCCAAAGCTCTTGATATTCGTGCGGCGGCGTTTCCCCGGAGCTAAAAATATGCGGTGTTTTGCCGATAATTTCTTCGGCGGTGTAACCGGAGATTTCAAAAATTTTCGGATTGGCGTATTCGATCGTGCCCTTACTGTCGGTGATATAGATCAAATTAGGGCTGTTTTCGACCGCTAAATTGAGTTTGCGCAAGGTGTTTTCGGAGAGCTTGCGGTCGTTGATGTCGCGAATGACGCCATAGGTGCCGACAAATTCCTTATTTTCTTTTTTCTTCTTATAAACACCTTTGGAACTCAGTACGATTGTAATTGAATTGGTTTCGACATATTTCGGCTGATCGCTGTTTTTGCACCGTAAACGAAGTTCAATTGCCTTGGTGGAGCGATCGCCGGTCCTGCGTTCATTAAAAGCGTATTTCGCTTTGTCGAGATCGGCTTGGTACACCAACGAGGAATAATGTTTACCGATGATTTCGCTCTTGTCATAGCCTAGGATGTTGGCGATGGCATTGTTCAGAAACACGAATTCGCCTCGATCGTTCAGCATGTAAATGATGTCGGGCGAACTGTCGACGAAAAATCGGTGTAATTGTTCGGATTTCGATAATTGCGCCTGAACTTTATTATTGATTTCTTTCAGGCGGATTTTTTCGGCGGCAATTTTAACCGAATGCAACAAGGCTTCGACCGAGTAGGGTTTTTTTATGAATTCCTGAACGAAGTTTGACCGAAGTGATCGTGCGGCCTGAGCGAAAGTCGCTTCGCCGCTTATGATCAGGACTTGTGTTTCAATATCGTGGTGGGCCAGATAGTCCAAAAAATGATGACCGTTCAAAACAGGCATATTTAGGTCGAGCAAAATCAAAGGAAAATTATGCTCATTAATCAATTCGATGGCCGATTCGACGTTTTCCGCCATAGCGACGCGGTAGCCGGATAATTTGAGAATATCGTGTAAACTTGCGCGTGCCTTGGGTTCGTCATCGATAATTAGTATCTCGATGTCTGAGTTAGAATGTAAGCTAGCTATGGCGCCCATATTTAATACCGTGATCCTATTTGCTAATTATAGGCATGGTTATAGCGTTCTGGGTAAAAAAATTTGAAAGGTCGTTCCTTCGTCCGGCGTCGAGTTGCAGCCGATAGTGCCGGCTAGTTCGTCGACCAGGTTTTTGACAATAGTAAGCCCGAGTCCGGAGTGGCCTTCGCCTTTCGTGCTGGTAACCGGTCGGAATAGCTGTTCGCTGATCGTATCGGGTAAACCTGGACCGTCATCGTGGATTTGAATTTCCACGTAACAGTGATTGCCTAAATAAACGCGGTCGCGGGTTGAGATCGTGACTTGACCGCCGTCAGGCAATGCTTCAGCGGCGTTTTTGATTAAATTAGTTAGTATCTGTTTCAGCTTGGATTTGCTGACGGCGATTTTCGGGAGCCGATCATCGAGTTTCAAGCAGGCCTCTATTCGACGAGGGGCGAAGAGTCCGCCCTCGAAAAGGGAGATCAAATCGCTTAGGGTTTGGTTGATATCGATCGGGCCGGAATCATCGCCGGCGGCACTTTCTTGTGTCGGTGTGTCGGAAAGGCGCAGGATGATCTCGCCGACTCGGTTGATTTCCTCTTGAATGAGCCCGATTTCTTGAGGGCTGTCGCTACCGAGTTTGAGGTTGAGTAAATAAAGGTAATTATTGATGATGCTCAGCGGATTGTTGGCTTCATGAATAATTTTTTTTACATGTAATTGAAAGTCCGATTGCATCGAGTCGATGTTTTCTTTGATGCGTTCGCCGGCTACACGATGACTTGAGAGCATCCGGGCTGCTTCTCCGGCAAATAACGAGATCAAACCCCTTTTAGCCTTGACTTGGAGTTGGTCGGTCGGCGCCAATCCTGCAACGATGACTCCCCAGTGTCGATTATTCGCGCTAAGAGGAATGGCTAACATGCCTTCGCTTTCGAGTAATCGGCAAATTTGGCGGTCGATAACCGGAGTGGGATCGGGCAGGGTGGTTTGATAAGATACTAGCAAGCGTTGGTTCAATAACGCATTCGCGACCAAACTGCGGTTAGGCTTGAGTTCAATCGACAAATTCGATATGAGGTTGGCGTTGTTTTGCTCGGGTAATGGATAACCTTCAAGCATGGGCTTTTCCGGGTTGACTAGAAACACGGCTGTCGACCTGAACCCGAATAATATATTTAAGTCCCTAAGTAGTGTCGTTAGGATTTTATCGAATTGCTCGGATAAATCGTTGTTGCGTGCAATGGCGCCGAGGAAGGCCAAATCCTTGGTATGTTTTCCCAGACGTTTTTGAATCGCGTTACGTTCCTCGAGTTTCGCTCTTATGATTGTCGTGCCGTCTTCAGGCTTCGCGATGGCAATTCCAAGGCTTCCCGCAGTCTGTTCGACCTGTTTTTTTACATCGCCCGCTATTTCGTCAAGAATCGCTTGTCCGAGTCCGAATAGCGCATGGGCTTCGGCGTAAACAACTGCGCTGTTTTGTTTATCGAATCGGCTTAATTGCGCTGCCAAGTTGATCAATTTAACTAAGATAGAGCTATCGAGTATTGCGGGAGAGGTTTTATTTTGATACAAAACGGCGTCTGCGAGAAAGCCGGGAATATTCCAGGTGTCAATGATATAAGCGCCGATTTCGCAATGTGATATTCCTAATGTTTTTTTTTCGAACGATTCGGGGAGGTCTTCGGAATGATCGTTTAGCAATGCGCCGTATTCTTTGGGGAAGCATTGCAAGAGGCCTAATTGTCCGATGCGATGCAGTAGACCGGCCAAATAAGCCTGATCGGGCGATTCAAAGCCGATGAGTTTTGCCAATCGCCTGGCAAAATGAGCGCATGCCAAGGATCTGAACCAAATGACTTCGAGATAATTTTGGTGGGACGGCGAGACTTGGTTAAAAAATTGTTGGGCCACGCTGGTCATTGTGATGGTCTTCAACGGTTCGAGACCAAGGATAATCAACACACGATTTAAGTCTTTCACATCTCCGAATTGCTGGTAGAAAGGCGAGTTGGCCGCAGACAATATTTTGGAGCTAAGCCCTGCGTCTTGCGAGATGATTCGAGTCAAGTCCTCGAAGCCGGTATCTTGATTTTGAAAGGCTTCGATCAGATTCAATAAGACTTTAGGAATAGCCGGCAATTGCTGCGGGTCTATTTCAGAGAGAATTTTTGACATGGCGGTTTCCATGAGCTTTACCGATCGGCGAATTTATAGTATCGATGACGTTATCATAATCGATAATTCGGTGTTTGGCGTTCGTTTCTTGTTAGACTCATAAACGTTGATTCATCGGAACGGTTCGAGCTTGGGCGCTCGTGCTGAATCTAACAATCATGCACAATATAACTTATCTGATTACTGAGAACGTTCAGCCAACTTGACTCAGCGCGCAGGATACAGCGGCCTCCGGGTGTCTTTTCTTTTGGATACTTTTCTTTGGACAAGCAAAGAAAAGTATCGCGGTTGTCGGTCCGCGAACCGACTCCATATAAGCGTCGCGATAGCGACACAAAACCCACTTCGGATTTCAAATAGGCTGAAGCTTATACGTAATCAGGATAACTTATTGACTAAAGCTTATTCGAATACTGGCATTTGATATGAAAAAAATTTACATTGCGATCTGTTTGCCGGGGTTATTGAGTCTAGCATTGACGGGATGTGCCTGTGTTGACCTGGCGCATTCGGAAGATGCTCGTATTAACAACGTCATTATAGTGATCGGCGACGGCATGGGGCCGCAGCAAGTCGGGTTGTTATTGTCTTATGCCAGGCAAGCGCCGGGCAGTGTGATCGAATCGCGCAAAACCGCTTTCGACCGCATGATTGAACAAGGCGATGCCAAATTAACTATTTCGACGACGCACGCGGCCGGCACGTTAGTGACCGACTCCGCGGCCTCGGCATCTCAATTGGCGACCGGTTATTTTGCCGGTACGGAAATGCTGGGGCTGGATAAGGACGGCAACCGACGCGAAACGATTGTCGAAAAAGCCAAGCGTATCGGCAAGGCGACAGGATTGGTTTCCGACACGCGCATCACGCATGCGACGCCGGCGGCATTTGCCGCGCATCAAACGCATCGAAGTCTCGAAAATGAAATTGCCGAAGATTTGTTGAATATCGGTCCGGATGTCATGTTGTCGGCGGGGTGGGGTTATTGGTTGCCCGAAACTGTCAACGACCAACAATCGCAAGATTACCGGTCGGCAGCGCAATTACTGGGTCGGACCGACTCGATCGTTTCGAAACGTAAAGATCGAAAAAATCTATTGGAACAAGCACGGGAACAGGGCTATGAGTTGGTTTTCAATAAATCGCAATTGCAGCAAGCCCGGGACAAAACCTTGGGTTTGTTTGCCGCGTCCGAATTACCCAATGGCATTGCCGAGACCCTAGCCAAGCCAGACCCGGATCGTATTGTTCCGACATTGCAGGAAATGTCGCGGCAGGCGTTGGATATCTTGTCGAAAAACGAACAAGGTTTTTTTCTAATGATCGAGGCAGGGCAGATCGATTGGGCTTCGCACGGCAACGATACCGGCACGTTATTGCACGAAATGCTCAGGCTTAATGAAACGCTCGAAACCGTGCTTGATTGGATGCAGGGGCGAGACGATACGTTATTGATCGTTACGGCCGATCATGAAACCGGCGGCTTCGGTTTCAGTTATTCTGCGGCCGATATTCCCGAACCCCGGACGCTTCCTGGCGCGTATTTTCAAGAAGACAGGCAGTTTCAACCATCCTTTAATTATGGCAATCCTGATGTGTTGGACCGGTTGTATGCACAGCAGTTGAGTTACTATGAGCTGTTCAAGCGCTTCGAGTCCTTGCCGAAGGCGCAAAAGTCGCCGGCTAAGTTGGCCGAAATGGTTAATCTTTATACCGAATTCAAAATCGACGAAAGACAAGCGGAGCGTATTTTAGCGACTGAAAACAACCGCTATTACCGGCTAAACCACCAATCATTGAGTTTAAAGCGCGTGCCTATAATGGGTTTCAACAGCGCGTTTTTTGCTTATCCGGCAGGCAATCGTCAAAATTTATTGGCGCGCGAAGTCGCCGAACAACAACACACGGTCTGGGCAACCGGCACGCACACTTCAACGCCGGTGTATGTATTCATGCAAGGGCCTCGGCGGGTTTTGCAACCATTCGAAAAAATTCTGCATCATACTGAGATAGGCCGCCTGGCCGCCGATGCGTTACAATAAGCGGCTTTAATTCATTTCTAAGGCCGATAATGTCTATTTCTACAAGCGATCTTGAGCAGGTTATCCGCGAAGCCGGCACCATTGCATTGAATTATTTCAAAGCATTGAAGCATATAGAAATTACTAAAAAAGCGCCCCGCGATTTCGTTACCGAAGCCGATGTCGCGGTCGAAGCGTTTTTGAAAAAGGAATTGACCGGGCGCTATCCGCAATTCGGTTTTTGGGGCGAGGAAAGCGGTAAGTCCGAAAATCAAACCAGCCGTTGGATTGTCGATCCGATCGACGGCACGCATTCGTTTTCGAAAGGACAGTATTTTTGGTCGCTCAGCGTGGCGCTCGAAATCGAGGGGGAAATGGAATATGGCGCGGTCTATGCGCCGGCATTCGACGATTTTTATTGGGCGCAAAAAGGGCAAGGGGCATACAAGAACGGCGAGCGTATTCATGTGTCTTCGGAAACCAACCTTGCCGATTCGATGGTCAGCACCGGCTTTGCGTGTTTGCGCAGTTACTTGACAGACAATAATTTGGCGCGCTTTTGCCGCATTGCGCAAGTCACTGCCGGGCAGCGTCGACTGGGATCGGCTGCTCTGGATTTATGTTTGGTCGCGGATGGGCAGGTCGATGCTTTTTGGGAACAAGAATTGAATCTTTATGATGTTGCGGCGGGCGTATTGATCGCGAAGGAAGCCGGAGCAACCGTTACCGACTTCAAGGGTAATCCCGGTATTTTTCCGAAACAGATATTGGTCACGAACGGCAAGGTCCTCAAGCAGATTTTACCGTTGATGTAAGGTATCGGCAGTCTCCAGGGTAAGTCTGCCGAGGACGATATACCTTTCGCACTTCAAATTTCGGCGATGCTGAAAGAGGCACCGGAGTGATCGGTCAGTCACCTAACGCTAGGTGAGGGACTGGCATAGAGCCCACATGGACGTATTCACCCAGCACCTAAATTCCATAGTTGGGCTATGGGTTAACTATCTTAGATAATTTAGGTGCTGGGTTCACGGCGTCTTTTGACGGTCACCCCGGTGCCGAATTTTGATCTACGATGAGTAACGGTGGGTATAATTAAGATTTGAGGTCGTGCATCTAAGACAATGCCTGTTTGAGAGTTCGTAAAGTATAATAACCGGCCTGCATCCTTGTGTTCCGGTATTTCGCTTGGTTGCACGGGCAATCGAGTCGAATGATGGAGCAATGCTGTTGTTGATCCCGAAAATATTTGCCAGGCCTTTTTTGCTGAATCTGGCGCTGACATTTCGTGTTGTTGCCGAAGATTTTACGGCAGCGCTCGACGAAAAAATATTGTTTGAAGACATTCCTTCGGTCTATAGCGCATCGCGTTACGAGCAGCCGGTCACGCAGGCGCCTTCGTCGGTCAGTATCGTGACTTCAGAGGATATCAAGAAATTCGGTTATCGCAATCTAGGCGATATTGTCGGCAGCATGCGCGGCATGTATACCAGCAATGACCGTATTTATCAGCGTATCGGTATTCGCGGCTTCAACCGGAGCGGCGATTACAATACCCGTGTTTTGGTATTGATCGACGGTCATCGCAGCAACGACAATTTGGTCGATTTCAGCGCGATCGGATCCGAGTTCATGGTCGATGTCGACGATATCAGTCGCGTCGAGCTGGTTCGAGGGCCGGCATCTTCTCTCTATGGCAGCAATGCTTTTCTTGGCATACTCAATATCATTACCAAGCGCGGTCGCGATCTTGAAGGCCCGTCCGTGACCGGCGTATTCGGCAGCCAGGAGACCTATAAGGGGAAATTCACTTACGGACAACGCTTCGACAATGGATCGGAGCTTTATTTGTCGGGTTCTCATTTTCAAAGCGAGGGCGAGGATAATTTGTCCGTGGCCGGTCTCGGCACCGCGCGCGATATGGATAAGGACCGGTCCGAGCGCGGTTTTGCCAAATACACGTTGGGCGATTTTACCTTGAGCGGCGCCTATGTCAGTCGCAGCAAACGCCCGCCGGTACCGATTGTCGACACGATTTTCAACGACTCCCGTAATAGGCTGGATGACGATCGCGCTTATGCCGATCTGCTCTACGAACATTATTTCGATAACGGTCTTGAAGTCATGGCGCGTACCTATTACGACTTCAATGCTTTCGACGGTTATTATGCCTTCGTGCCGGACGATTTGAGCCGCGACGTGTTTCGCGGTCAGTTATGGGGTAACGAGCTGAAATTGTCGAAAGCTTTTGGCGATCATCATGTCATTGTCGGCGGCGAATACCGTTACAATTTTCAGCAGGCGATGCGCAGTTTCGAGCGGGGCTCCGGCGAACAATTTGCCGATGTGGCTATCAAGCGCACGATTTGGGGCGTTTATATTCAAGACGATTACCGAATTTTAGATAACCTCACCTTGAATGCCGGCGTACGTTACGACCGCTATGAAGGTATCGCCGATGCGCTGAATCCTCGGGCCGCGCTTATTTACCAACCGTTTGCCGATACGACCTTAAAGCTGTTATACGGCCAATCGTTTCGCGTGCCGAGCGCTTTCGAGGAAAATTACCGTTTCGGCAATATTTGGGTCGGTAGCTCGGATTTAGAACCCGAGACAATGCGCTCATACGAGCTTAATCTCATTCAGCGTATTCAGCGCAATTATTTGCTTACGCTCGCGCCTTATTTCAACCAGGAATTCGATATGATTCGCTTGACCGGAGGCGGAACGGTTGGCGATCCTTATATTTATAAAAATGTTAATTCAATCGAAACCTACGGCATCGAAACCGAGCTGCAAGGGCAGTGGGAAAGCGGTTGGCGCGCGGCTTTCAGTTATGCCTACCAGCAATCGCGAGTACAGGGCGACCCCGGAAAACCCGAAAATTCCCCCGAACACCTAACTAAACTCAATATTACCGGGCCTTTATGGCAAGACCTTGTATTTGCCGGTTTCAACTTGAGTTATACCAGTCGGCGCAACACGTTCTCGTCCGATGTGCCCGGTTATTTTCTGGCTAATATGACCGTTTTTTCCAGCAATTTGATTCCGGGGCTGGAGCTGAGCGGCAGTATTTATAATCTCTTCGATAGCCGTTATCACGACCCATCCACGACCGATTTACGCGCCGAAACCATCGAACAAAACGGACGATTGTTTTTGGTGAAATTCAATTATGAGTTTTAACCGATGAGACGACTGATCGTTATCGGTTGCTGGTTATTAAGCCTGCTGATTTGCATGCCGCAGTGTCTCGCCGATACGCAGAGTATTACGATTACTGCGATTTTGAGCCGGGATGCGGAACCTTATCAGGAGGTTCTAGAGGGCGTTCGGCAAGCTTTTTTGGTCAGCGGGTTCCGTATTGAGCTCGATGTGCATGTTTATAAAGGCACCAACGATAAAGTCGCTATTAAAGCAGCCGTATCGGCTCGCGGGTCCAGAGCCGTTTTATCGCTAGGTAGTCAGGCGACCGGATTTGCCGTATCGGAGTTTAGCGAGCTGCCCTTATGCGCGGGGCTGATCGTTGACGAAAAAGCTTTGGGCGATAGTGAGAACGCCACTGGTCTAGTGCTGAAGTTTCCGTTGGAGATCGAACTGCAATGGCTCAAGATGTTTATCGGTTCCGATAAGGCGATTGCCGTGCTGTATCATGAAGAAAAAAGCGGCGGCGAGTTGCGTAGGGCTCAGCAACTTGCCGAGCAAATGGGGCTCAAGCTTCATGCGCAAGCCGTTAATAGCCACTCGGATTTACCGGCCGTATTGAAACGTTTGCCGCAGAATACCGGGGCGTTATGGAGTTTCGCCGAATCCGGTATTTTAAATGCTCAAACCGCCAAGCATGTGTTGCTCTATTCGTTTCGTAACCGAATTCCATTAGTCGGCCTGTCGAATCAGTGGACTAAGGCCGGGGCGCTTTATTCGCTCGATCGGGACTATTTCGACATCGGTGTTCAGTGCGGCGAAAAAATCGTGAAAATTTTAAACGGTATTCCCCTCGAAAAAATTCCGGTAGAGTCGCCGCGGAAGGTGTTTTACTCGGTCAATGTGAAAACGCTACGCCATATGAAGTTGGAACTGCCGGAAAGTTTGATTCAAGATGCCCATGAAGTTTTTTAACGTAAAGTCGCAAAGAAGCTTGACTCAAGAGTTCAATGCGTTCGTGATTTTACTGATTCTCAGTACGTCACTGATTATTACGGGCGTCAATGCCTATCAGTCTATTGCCGATAATTACAGCCGTCTGCTGACCCATGCCCGGGTTTTGGTGGAAATGATTGCGATTAACAGCGAATATGCGCTCTATACCCGTAATGTTCGCGAATTGCATGAGGTTGCACGCAAGCTGGATCAAATTGGCGAGATCGCTTATATCCGCTTTTACGATGCCGATAATCAGCTAATGTATCGGCACAGCAATATCTCCGGCAATTATGAGTCTACGTACCCAATTGAGCAAGCGCGGCCGCGATTGTTGACGCTATTGATGCATAGAAGCCGTTATGCAAGCTTGGCATTCGGCAAAGAGATTTATGGCTATAGCCAGGCGCCCGACGATTCCATGTTGCTGGAATTGAACGGTAGCTCTCAAACACCCGAATATATCGGGCGCATTGAATACGGTCTGTTATTGGGGGCTTTTTTTCGGACGGCAGGAAACGCGATCGTTAATGCGCTATTGGTGAGCTTTGCGATTTCGATAGTCGGGATTTTGTTGACGATCAGGATGACACGGAAAATTACATTGCCCGCACGGCGTTTGGCCGATGCGGCGATCGATATTTCCAACGGGCACTTCGATCAGCAGCTAAAAATCAAGGGCGGCAGGGAAATTAATGAGTTGACCGAAGCGTTCAATAAGATGCTCAGAAGATTGAGCATTTATCGTTCTCGCATCGTGGCTCAGCGTGAAGATTTGCGTGAAAAAGTTCGGCAGCGCACGAAAGCGCTGGAGGTCGCTACCGATAAAGCCGTCATGCTGGCTGAAGAAGCGCAAGCCGCGAATCAGGCTAAATCGCAATTTTTGGCTAACATGAGCCATGAAATCAGGACACCGATGAATGCGATCATCGGCTTTAGCGAATTATTGCTGAAAGAGGGTTTGAATAAACAAGAACGGCATTATGTGCAATTGATCGCTAATTCATCGCAGTCGTTATTATCATTAATCAACGATATTTTGGATTTTTCGAAGATCGAAGCCGGTAAGTTTGATTTACATTCGGACAATTTCGATCTTTATGTCACGTTGAATCAAATTGCCGATTTATTTTCGGCGCAAGCGGCGGCTAAAAATGTCGATTTGTGTTTCGACGTGATGCCGGGATTACCGACTTGGGTATGCGGGGACCAGGCTCATTTGCATCAAATTTTGGTAAATTTAGTCGGAAACGCGCTTAAATTCACGCATCAAGGCGAAGTGATTGTTAGGGTGCGGCTGTTGGATGAAAATGCTTTGTCGGTTCGCTATCGCATCGAAATTCAAGATACCGGCATCGGCATCGAGCCGGACAATCTCACATTCATTTTCGAGCCCTTTACTCAGGCCGATGAATCTTCGAGCCGCTTATACGGAGGCTCCGGGCTTGGTTTGAGTATTACCCGCCAATTGGTTGAGTTAATGGGCGGTGCTATCGACTGCAGCAGCGAACCGGGCGTAGGATCTCGATTTGCCGTGGAGCTGGCGCTGGAAAGGCCGGCACCGACGCACAGTGAGCCTGGAATGTCTTTACAAGGTTGTAAGGTCTTAATTGCGGCTCAGCCGGGCACGAAGGTTAATATTATGACGAGGCAGATACAAGGCTGGTCGGGAGTCGTGTTAACTTCGGCAGCAACTCATGAAGCATTAGCGACGCTGCGCGAGGCTTTCGATAACGCCGAGGCGTTCGATACGATTGTGATTGACGATCGCTTGTCGGGGCTTAGCGGCTTCTTGACGGAGATCGTCAAGGCGCCAGAATTAACCGGGTTACGGACAGTATTGTGGGGCAATGCGGAATTATCCGAACAGGCCGAGGCTTATTTGAATCAACCCTATCAGCTAGTCGACTTGCAAAAATTTATCAAGCCTACCGATCTTGCCACGGATAATTCTTCCGGGCTAGGAGAGAGTTCTTCTCGATGTGATTTAGTTAAACTTCCGGAAGCGGCTATTTTAGTGGTTGAAGATAACCTAGTTAATCAAGAGCTCGCTAAGGCCATTCTTGTCGGCCTCGAATGCCACACGACTCTTTGCGCCGATGGTGCCGAAGCCGTCGAGCAGTTTGCCGAGCATGATTTCGATTTGATCTTGATGGATTGCCAGATGCCTATCATGGATGGTTATATGGCCACCGAAAAAATTCGTACGCTCGAATGCGAGTGGCAGCGGATTAAAACGCCCATCATTGCGTTGACGGCGGCAACGATTTCCGGTGATCGGGAACGTTGCGCGACAGTTGGCATGGACGATTTTTTGAGCAAACCTTTTATCGTCGAAGACTTAATCGATAAGCTGAAGTATTGGTTGCCACATAAAATTCAAAGCGTTTCAATAAAATCAAATGAAAGTTCCGATCATTCGGTGTTGGATATGGATGCGCTCGCTAAAATTCGAAACTTAGATCCCAGCGGTTCGATCGCTACTTTAACGAAAATCATAACGATTTATTTAGAGACATCGCCGGAACAAATTCGAACAATCAAGTTGGCTTATTCACAAGAGAATAGGGATGTCGTGAGAAAAACCGCGCATAGCCTAAAGTCGTCTAGCGCCAATCTCGGCGCTGAAACCTTATCCGCAGTCTGTAAACGTTTAGAGACTCAGGCGATCGATGCACAGTGGCAAGATCTATCGGATTTAATAACAACTATTGAAAATGAGTTCGACTGCGTCGCCGATGCCTTGCGCACCCAACTCGATTCTTTATTGTGAACATGACTATGACGTCAACAGACCGAGAGGGGCTTGACGGCAGATTCCTGCTGCCGACATCCTCGCCAAGCACGCTCCACACCCTTGTTTATTATCAAATTGGGAATTGCTGGGATATTGCTCCGGGTTAGAGTTATAGAAAGAAAAAGGCTTGTTTGTTGACGGCCACGAGCGCAATGTAAATAAAGCACAGTAAGGCGCCCGCAAATGCCAGCCAGCGTTGATTTCCTTGACTGCGCATCGCCACGACACCTAGGCCGATATAACCCAGTAATGCCACGATTTTGGCAATGATCCAGCCGAAATCGGTCGAAAGCCAGCCGCCGATAAAAACCAATGAAATGCCGCTGATTAGCAGCACCGTGTCGATGACATGCGGGGCTATTTTTAACCATTTTTGCGATAGTAATGCAGAATGGGTTTCCGATAAGAATATGCGCCCGGTAAAGCTGATGATGGACAGCGCGACAAAAAGCATGTGGATATGTTTGATCATAGTGAATTTAATCGTTTAGAAAAGGTGAAGGCCAAATTGGATGAATATTCTGCATATTACTTGAAATCAGAGCATTGTTCACGGAAAGCATGGTAGGCACGAAACTAATGAGTCTATAGATGTGCGGTGTGACTCGCCCTCATTCATTGATCAACAACCAATGTGTTACTTCGTCCAATAATTGTGTTTTTTAGCTCTTTTAGTGGGTCCAATGCTTACTCTAGGGTTAGCAATTGTTTTTTGGCACCGGTTTAGCCGTTTATAACCGCGCGTTAATTTATAGCATGCTATGCATTAACGCGCTACTTTCATGCTGAGCTCGCACGAAGTATAGAGTCATGTTTACCAATTCAAGCCAAGCAGCAAAAATAATACGATAATGGCCGGTGCGGCGAAATTCTGTAGTCGGCCTCCGCTCCAGGGGAAAGTTTCGTTTTCGCCCATCAGATCTTTGATACGGTCATGGACTTGATCCTGCATATGATAACGTGGGGTCATGATTTTTCTCCGGTTAGGTGGTGGGATGGGTTTTTGTGTCGATAACTGCGCATTTGCCCGATCAATACACCTTGAATTTCAACTTGATGAGGTTTATAACGCATTGGTTTTAAATCTGAATTCGCCGGAACTAGTACTGTTTCATGCGGGTACTGTTCGATGATTTTGAGCGTGGCTTCCAACTTGTCGA
The DNA here is from genome assembly GCA_018830325.1 of Gammaproteobacteria bacterium. Taxonomy (GTDB): domain Bacteria; phylum Pseudomonadota; class Gammaproteobacteria; order Methylococcales; family Methylomonadaceae; genus Methylotuvimicrobium. Next base: position 34,369 of record JAHJSQ010000029.1, read on the forward strand.
TCAATGCTACGACGATTTCGCCGTTAAGGGCGTGGCTGCGTTGTTCGATGACGACCCAGTCGCCGTCGAAAATACCCACGTCGATCATCGATTCGCCTTTGACCTGTAGGATGTAGCAAGGCTTTTCGGATTTGAGTTGGTCGGGGACGTGCATGTAATTGATATTTTCAATGGCTTCGATCGGTTTGCCGGCGGCGATTGCACCGACCAACGGTAACGTATTGCGTTGATCGTTAGCCGAAGGTTCTTTCAGCGCCAAGGCGTAGGCTGTTAAGCGGATGCCGCGTTGTTTTCGATTAGGTGCTTCAATTAGGCCGGCTTTAATGAGTCCTTGAATATGTTTGTGTAGCGAGCCTCTCGATTTTAGTCCGATAGCGGCGCATAATTCGTCGAGCGTAGGTGGATGTGCAAAGTCTTGTTGATCGAGTAAAAAATCAAACACTTCTTGTTGTTTGCGGGTTAAATTTAAAAGCTGCATAATCTGTTCTCTATTTGTTTTGTAAAAATAGTACATAAAGAACAAAAAGAAAACAAGATTTATTTTTGTTATCCCGATCGAGCACCACATTTCGACAGTAGTGTATGGAGACGCAGTGTGTTGGGCGGATTTTGCTTCTGCAAATCTGTCATGCACTCAGCGCCTAAAACCATAGGCTACTGACGATAAGTGATAATCTTCGTTAATTTAGGTGCTGGATTTTTAACGGGTGTTCGGTGCCGAAATTTAATGTGCGAAAGATAAAATAAACGGATTGGCTATGACGACAGTAAAAAAATTATCGGAATGGCATGCTTCAATGCGGCAATGGCGGCGGCATTTGCATCAATTTCCTGAAACCGCATTCGAAGAAAACGAAACGGCTCGTTTTATTGCCGCAAGATTAAGGGAATTCGGGCTTGATGTTCATCAAGGTTTAGGGAAAACCGGTATTGTAGCGAGCTTGACGGCGGGCACGAGTTCTCGAAAAATTGCGCTAAGAGCGGACATGGATGCTTTGTTTATTCAAGAGCAAAATAAGGTTGCACATCGTTCGAAGCATGATGGAAAAATGCATGCTTGCGGGCACGATGGTCATAGTGCGATGCTCCTCGGCGCGGCAGGATATTTAAGTCGGTGTCCTCAATTCGATGGAACCGTATATTTCATTTTTCAACCGGCCGAGGAAGGCCGGGCCGGTGCGAAACGGATGATCGATGACGGCTTGTTTAAGTTGTTTCCAGTCGATTTCGTGTTCGGTATGCATAATTATCACGATATTCCGGAAGGATATTTTGCCGTTAAATCCGGTCCGATGATGGCTTCGTTCGATTGTTTCGAGATTGTTGTCACCGGGCATGCCGCTCATGCCGCAATGCCGCATTTAGGTAACGATGCTATTGTTGCCGCCGCGCAAGTAATCAGTGCTTTGCAAAGCATTGTCAGCCGTACGGTCGACCCGCTCGATTCGGCGGTGGTTAGCATTACGCAGATTCATGGCGGCGATACTTGGAATGCCTTACCCGAGTCGGTTGTGCTGCGAGGTACGTTTCGATGCTTTAAGCCAGCGGTGCAGGAATTGATTGCCGATAAGATTAGAAAGACGGTCGAAGGAATTTGTGCGGGATTGGGCGTTAGCGGGTCGGTTGTATTCAATCCCGAGAATCCGGGGTATCCGGTGTTGGTCAATGAACCGAATGCGACCGAGTTGGCATTGCTGGCGGCAACAAAGGTGGCGGGAAGCGAAGGTGTCGATTTGTGTCCGGTGCCGAGCATGGGCTCGGAGGACTTTGCGTTTATGCTGCAGCAAGTGCCGGGTTGTTATGTATGGATCGGTAACGGCCCCTCGGAAGGCGGTTGTTTATTGCACAATCCGCATTACGATTTTAACGATGCTATTTTACCGATGGGAGCCGCCTATTGGGTTGGCTTGGTGGAAACGGTTTTGCCGGCAGAAGTTTGACGGTGCGATTAGGATTTCGTGATAAATAATGTCCTGGAACTATGAGCCTTGTTGAGGGTTCGGTCACTCGCTCGGCAGGTCGCCGTGAATACGTCCGTGTAGGCTTGACGGCGGCGACTGATTGCCATGGATGGCATGAATGCAGATTTTGCAGGAGCAAAAATCTGCCCTGCCGCCGACACCTGCCAATCGAGCAACCGAACCCTCCTTAAAATAGGGAAGTTATTTACGACCAAATCCTTAGTCTTTGTCTTCATTCGGCAGGGTTAACAAGTGACTCATTTTTTCGACTTTGGTGGTCAAGTACGCGCGGTTGTCGTTATGGAAAACCGATTCGATCGGGATGCGGTCCTCGACTTTGATGCCGAGTTGAGTCAATGCATCGATTTTTCTCGGGTTATTGGTGATCAAACGAATCGAATTGACGCCTAAGTCTTGTAGCATTAACGCGGCGAAGGTGTAGTCGCGTTCGTCGTCCAAATGACCTAAATGAATGTTGGCATCGACCGTATCCATGCCTTGGTCCTGTAAGTTATAAGCCTGAAGTTTTTTCAATAACCCGATACCGCGTCCTTCTTGGCGTAAATAAATCAACACGCCTTGCCCCGCGTTGCTGATGATCTGTAGCGCTTTGTCGAGCTGTTCGCCGCAGTCGCAACGCCGCGAACCGAGGACATCGCCGGTGAAGCATTCGGAATGGATGCGAACCGGAACTCGATTTTTGTTTGCGACTGAACCCTTTACGAAGGCTACATGCTCCTTAGTGTCGATGTTGTTGCTGTAATAATGCAGAACGAATTCGCCGTAACGGGTTGGAATGCGGGTTTGAACAAGATTTTTTATCTGAGGCTTCACGTCGTTTAATCGAAATAATGTAATGGGCTGTATTTTAACAGCAATTCCCAGTTTGAGCAGTTTCGCCGATTTTAGGGTGTGGGGTATGCCTGTCGAGGAACGCCGTAAACCCAGCACCTAAATTACCCAAAATAGTTAACCATAGCCAATGAACTATGGAATTTAGGTGCTGGGTAAACCCATCCCTGGGGGCTTGGCGGCAGCTCGAACGCCAAGGATGGCCTGAATGCAGATTTTGCAGGAGCAAAAATCTGCCATGCTGCCGACATCCTCGCCAAGCATACCCCACACCCTTTTTGATCTCCAAATTGGGAATTGCTGGTATTTTAACCAATTCGTTAGGTTCGTAGCGAAAAACTTTAGAATTTTTCAGCAATTCTCGGTTTATGCATTTTCGGCGGTTTAGGGTGTTTGTGATGATTATGATATTCTTTTATTGAAGTCGGATTTTGCGCGGACGATGTGGCGGCAAATTTGGATATAAGAGCGGCTTGGCTTGAAGAGACGGGTTATGAAAGAAGCAAAATATTTTTTAGGGCAGATCGTTCATCATAAATTGTTTAATTACCGAGGGGTTATCTACGATGTCGATTTCGAGTTTCGCGGCGGAGAAGAATGGTACGAAAAAGTCGCGCGCAGTCGACCCGCAAAGGATCAACCTTGGTATCATGTCTTAGTCGATAATGCCAGCCACCAAACCTATGTCGCGGAATGCAATTTGACGGTCAGCCAGAACAAACAGCGGATTCATAATCCGATGGTAGATTATTATTTCGACGATTTTGACAACGGGGTTTATTCGCTGCATGTCATGAAGAACTGATCACGCGAACGAGGGAGATGTTCGTCAATCGACTTTATTTTCGCGCTTGTATCAGTTTAATAATATCGCCGCTGCTTGAGTCGACATGAATCGAACTGAAGCCGGAGGCTTGCACGTTTTTGATCGTTTGCCGATTGATGTTTGCGCCGACCAATGAAACTGTCAGCGGGTTCAATAGATTCATCAAGCGAGCAACCAAAGGTCTTGAGCTTAAAACGTGTTCGAGCAGCACGATTTGTCCGCCCGGTTTTAAGACTCGATGCAATTCTTTGAGCCCTTTTCTGGGCGAGGGTACCGAGCAAAATACGAAAGAGGCAATCACGGTATCGAAACAATTATCGGCAAATTCAAGCGATTCGACATCCATTACATGAAGATCGACATCGATCTGTTTTCGGTTTTTTTTGTGTCTTGCAATATCCAGCATTTTGCCGCTGAAGTCGATTGCGGTTATCCGAGCGCCATGCGGGTAATAATCGAAGTTTTTACCGGTGCCGACGCCAATTTCAAGAATATGCTCGCCTTCGGCTTTGGCCCATAAGCGATTGCGCCATTTTTTGAAAAATAAGCCTTCCATGACGGCTTCAAGGCTGTCGAAATAAGGCGCAAGTCGGTCATAGCGTTTTTTGATCGAGAGGCTGTCCGGTTTCATATCATCTCCTTGTCATCGCGCATTAAAGAACTTGAATTGGTTGATCCTAAAAAAGCATTTCACCATGAAGATCATGAAGAATAGCTTCTTACCCGTTTGTGTAAAACTTTCGTTCACCCGAAAAATTAGTGGGTTGCTAAAGCAACCTATTGAATTAACTAATATACTGCATGTGCTTTATGGTGAAACTACCGATTTTACTGTGAAAGTTCGTAGATTCGGACTCCTTATCTAATTTTTCGATATGCAAAACTCCGTTCTGGCAATGCCGGTTCCGGAGAGGGTGCGGTTGCTCGACCGACAGGCGTCGGCGGCAGGGAAAGCCGCCGTCGAGCCTACATGGACGTATTTACGGCGTCCTGTCGGGCGAGTGACCGCACCCTCCACCAACGCCACGCGCTTTCATTTGCCGGGCCTTCATGAAAGTTAGGTTTATAATACACACGCATCAAGTTTCAGCTTTTTATCTCCCTCATCCTAACCTTCTCCCAAAGGGAGAAGGTATTGAAGTGCCGAAATTTAATCGACGATGGGCTTATACCTTTCGCACTTCAAATTTCGGCAGTGCCGGAGGAGGCCTCGGGGTGCTCGGTAAAGGCTTTGCCAGCATGGAGCTGGCATAGAGCCTACATGGACGTATTCACGGCGTCCTTTGACGGGCACCCCGAGGCCGAAT